>CAZJOH010000025.1:0-27760 GCA_964547575.1 uncultured Clostridium sp.
CCACTCATCTTGATGATGCGGACAGAAGCGGTTGGGATTATCAGCATGCGATTGATTTGATTCGTGAATTAAAAGAAGCCGATGCGGATTTTTGTATAGGCGGTGCATGCTATCCCGAAATACATCCGGAGAGCTTTGATCAAAAGGAAGATATTGCATATCTGAAAGAAAAGGTCGATGCGGGCTGTGAGTTTCTCACAACTCAGATGTTTTTCGATAACAACCTTCTTTACACTTTCCTGTATAAAATCCGTGAGGCGGGAATAACCGTTCCGATTATTCCGGGAATCATGCCGATAACAAACGCAAACCAAGTTGCAAGAGCGATTAAACTTTCGGGCTCATTTATGCCGCAGAGATTTAAAAGTCTTGTTGATAAATTCGGTTATGATCCTGCAGCAATGAAGCAGGCGGGAATTGCTTATGCAACAGATCAGATTATTGACCTTTATGCAAACGGCATAACCAATGTTCATGTGTACTCAATGAACAAACCTGATGTTGCGGAAAAAATTCAAAACAATCTTTCTGAGATATTGGGAAAATAAACTTCAAGGAGAAATATTACGCTTGTTTCTACAAGAGAATGATATGCGCTTCGCATAATGATTGAATCAGCCGAATACCGGAGCGGGGGAATTTTTCATTCAACCAAAGGCGATCTTTCTCCCGTATCCCGTTTTGAATGTAACGCAGAGAAGCTTGAATGTGCAGCAGAATGCAAAACGTTGCCGATGCGGAAAGACTTTAACAACACGGTAAATGATTCCTCGGAAAACATTACTCCTGAAAATCTGAAATTATAACATATGAATTGAAATTGCAGAAAAACGCAAAGCGTGAGTTCTTTTTGCTTTGAATCAGAACCGTACATTCCTGATATATCAACAAAATCCGAACCTTTTACCGATTGGATAAAGGTTCGGATTTTTAATTATACCGTATGGAGCTGCACCGTGAAGGTGTTAATACCGTCTTTGCTTTCGGCAAAAATTTTGCCTGAATGCTCTGCAACAATGTTTTTTGCTATTGAAAGACCGAGCCCGTAGCTGTGATTCATCTGCCTCGTTTTATCGCCTCTGTAGAATCGTTTGAATATGTTTTTCAGTTCTGCGGCAGGAATTGTTTCACCCTCGTTTAGTAGTGAAAGTCGGCATTGATTTTTGCTCTGTTTTTTTAGAATCAGCTTTATTTCCGAGCCTTTGGGGGAATATTTGTGCGCATTGTCGAGAAGAATATCAATGACCTGTTTTATCTGTTCTGAATTACCGTTTATGCTGATATCGGGTTCGATTTCACTGCTGAAATTCTGTTCTTTTTCAAAAAACAGCGCCTCGAAGGGGAGAAGTGCATCGGATGCGGTTTCGCTCAGATTGATTACTTTGAAATCCTTTGCTATGCTGCCGTTATCGATTCGTGCAAGCTCCAAAAGGCTTTCAACAAGCCCTCGCATCTGTTTTGACATTGTGAGAATATTATCGGTAAATCTGTTTTTTTCTTCTTCCGTTTTCTCCGATTGCAAAAGCTCTGCATTTGTCATGATAACGGTTAAGGGCGTTTTCAGTTCGTGCGATGCATCGGCAATGAACTGTTTTTGCTTATCCCATGCCTCTTCAACGGGTTTTACAGCCCATTTCGCAAGGAAAAAGCTTATGATAAAGAAAAGGAAAAAAGCTGCCAGCCCGATTGAAAAGCTCGTTACATAAAGACTTTCAAGCATATCAGCCTCAGCGGAAATATCGGTGAAAATGTAGCTGTTACCCATTGGAGTTTTACTTCTTAAAAAACGCAGTGTTGTATCGGGAGCGATTCCGCTTTCTTCTTTGCAGTTTTCGGCATGCTCAAACAGAGCGTTTATATATTCTTCGTCGGATAAATCAAAAAAACCGTTGTTCTCGGCTATCAATTCTCCTTCCGGAGAAACAAGCAGTATGAAATACGGCTTGCTGTTAAGAGGTTCAAATTTATTATCGGGCATTCCGTGCAGTATCGGAGGCGAGGCGATATCTCTCATTGCGGAAATGCTTTGCTGTTCAATGTTTTTTTTGGTAAGCGATATAACCGTGCCGAGAATAGTGCCCAGCATGATTGTTACCGTTATCATAAAAATACATATAAACTTTATTTTCAGCCTTTTAAGCATTATTTTACCTCCAGATGATAACCGAGCCGCCTTATGGCTTCGATGCTTATATCCGAACCGATGCTTCGGAGCTTTTTGCGCAGGAATCCTATATAGACTTCAACATGGTTTTCAACCGCATTGGAATCATAGCCCCATACCCTTGCAAGAAGTGCTTCCTTTGAAAGATTGCGGTCTTTGGACTGCATGAGCAGACGCATAACATCAAACTCCTTTGCCGAAAGACGAACGCTTTTTTCTCCGCATATCAGCTTACCCGATGCAAGGTCGAGCGAGGTGTTGCCGAAAACAAGCTCATCCACCTGATTTCCCTGACGGCGCAGAAGCGCATTTATGCATGCAAGCAATTCAGCTGTATAAAACGGCTTTGTTAAATAATAATCAGCTCCGCTGTTGAGTCCCTTGATTCTGTCCTCAACCTCGGATTTTGCCGTGAGCATAAGTATGGGAGTTGAACAACGTTTTGAACGTACCTGCCTTGCAACCTCATAGCCGTCCATTTTAGGCATCATAACATCAAGTATGAGCAAATCATAAATGCCAAGCTCGGCATATTCCTTGCCTGTTTCGCCGTCATAAACCGCTTCAACCTCAAATCCTTTGCTTTCAAGAAGTGTTTTAAGCGAATCGGCAAGGATTTTTTCATCTTCTATTATCAATATTTTCATAAATTTCACCTACCGATTATTATAATATTCTTGCTTGCTGAAATAAAGCTGAAAAACAAATTGTTTACAGTTCTTTTACATTGTCTGAAACAGTTTTTCAGTTTAAATTCAGTTTTTCGTGGTATTATTTCGGCATGAATTACAGAAAAAGAGGTGATAAGGATTGGATTTTCGCCATGAATGGAAGCACATAATCAATTACGGTGATATGATTGTGCTGCGTCAGAGGCTGAAAGCGGTTATGAATACGGACAAAAACGCCGTTGACGGCAGATATTTTATCAGAAGCCTTTATTTCGATACTCCTGCCGATACTGCTTTGAGGGAAAAAAATGACGGAATAAGCCGACGGGAAAAATTCAGAATAAGATATTATAATTTTGATGCTTCGGTTATTCATCTTGAAAAAAAGAGTAAAATCTCAGGACTTTGCAACAAGAAAAGTGCTGACCTTACCGAAGATGAAGTCCGTAAAATCATTGACGGCGATATCGGCTGGATGAAGGAATCTGATGATGAGCTTGTCAGAGAGCTGCATCATAAAATGACAGTTCAGCAGCTTAAACCGAAAACGATAGTTGATTATTGGCGTGAACCGTTTATTTATCCTGCGGGAAATGTAAGAGTTACGCTTGATTATGATATAAAAACAGGTCTTGCATCAAAGGATTTTTTCGGCAAAGATTGCCCGACGGTTTCCGTGCCCGATAACCCTATTGTACTTGAGGTTAAATGGGATGAGTTTTTACCGTCTGTAATAAGGAATTCGGTTCAGCTCGGTGACAGACGCACATCCGCTTTTTCAAAATACGCAATATGCAGAATTTACGATTAAAAGGAGATATTTATTATGAATTTTTCGGATATTTTTAAATCAAGCTTTATTGAAAACATTGCAAGCGTAAGCTTTCTTGATATGGCAATTGCCATGGCACTTGCATTCTTCATCGGACTTTTTATTTTTATGGTTTACAAAAAGACCTTTAACGGCGTTATGTATTCCTCAAGCTTCGGCGTAACCCTCGTTGCACTTACAATGATTACAACTCTTGTTATCCTTGCGGTTACGAGCAATGTTGTTCTTTCGCTCGGTATGGTCGGTGCTCTTTCAATTGTACGTTTCAGAACAGCTATCAAAGAGCCTCTCGATATCGCATTCCTTTTCTGGGCAATTGCAGCGGGTATTGTTCTTGCAGCGGGTATGATTCCTCTTGCAGTTATCGGCAGCGTTATTATCGGCGTTGTACTTCTTGTTTTCGTTAACAGAAAATCGCATTTCAACCCTTATCTTGTAGTTCTTAACTGCGATTCTCATGCAAGTGAAGAAAATGCAAAGAATTATCTTAAGGATAAGGTTAATAAGTGCATTGTCAAGAGCAAGACCGCACAGAGCGGAAGCGTTGAGCTTACTCTTGAAATCCGTCTTAAGGATGATAATACAGATTTCATCAATGAGCTTTCATCAATGAACGGAATCAACAGCGCTGTTCTTGTAAGCTATAACGGCGATTACATGGGTTGAGGTGAACAGCATGTCAACGCATAAGCATATTGATAAAATCTGCTGTGTAGCCGTTGTTCTTGCACTCATAATAACCGCTGTTTTCATGAACGGAAAATCTCTGGGCATAGTTTCGGCAGGAAAAACGTCGGGTTATGAAAACCGTCTTTTCAGCACTGACAGAGTTCACACCGTAGATATCGTAATGAATGATTGGGACGGTTTTATCGAAACCTGCGAAAACGAGGAATATACCTCTTGCTCGGTGGTTATTGACGGCGAAAAATACGCCAATGTGGGTATAAGAGCAAAGGGTAATACTTCGCTGAGCAATGTTTCACAGATGGACAGCAACAGATACAGCTTCAAGCTTGAATTTGACCAGTACGATAACACAAAAAGCTATTACGGACTTGATAAAATCAGCCTTAATAATATTATTCAGGATAATACCTATATGAAAGATTATCTTGTGTATCGCATGATGGGTGAATTCGGCGTTGCAGCTCCTCTTTGCAGTTATGTTTATATAACCGTTAACGGTGAGGATTTCGGACTGTATCTTGCCGTTGAGGGAATTGAAGACGGCTTTTTGCAGAGAAACTACGGCAGCGATTACGGCGAATTATATAAGCCTGACAGCATGAGCTTCGGAGGCGGCAGAGGCAACGGAAAAGACTTCGATTTTTCAGAGTTTGAAAACAGATATGATACCGAAAACGGTGAAACAAACAGTGAAAATCCAATGTCTGCTCCTTCCGATGGCTTTGGCGGCAGAGGCCAGAAATCTTTTGCAAACGGAGAAACTCCGGATATGTCTCAAATGCCTGAAATGCCTGAGAATTTTGACGGCGGTGATTTCGGCGGCAGAGGTAACCAAGGAGGCTTCGGCGGCTCATTTTCCGTTGATGAAGAAAAGCTTAAATCGGCACTTGAGGAGCAGGGAATTGATTCTTCGATTATCGACGGAATTGATTTAAATAATATAACACCGGAAACAGTTCAGGAGGTTATTTCAAAGCTTGACGGTGTGGATATTGAGGCTCTTTTCAAGGCTGTTATGGATGAAGGCACCTTTGAAATGCCCGGCGGAGATAAAGGCGGCATGGGCGGCGGTATGGGCAGCGATGATGTTAAGCTCAAATATATCGATGATTCCTTCGACAGTTACTCGAATATTTTTGATAATGCCAAAACGGATGTAACCGATGCAGATAAAACACGGCTCATTGAATCGCTGAAAAAACTCAGCAGCGGTGAGAATGTTGAATCTGTTGTTGATGTTGAGCAGGTTATAAAATATTTTGTTGTTCATAATTTTGTTGTTAACGGCGACAGCTATACGGGCAGCATGATTCACAACTATTATCTTTACGAAAAAGACGGAGTTTTGTCCATGCTTCCGTGGGACTATAACCTTGCTTTCGGAACATTTCAGTCGTCCGATGCAACAAGCTCAGTCAATTATCCCATTGATTCTCCCGTTTCGGACGGCGATATAAGTGACAGACCTATGATTGCATGGATATTTGATAATGAAGAGTATACAAATCTTTATCACGAATATTTCGCACAGTTTATTTCTGAAAATTTCGACAGCGGCAAAATTGAAAAAGAGATTGATACCGTAACCGAAATGATTTCCCCCTATGTTGAGAAAGATCCCACGAAGTTTTGCGATTATGACAGCTTCGTGCTCGGCGCATCAACTCTGAAAAAGTTCTGTATGCTCAGAGCTGAAAGCGTAAGCGGACAGCTTTGCGGAACAATTTCCTCCACGGATTCTTCGGATTCCGATTCTCTCTCCTCTGCGGTTGATGCGTCGGGTATTAATATATCCGATATGGGTACAATGTCGATGGGCGGCAGAGGCGGTAACGATGATATGCCTCAGATGAATCAGCCTTCTCAACCTGATGCCGAACCGGATGTAAATGATAAAAATACGGCTGAAGAAACAACTCAGCCTTCAACCGAAAAATCTTCGCAGAATGTTCAGACTCCTGAGCTGCCCGAAATGAACGGAGAAATGCCTCAGGACGGTATGAATTCCTTCGGAAACGGAGAGACCCCTCCCGAAATGCCGCAAGGGGGCATGAACTCCTTCGGAAACGGTGAAAATCCACCGGAAATGCCGCAAGGCGGCATGAATCCGTTTGAAAACGGTGGGGCAATGCCCTCGGATTTCGGTCGTCAGAATCCCGTGACTTGACAGAAAAAAAGCACCAATGTGACAGTAATGCTGTTACTTTGGTGCTTGTTTTATTTATAACTCGGGATATTGTCCGGGATAAAATCATTTTAAATCTCCTATTGGTTTGTATAAACATATTTTGTTAACCGATTTTTACTTGTGGTTATGCACAGGAAATGCAGTGCTTTTTGTGCAAAACAACAAAATTCATTTTTTTTGAAAAATTTTTTGTAACAAAACGATTTTTTTGCCATTAA
This sequence comes from uncultured Clostridium sp., assembly GCA_964547575.1. Classification (GTDB taxonomy): domain Bacteria; phylum Bacillota; class Clostridia; order Oscillospirales; family Acutalibacteraceae; genus CAG-177. Next base: position 6,764 of record CAZJOH010000025.1, read on the forward strand.
TAATCAGAGGGGCTGAAAAACGAATTCTTTTTGAAGTGCAGTCGGTCAGCATGCTTGAATCCGTATTTTTGTCAGGGTTATGACTTGCCCGAGCAGATTTAACGAGCTTCATGGAGAATTGTAATAAAAATTATGCGGATAAGCCGTTAAATCCGCCGTTTTTCAAATCCTTTGCGGTAATAGATTTATTATCGCGAAAGCTCCGTGCTTGCTTCCTTGCACGGGGCTTTCTTAATATTCTGTTGACACCTTTTTTCTTTTATGGTAACATTTGAACAGAAAGAGGTGGTAAGATGCTGAAATCCATTCTTAAAATTTTAATTGCGATTCTTATGGTTATAAATCCCGAGCTTCCTGCTTTGCTTGACCTCGGCAAGCTCCCCACGGAAAACAAGATTGATATGAGCAAATTTGAGCTTGTGTGGAATGATGAATTTGATGGCGATTTGCTCGATAAAACCAAATGGGGTCCATCGTGGTGGGTAACAGAGCGTAAGGGCGGCTACTGGCATGAGGATATGGTCAGAGTTGAGGACGGCAATCTTATTATTTCCGCTCAGTATCTTGATGAGCCGCTTGAAAACGATTATTACGAAAAGTGGCATGAGCAGATTGATTTTGATGAATACAAAGCAGGCTGGTACTGCGGCGAGATAACGACTCAGGGTAAATATCAGCAGTGCTACGGTTATTTTGAGGTAAGATGCATTCTTCCTGCCGCAACGGGCATGTGGAGCGCCTTCTGGATGATGAATGACAGAGTAGGGAATGTTGACGGCTCGGGCCGTGACGGCACGGAGATTGACGTTTATGAATCATTCTATTATAAAGACCATTGGTGGGGCAACGACTGCGTTACAACGGGCGTTATTTATGACGGATACGGTGAAGATATTGTCAACTATTCAATTGGTAAGTATTTTATAGAAAATGACCCTTATGAGGAATATAATACCTATGGTGTTGAGTGGAATGAAAATGAATACATTTTCTATATCAACGGCTATGAAACGGGCAGGCTTTCTCCCGAGGGCGGAGTTTCGCAGAATCCCGAATATCTGCTTTTATCATGTGAATTTGCAGGAAGCAACGGCGTTCAGGAATCGGACAGACACGGTACAGGCAGAATTGAGCTTACTCCCGAAGAAAACTGGCCTGCCGAGTTCAAGGTTGACTATGTAAGATGTTATCAGTATAAAGACCTTATTTAATAACTAAGTTAAAATTAAAGCCAAGGCGGTTTGAAACTGCCTTGGCTTTTTGCTGTTATTCGGTTTCGTCAGTTGCATCTTCGGCGTTTTCTTCCGAATTAATCTTTTCGATTTCTTCCTCGATTATTGATATTTCTTCTTCGGCGGATATTTCCTCATCGGGAATATCAATTTCAACATTTACGGGCTCTTCCGTGATTTCGCCGTCGGTATTTTCAGCTTCGTATTCTTCAATAACGGGTACGTAAACGAAAGGCTCGTTTGCTTTGCTCTTTCTGCGCTTTGCAAAGAGCATTGCAGCAAAAATAAGAGCAATAATTGTGAATACCGAAACTGCCGCACCGATAAGAAGTCCCTGAGGCATAAAGCTCAATTCAACAGTGTGTTCACCTGCGGGAATATTGAAGCAGAGATATGCATCTTTGAGTGCAATATAATCCTCTTCGGCTATTTCAACTCCGTCAATCTTTACAGTCCAGCCCTTGTCATAAGGGATAGATGTGAAGAAAACAGAATCATAATCTACAGATACCGTACCGCTGATTCTGGTTTCTTCAAACGAATCAACCCTGAGACTCTGACTGCTGAGAATTTCATAGCCTTCATTGAGCGCATCCTCGTTAATATAGTAAGGATAGAAGTCGATATATCCGTATTCGCTGTCTTCAATGTTAATGATAACAATAACCTCATCTTCAGGTGTTACAACGCCGAGATCATAGATATAAGGCTCGTCAGTATACTGTGTTGCTTCTTCGCCGTTTTTGTTAATTGTTATGCTGTCAAAATCATAGGAGTCAACATAGAGATAGCAGTGCTTTGTTTCTTCGGTTTTGAGGAAGAAGGTAAGCTCACCTTCGCCTGCACCGGATTTTGTGTAATAGATATCTCCGGTTTCAAGACCTGAGGTGATTTCCTCCATGTTGTAGTAACGGATTTCATCTATGGTCATCATTCCGAAAACATCGGAAACTCCCGTTGCATATTCAAACCAATCACTCTGCACTGTAAAAGGATTGTTGAGATCTGTCTGCCAGTTTGTTATATCCGAACCTACTGCAAAGCCTATGGGGAGGCAGTATTTATTTTCATATGCTGTAAATTTGCCCTGAGTCATAAGCTCTGTGTAATAATCGTCGGCAACATTAACGCCGGGGTCATTGTCAACAATATATTTAAGAGAATGCATCATGTTGTAAATGGGGGTCTGCAGATGATAGGTGTAGCTGTTGATATAGTTGCCGCTAAGACCAAGGTCACTCTGTACGTTTGACATCTTTTCGTATGCCATTGATGAGAATGTGGAAACACCGTTGTAGCCGTACCATGCAGGGTCCATTCTTGCTCTGTTGTAGGTCAGATCCATGCGGTAGAAATCGCCGCCGTCATAGTTGTCAAGTTCTTCTTTAAGAGCCTTGAAATCCGCATAGTCACCTACGAAATTAGACTTTGGCTGATCCATGCTGTAACGGTCTGTGTTAGCGCATGAAACCTCGCCTATGACGCAGCAGAGAAGAAGCACCGCAACCGCCGACTGCTGATATTTTTTATCCTTCATAAGTGCGAAAACAAGGCAATAGGTAACGGTGAAAATGATGCTGATAAGAACGGTTATTTCTTCAACGTTCTTTGAGCCGAGCTCCTGAACGAGAATTATAAATCCGAGAACAGCCATACCCGTGCCGAGAATTGCTCTGCCGCCGAATTCGTTGAGTCTTGTGAATGCTTTATATGCAAGCACAAGGAGAATGAATGAATACATAAATGACCAGCGGTAGGGAAGGTCGTTGGGATAATGGAAGCCGTGCCAGATGTAGTTGACAATGTTGATGTTGAAGCTGAAGTACATTATTCCGAGCAGCGCAACATTGGCAACTTTTTCCTTGAGAGGAACGGATTTTGTGAAAAGATAAAGCGGAACAAGAATAACCGTTGCCATTCCGCAGAAAACATTCGGAAGAACATCATCGCCGCTGCTGCGAATGGTCGGGTTAACACTTGCAAGGTGATTTGCAAGAAAATCAAAAATGGAATAATAGGATTCGTAATTGGACGGGAAAGTGCCTGATGTTGCCGAACTGTTTTTCAGAATGAAGAAGGTGGGAACGAGTGATACGGCAACAAGTCCTGCCGCCGCAACACTTGCGAAAGCAAATGTAAATCCGCTTCTGAGGAAGAGGCTGCCCTTGATTTTATCCTTGAATTTATAAACCTTTTGTTCGTTTTCATCAAGAGTATAGGGAGTTGAAACGTGAACAGAGCCTGCTTCATGTCTGCTGAAATAATAAACAAGGAAATAAATAACCGAGAATATGCAGGTCATATATCCCATGTAATAACTTGATAAAAGGGTGAGCGCAAGGGAGGCAATGTAAACTCTCGGATTGCGTTTGTTAATAATGTTTTCAATTCCGAGAATTACAAGAGGGAAATAAACCATCGCATCAATCCACATAACATTCCAGTAATATGCTATGAAATATCCGCTCATTGCGTAAAGCACACCGAAGGCTGCAGAGGTGTAATCATGTCTGTCCTGCGATTTCTTAAGATAATAGGTAAAGGAGGCTGCTGCAAGGGCGGCCTTTGTTATTATCATTCCCGCAATGGCTTCGGGCATATTTTCATGACCGAGGAGAAGCATGATTATCGCCGTCGGGCTTGAAAGGTAGTTAAAGAAGTTGCCGAGGAACGGTGAGCCCAGACCGGTCTGCCATGAATAGAGGAAGCTCTTGAGCTGAGTCACTCTGTCATAGAATTCGGCAAAAAGAGGACCGTACTGGTGGTAAAGGTCCATTCTGAGAATGGTTGTTTCACCGAACGGGAAAAGATTGTAGCAATAAAAAACAAGCATCATAACGCCTATTGTGCAGAAGCAGGAAAGCCAGCAATAGGAGTTGCCTGCAAAAAAGCGTCTTAAAAGAGACGGCTTTTTGTCAAGTCGAGTCATAAAATTTTTCCTCCGAAAGAAATTTTTATCAATACACATTTAATATAACATAATATTATTTTCATTTCAAGTGAACAATCTGTAAATACATCGTGTTATATGTTCTAAATAAGGACAAGAAGCCATATATCTTAATTAACGGAACAGAAAGGAAAAGGATGATGGATAATATAAAACGCTTTGATATTGCAGTTCAGAGTCTTTCGAAAAGACTGTCTGAAATGTTTCTTTCCATGGAAAGCACGGATAAATGCAGGATACGGGAAATAAGAATAAGAAACCGACGCCCCGTAACGGTCATTACGGATAAGGGTGCCGAGTTCCTGACTCCTTCGGGACGGCTTACGCAGATTTATTCCGAGCTGACTGTCAGAACCGATGAAAATGAGGTTACGGAAATATTCAGGCGGCTTTGCGGATATTCCGTTCACAGCTTTGCCGACGCCATAAACCGAGGCTACATAACAATAAACGGCGGTCACAGAGCAGGTGTTGCGGGAACGGCAGTTACCGAAAACGGAAAAATAACTGCGGTGCGTGATATCTGCGCCGTAAACTTAAGAATTGCAAGAGAAATAAAGGGAGCGGCGGATGATATTATGAAAATGTTTTTTTTGAACGGACTTTGTTCGGTTATAATTGCGGGCCCTCCGTCAAGCGGTAAAACAACGGTTCTGCGTGACCTTGCACGCCGTCTGTCATCTCCGGAAGGCTCATGCCGGAAAACTTTTATCTGCGACGAGAGAGGGGAGATAGGTGCTTCCTTTTCGGGGATTGAACAGAATGATATCGGCATAAACAGCGATCTTATAACCTCTTATCCGAAGGCGGAGGGTATAATGATAGGTCTGCGTTCTTTTTCACCGGATATTATTATTTGCGATGAGGTTTCAACTTATGAAGAAACCGAAGCTGTAATTTCGGGAGTTAACAGCGGTGTTTGTTTTGTGCTCAGCCTTCATGCACGTAATGAAAGAGAGCTGAAAACAAAGACGGTGCTGAAAAAGCTTCTCGGAACGGGGGAATTTCAAAAGGTGATTCTTCTTTCGGGCGCAAGAGTCGGAAAAACAGAAAAAATCTTCGGGGCAGGTGATCTGAGTGCTTAAAATTTTCGCAATGCTTCTGTTTACCGCAGGCTTTTCTCTTGCAGGAAGATGGGCTGCGTCGGTACAGCAAAAGCGTGTAGCGGTTACGGGTGAAATCATGCTGATGTTGAATGTTGTAGAGTCACAGCTCCGATATTCACATCTTCCCGTTTCCGATTTACTTCGTGTTCTTTGTGAAAATACGGGCTTATCAGGACTGACATTTTTAAAAAACTGCCGTGAAAGGGTTTGCTTTGGTGAAGCTTTTCCCGTTGCATGGCGGGAAAGCATTGAAGCTGAAACCGAGCTGTGCAGGCTTCTTCCTGATGCATCGGCATCTCTTGCGGCTTTCGGTTCGGATATAGGGTCAACCGACCTTGAGAGCCAGCTCTCGGGATGCGAGTACTATAAACGGATTTTCTCCGCAGAGCTTGAGCTTCAGCGTGAAAAAAGCCAAAAATATACAAAGCTTTTTCCGTCGCTTGGTATGCTTCTCGGAATTTCTGCTGCAATAATGATTATTTGATCACAGTTTACTTGAGGTGTGTTTTATGGATATAACCATTGTTATCAAAATTGCATCGGTAGGTATCCTTGTTGCAATTTTAAATTCAATTCTTGTTCGCTCAGGTCGTGATGAATATGCGATGATTACAATTCTTGCAGGAGTGGTTGTTGTGCTTATGATGCTTGTGCCGCATTTTTCACAGCTTCTCGATACGGTGAAAACCATTGTAGATTTCTGATTATGGATATTGTCAAAATCGCTTTTTTGGGGATACTTACCGCTCTTGTTTATGCGTTTTTGAGGAATACAAGACCGGAAATTGCACCTCTTGCCGTGCTCGGAGGATCGGCTGTTATTCTCATAACTCTCGGAGGAAGGTTTCTTGATATATTCAGCGGTGCGGGCGATATGATGAGCCTTTCGGGAATAGGAAAAGAGAATGCAGCAATTCTTCTCAAAGCTCTTGCAATTTTCGTGGTAACGCAGTTTGCGGCAGATATCTGCTACGATAATTCATGCTCTGCAATTGCTGCGGCGGTTGAGCTTGCAGGAAGAATCGGTGCAGTGTATCTTGCCATGCCCATGCTGGAAACCGTTGCACGCCTTGCAATAGGACTTATAAACGGATAACTGTATGAAACATAAAAAAACGACAGCTTTTTTGCTGTTTATGATGATATTATTTTTGGTAAATATAAACGCTCACGCCAATGCAGATGAATACGGAAAAGACTGGCTTGAAACAAGCGGTGCAAACGAGCTTTCGGAATACCTGACGGACGAAACCCGTGATTATCTTGAAAAGCTCGGTTGTGAGGATATAGATTTTGAAAATATTTTCGACATATCCTTTTCGTCTGTTGCGGATTTGATAAAAGATATTTTCACAGAAGGTATAAACGAGCCGCTTAAATGCCTTATGAAATCGGTCGGAGCCGTTATGCTTGTGAGCGTATGCTCGGGATTTTTTCCGGACGATGAAAAAAGCAAAACCGTGCTCAATCTTATCTGTGGCAGCTTTTTGATTATAGAAATATTTACGCCTGCTGTTCAGAGCGTAAAAGCTGCAGCTTCCGCAATGGGTGCATGTGCAGCATTTGAAAAAGCTTTGATACCCGTGCTTGCGGCTGTTGTTACCGTCAGCGGGAATCCGGCCTCTGCGCTTTCCGTTCAGGGGGCAATGTTTGCGGCGGCGCAGTTTGTTGAGGCACTTGCGGCTGAAACTGTTATGCCTCTTATAGGCATCTGCGGAGCTCTGAATGTTACGGGAGCGGTTTTTCCGACCTTGCGCCTTTCTGCAATATCCGAAACAATAAGAAAAACCGCAACAACCTTTCTCGGCTCTGCGGCAGGTCTTTTTACGGGGTTTTTGTCGCTTAAAAGTACACTTGCCGCAACTGTTGACGGCATGGCGGTCAAGGGTGTAAAGCTTGCCGCAAATACATTTGTGCCCGTTATCGGAGGTGCAATAGGCGAAGCGTATACATCGGTGGTCGGAAGTCTTTCGCTTATCCGCAACACAATAGGGATTTATGCGATTATCGCATTTTTTGCAATAACCGTACCTGTAATCATGAATCTTGCTCTTTGGATTCTTGCCCTGAGAATAGCATGCATGATAAGTGATTTGCTGGATTGCCGCCAATGCTCCGAGGTGATAAGAAGCATCGCTTTTGTTTTCTCAATGGTGAATACTCTGCTTTTGCTCTGTGCGGCAGTTTTTATTATTTCTGCAGGTCTGATTGCATTTGTGAAAACGGGTGAATAATAATGGATTTTTTAAAAGAATGGGCGCTGTGTCTTATAGCGGCAGCGGCGGCAGGTACGCTTGCAACCGTTATTGTGCCGAGGGGCTCAATGGATAAAACCGTCCGTGCGGTAGTCGGTATATTTGTTGTCACGGTTATATGTTCACCTCTTGCCGGACTGAAAGAATCCGATTTTACCATTGATGTCTTTGCGGATTCCGACAGCGTTTCTTTTGATAACACATACACAGAGGAACTGAATTCTCAGATTATAAATATATGCAGAGAAACCGTTGAAAAGCAGATAAAAGAAACAGCTGCAGAGCAAAATGTTGCAGTTGCGTCGATTGAAGCGGATATATCGGTAGATGCAGAAAATTGTATAATTATACACAAAATTAAAGTGGGTATTGATAAGAATGAATTCTTGTCGACGGATTTATTATCTGAAAAATTCAGTGAAAAGCTCGGTGTACCCGTAGATGTAAATGCAGAGTAAGGAACGGTATTCAGCGTGGAAAAAATAACCCGAATCATTAAGGAGATAATTGAAAAAATAACCTCGAAAAGCCGCCTTAATAAAAAGCTTATGCTTGTTGTAATGCTGCTTGTATCGGGAATAATTCTGTTGCTGGCGAGTGAGCTTGTCACTACAGAAGAAACAGCCTCGTTACAATCTGCGGAAACAACCTCAAATACCGATTTGCAGGAATATTCCGAAAGGCTTGAGCAGCGATTAACCTCAATAATATCAAGCATTGACGGTGCAGGTGCAACAAGGGTTATGGTTACTCTTGAGAGCGGAAGTGAGGATATTTATCTGCATGATTTTGACTACGGTGAGAATGCGGACCCGAGCGGTAAAAACAGCATTGAGCGTAAGGATGAATATGTTATAATCGACGGCTCATCCGGTGAACAGGGGATTATTGTCAGAAGAGCCGAGCCGAAGGTGAGAGGTGTTGCCGTTGTTTGTGAAGGCGGAGGCTCTGATCAGGTTCGCAGTCAGATAGTAGAGGCGGTGACGGCATTGCTTGATATCAGCAGCGCCAGAGTAAGTGTGGCAAAAATGAATTGAATGTTCATTTTGTATAAAAATACATAAACGGAGGATATAATTATGATTATCAGAAAAAGGCAGCTTTTGCTTGCAACACTTGTTATTGCACTTGCGGCGGCGGTTTTTGTGAATTGGTATTACACAAAGCCGCAGGTTGAATCAACGGGCGCTGAGGTTTCTGCAACCGATATCCAGGCTCAGGAGGGGGCAAATCTCGGAGATGCACGCTATGTTATTTCAAGCGATGCAGTTCTTGAAGATACGGCGGCGCAGGCTCAGGCGACGGAATATTTTGCAGGTGCAAAGCTTCGCAGGCAGACTGCTCATGATGAAGCTGCAGAAGCTCTCAATGATATAATCAAGGACAGCTCATCTTCTTCGGATGCTGTTTCAAAGGCAAGCCAAACCCTTGATGAGCTTGCAAAGTCAATTGCTCTTGAAAGCGATATTGAAAACCTGATTACAGCAAAAGTCGGCTGTGAAAATCTTGTTATTCTTAACGGAGGGAATGCCGAAATTATAGTTGAGAACGGTTCACTTGATGATGTTTCGGTTGTCAAAATCAAAGAGGTTGCCGTTAAGCACACGGGACTGCCGGTTGATAACATAACAATCATTGAAATGGAATATTAATAAATATTTTTTTATAAAATACAGTTGTATATTTAATCATTTAATGGTATAATTACCGGGTAATAAGGGGATAACCCTACTCGGAGGAAGAATATGCTTACAAGACGTGAAGAAAGAGAGCAGGCTTTTATTCTGCTTTTTGAGAAATCATTCAATGAAGACGTGGCTGTTGCAGAGCTTTACGAAATGGCTTTGGAAAACGAAATAATATCCGAAAGTGAGTTTGCAAAAACGCTTGCTCTTAAGGTTACCGAAAACCTGGAAGCAATTGATTCTGCAATTGAAAAGAATTCCGTAAAATGGAAAATGAACAGAATTTCAAAGGTTGCGCTTGCGGTTATGCGCCTTGCGATATGTGAAATTCTCTATTATGATGATATTCCTGTCGGAGTATCGATTAACGAGGCTGTTGAGCTTTGCAAAAAGTATGCTTCGAAGGATGATTATTCATTCGTTAACGGCATTCTCAGCTCCGTTGCAAAGGAAGAGAAATAATGCTCACTCTCGGGATAGACACAAGCAATTACACAACCTCTGTCTGTCTTTATGACAGCGAGAGAGAAAAAATGCACCAGAAAAAGCTTCTGCTTCCCGTAAAGGAAGGGGAAAAGGGGCTTCGCCAGAGCGATGCGGTTTTTCATCATACTTCGAGGCTTTATCCGCTTATGAAAGAACTTTTTGATAAATACTGCGGAGAGATTGACGCAATCGGTGTTTCGGAAAAGCCGAGGGATATTGTGGGTTCATATATGCCCTGCTTCCTTGTCGGAGTAAATGCCGCAAACTGCATCGGTGCCGCAATGAATAAGCCTGTTTACGGCTTTTCGCATCAGGCAGGTCATATCGCCGCCGCTCTTTATTCAAGCGGCAGAACGGAGCTCATAAATAATAAATTCATTGCCTTTCATGTTTCCGGCGGAACAAGCGAAATGCTGCTTGTTTCTCCGGATAATGAGAGGACTTTTGATATTGAAATAATCGGTGAAACTCTTGACCTCAATTGCGGACAGGCTGTTGACCGTGCAGGGGTTATGATGGGTCTTCCGTTCCCGTGCGGAAAAGAGCTTGAAAGGCTCGCTCTGAATTCCGATAAAACATATAATCCCAAAATCTGTGTGAAAGACGGCAATTGCAGTCTTTCCGGTCTTGAAAATCAGTGCAGAAAGATGCTTGACAGCGGCGAAAAACATGAGGATATTGCCCGATACTGCATAGACTTTGTTTCAAAAACGGTTGCAAAAATGACGGAGCATGCAATAGATAAATACGGCGATTTGCCGCTTGTTTATGCAGGCGGAGTTATGTCGAATTCCATTATCAGAGAAAAAATCACGGGTATTTATAATGCAAGCTTTGCCGAGCCTGATTTTTCGTGCGACAATGCGGCAGGTGTTGCTTATCTCACTTCTCTGAAAGGAGCTGAGAAGAATGCCTGACGGCGTAGTTTTAAGCGTCAGCCAGCTCAACAGATATGTAAAATCAATCATTGAGCAGGACAGAAATCTGCAGACGGTTTTTGTTCAGGGCGAAATTTCAAACTTTACAAACCACTATAAAACCGGTCATTTTTATATGACGATAAAAGACGAGTTTTCGTCAATCAAGGCGGTTATGTTCAAAACCGCAAATATGCGCCTTAAGTTTATGCCCGAAAACGCAATGAGTGTAATTATCAAGGGCAGGGTATCCGTTTTTGAGCGTGACGGTCAGTATCAGCTTTATATTGACGATATGCAGCCTGACGGAATAGGTGCATTGAGCTTTGCCTTTGAGCAGCTTAAAGAAAGACTTGCAAAGGAAGGCTTGTTTGATGCTGAAAGAAAAAAGCACGTACCTGCATATCCCGAAAGAGTCGGTGTTGTAACATCACCTACGGGTGCGGCGATAAGGGATATAATCAATGTTGTTTCAAGGAGATTTCCGCTTGCAGAGCTTATTCTCTGCCCCGTTGCTGTTCAGGGCGAATATGCAGCCCCGCAGATAAAAGCGGCGATTGAAGCTTTTAACGAGCAAAAAGCTGCCGATGTTCTTATCGTCGGCAGGGGTGGCGGCTCGATTGAAGAATTGTGGGCTTTCAATGAAGAAATTGTTGCAAGAGCCGTTGCGGCAAGCGAAATTCCCGTTATTTCCGCAGTCGGTCACGAAACGGATTTCACTATCTGCGATTTCGTTGCAGATTTGAGAGCGCCTACTCCTTCTGCGGCGGCAGAGCTTGCAGTCCCCGATATCCTTCAGCAGAAAGAAATGCTTGCATCTGCTCAAAGACGCATGAATTCGGCTGCTTTTGATAAAATCGGAATTGAGCGTGCAAGGCTCGAAATAAAAAAATCGGTGCTTCAAAGGTTGAGTCCGCAAAACTATATAGATAATCTCCGTGTGCGCTGTGACCGTGCGGTTATGTCACTGGACAGTGCGGTAAAGCACGGGATAACCGTTAAATCAAAAGAATTTTCCTCGCTCTGTGCAAAACTTGATGCAATGAGTCCTCTCAGAATTCTCGCAAGGGGCTACAGCGTTGCAAGCAAGCAGGGCAGAATAATATCGGATATTGCTTCCGTTGAAAAGGGCGACATAATTAATGTCAGAGTCAGTGACGGAGATATCGAATGCGAAGTAAAGGGTTGTTGAATATGGAAAAAATGAGTTATGAAAAGGCCGTTGCAAGGCTTGAAGAAATAGTGGACAAGCTTGAAAACGGCAGTCTTTCCCTTGAAGAAATGATGAAGCTTTATGAGGAGGGCACGGCTCTTGCGGCAAAATGCTCAAAGAGCCTTGATGCCGCTCAGCTTAAGATAACCGAGCTTTCAGCAGGAAAGGGCGAATAGCAATGACTGATTTTCATAACAGATTTGATGAATATGTTAACCTCATTAATGAGGCGGCGGATAATTATGTTTCCGAAAGTGCATTTTCAGGCAGAGAGTCAACCGGTCTTTCAGAAATGCTCGAGGCAATGGCATATTCCCTCAAAAACGGCGGAAAGCGTATAAGGCCCATGCTGACGTTGGAGTTCTGCCGTATCTGCGGCGGCGATTATCGCAAGGCAATACCGTTTGCACTTGCTGCGGAAATGATTCATACCTATTCTCTCATTCATGACGATTTGCCGTGTATGGATGACGATGATATGAGAAGAGGCAAGCCCTCGAGCCACAAGGTTTTCGGGTATGCAAACGCACTTCTTGCAGGTGATGCGCTTCTTACCCTTGCCTTTGAAACCGTTCTTTCCGCTCCCGATATCGGTGCTGAAGCGAAAGCAAAAGCAGGTCTCAAGCTTGCGAAGGCGTCAGGCTGCTCGGGTATGATTGCAGGGCAGGTTATGGACCTTGCAAACGAAGGCAAATCCGCTCCGCTTGAAGTTATCAAGGAAACGGACAAGCTTAAAACGGGAGAAATGATAAAAGTTTCATGTGTTATGGGATGCATTGCCGCAGGGGCTGATGCAGAAAGAATAAAAGCGGCTGAAATCTACAGCGAAAATATAGGTCTTGCTTTTCAGATAGTTGACGATATCCTTGATGTTACAAGTGATATCCAAACTCTCGGCAAGCCCGTAGGAAGCGACAGTGAAAACGAAAAATCAACCTATGTTTCGCTTCTTGGACTTGAAAAATCGGCTGAATATGCCGAGAATTTAACAAAGAACGCAAAAAAAGCATTGGATATTTTCGGCGATGAAGGAGATTTTCTTGCTCAGCTTGCAGATATGCTTGCGAGCAGAAAAAACTGATTTATGAATGAGTCAATTCTTGAAAATATAAAGAATCCGTCAGATTTGAAAAATCTTGACGGAGACGGACTTGAAACGCTGTGCGGCGAAATACGCAGGGTGCTTATTGATACCGTGGCTTCCACGGGCGGTCACCTTGCATCAAACCTCGGCACGGTTGAGCTTACCGTTGCCCTGCACAAGAGCTTCCGTTCTCCCGAAGATAAAATTATCTGGGATGTCGGTCATCAGGCATATACTCACAAGCTTTTAACAGGCAGATATTCCGAGTTTTCAACTCTTCGCAAGGAAGGCGGAATATCGGGGTTTGTTCGCCCTGACGAAAGCGAGCATGACAGCTTTTATGAAGGTCACGCAGGTGTTTCCGTATCGCAGGCGGCAGGAGTTGCTGCCGCAAATGCCGCACGAGGCAATAAGAATTACGCTGTTGCCGTTATCGGCGACGGCTCATTCGGCAACGGTATGGCATACGAAGCGCTCAACCATGCAGGCTCAACAAAAACGAGGCTTATTGTTATTCTGAATGATAATGAAATGTCGATTTCTGAAAACGTAGGTGCAATGGCGAGGTATCTTGCTTCTGTCAGAGCAAAGCCCGAATATTACCGCTTTAAGGCAGGTACGGAGAAGGCTCTTAACCGCATTCCCGTAGTCGGAAAGTCGCTTTCAAATCACTTGTTCAAGCTGAAAAATACAATCAAGAACATTATCTATTCCAGCTCATTTTTTGAGGACTTGGGATTCAAATATATCGGACCTATTGACGGTCACAATATTTCAAAGCTTTGTGAGGCAATGAACAGCGCAAAGATGGTTGAACGCCCCGTTGTAATTCATATCAATACCTTAAAAGGCAGAGGATATGATTTTGCGGAGAATTCCCCCGAAAAATTCCATGGAGTTTCAAAATTCGATATAAATACGGGCGAACCCGTCGGCAGCGGAGATTGCTATTCATACCGTTTCGGAAAGGCCATTTCGGATTTTGCGGCAAAGGATAAAAGAATATGTGCCATTACCGCAGCCATGGCTCTGGGAACGGGTCTTGAGGATTTCTCAAAGGCTTATCCTGACAGATTTTTCGATGTTGGTATTGCTGAGGAGCATGCAGTTACCTTCGCAAGCGGACTTGCGGCGGCGGGCATGATTCCCGTTTTTGCGGTTTATTCAACTTTCCTTCAGCGATGCACCGATCAGCTTATTCATGACGGTGCGCTCCAGAGGCAGAAAATGATAATTGCCGTTGACAGAGCAGGCTTTGTAGGCGAAGACGGCGAAACACATCAGGGGCTATTTGATGCTGCCTTGCTTCAGAGTATTCCGAACACAACCGTTTACAGCCCCGCAACCTATTCGGAGCTTAATAAGGCTTTTTACAATGCTTTCTATAAAGATGAAAATCTGATTGTTATCAGGTACCCCAGAGGCAGTATGCCTGATATTACCGATACCGAAAAATCGGGCGGTGATTTTGATATTGTCGGAAGCGGAAAAACTGCGCTTGTGACTTACGGCAGACTTTATTTCAATGCACTTAAAGCTGCGGAAAAGCTCCGTGAAAAAGGGATTGATATCAGAATCATAAAGCTCAATAAAATCAAGCCCATGCCTTCGGGTGCGTTTGAAAGCGCTCTTGAATGTGAAAAAGTTTTCTTTTTTGAGGAAGGAATGCGCTCGGGCGGCGTAGCCGAAAAATTCGGTTCTCTGCTTCTTGAAAACGGCTTTAAGGGCGGATATTCGGTAACTGCGGTTGATGATGAATTTGTTGCCCATGCAAGCGTTGCAAGGCTTATGGAAAAATATTCGATGGATTCCGATGGAATGGCACGCAAAATCGAAGAAGAGGTTTGAATATGAGTGTAAAAATGCGGCTTGATGTTGCCGTTTATGAAAGAGGATACGCCGAAACAAGAGAAAAGGCAAAAGCCATGATTATGGCAGGCAGCGTTTATCTCAACGGTCAGAAGGCTTTGAAAGGCGGCGTAAACATAAAAGAAACTGATGTTATTGAAGTGAGGGGAGCAGTAAATCCCTTCGTAAGCAGAGGAGGCTTAAAGCTTGATAAAGCAGTTAAAAGCTTCGGTCTTGACCTTAACAACTGCATTTGCATGGATATCGGTGCTTCAACGGGCGGCTTTACCGATTGTATGCTGACTAACGGCGCAAGCAAGGTTTATGCAATTGATGTAGGCTACGGTCAGCTAGCATGGAAACTTCGCTGTGACGAAAGGGTTGTTAACCTTGAAAGAACCAATTTCAGATATGTTACCCGTGAGCAGGTGCCCGATGAAATTGACTTTGCAAGTGTTGATGTTTCATTCATTTCATTAAAGCTGATTCTTCCCGTTATGCATACTCTGCTTAAAAACGGCGGTCATTCTGTATGCCTTATTAAACCGCAGTTTGAAGCAGGCAAGGAAAACATCGGCAAAAAAGGTGTTGTCCGTGATAAAAGCGTGCATGAGGAGGTTGTTTTAAACATTACAACATTCGCATCGGAAAACGGATTCAAGGTTCTCGGTGTTGATTTTTCACCGATAAAAGGACCAGAGGGCAACATTGAATATTTAATGTACATAGAAAAATGTGAAAACGGCGAAATGCTTTGGGAAGGCTCTGTTTCGGAGCTTGTTGAGCGTTCGCACGAAAATCTTGATAAATAAGGGGATAAGAAAATGAGAATTGTTCTTATGCCGAATTTAACCCGAAAAGAAGCGTTTAATGTCACTGCAGGTATATGTGAAAGCCTTAAAAATCTCGGTGCGGAGTATTGCTTTTCTTCGGAATACAAAAAAGAATTTGAGTTTACGGGCGCAGAATTCATGCCGCTTGAAAAAGCGGTTTCAAGCTGCGATGCGGTAATTGCAGTTGGCGGCGACGGCTCGATAATCCATGCCGCAAAGCTTGCAGTAACCGAGAAAAAGCCTATTCTCGGTATCAATGCAGGCAGGCTTGCTTTTATGGCAGGTCTTGAGGATAACGAGCTTAATCTTCTTTCAAGGCTGATTGACGGCGATTACACCCTCGATAAAAGGCTGCTTCTTAAAACAAAGGTTATTGATGCTGACGGCAATATTATAAGTAGCGGCTATTGTGTGAATGACTGCCTTGTAACAAATGAGGAAAAGCAGAGAATGACGGCGATTGATGTTGCGCTCAACAGCAAGAATTTCAACAGCTATCTTTGCGACGGTGTTCTTGTTTCAACTCCGACGGGTTCAACCGCTTACTCTCTTTCAGCGGGAGGTCCTATAGTTGATCCCGAGCTTGAAAGCATACTTTTAACACCGCTCTGCCCCCATTCACTTGTTGACCGCTCTCTGATTTTCAGAGCCGATGCGGTCATAACCGTAACCTCTGCGGAGGATTTGCCGCTATGCATTTCCAATGACGGCGCAGAGCCGATTGTTATTGCACCCGGCTGCCGTGCAGAGATTTCAAGGGCGGAATTAACTGCCGATTTTATCAGAATCAAGTCGGATAACTTTATCGACATCTTATATAAAAAATTAGCTCAGAGGCGATAAGCCTGTGTTGCGAAAGGATGAAAAACGTGAAAAAGAAAAGACATGAAGCGATAATCAGATTAATCGAAGAGAACTGCCTTTCTACCCAGACGGATCTTCTCGAAATGCTCCGCAAGGAGGGATTCGACACAACTCAGGCAACCATATCAAGAGATATCAAGGATTTGCGCCTTATTAAAAAGGTTGACGATATGGGAAGAAGCCGCTATGCGGTTGATAACGGCGAATCGGGTGAGCTTCTCGGAAAATACAGAAGCATTTTCAGCCACTCCGTTATTTCCGCCGATTATGCAGGCAATACACTTGTGATTAAGTGCTATACAGGCATGGCTCAGGCTGCATGTGCAGCTCTTGATTCAATGCATTGGGACGGTCTTGTGGGTACTCTTGCAGGTGATGACACTATTTTTGCGCTTTGCAGAACACCTGAACTTGCAAACAGTATGAAAGAGGCTATTGCAGACCTCCTCGGATAATGAAGGGAACTACCATATGTTAGTCGGTTTAAAAATCGAAAATATTGCCGTTATCGAAAGTGCGGAATTGGAATTTGACTCGGGTCTTAATGTTATGACGGGCGAAACGGGTGCGGGTAAGTCTATCGTTATTGATTCAATCAATGCCGTGCTCGGCGAGAGAACATCAAGAGAGCTTATACGCTCAGGTGCTGAAAGTGCAAAGGTTTTTGCATCTTTTTCCGATATAAACGCCGAAACGGAAAGCATTCTTGATGAAATGGGCATTGAAAAAATGCCCGATAAAACTCTTGTGTTAAGCCGTTCCTTGAGTCTTTCGGGGAAAAATTCCTGCCGCATAAACGGTTGCCCCGTAACGGTTTCTGCTCTTAAGGAAATCGGTTCGGGACTTATAAATATTCACGGTCAGCATGACAGTCAGGCGCTTTTATCGCCCGATAAGCATTGCGGATTTATTGACCTTCTTGCCGAAAATCAGGCTCTCCGCAGTGAATATAAGCAGGTGTTTACCCGCCTTGTTTCAGTTAAAAAAGAGCTTGAAGCACTCTATGATTCAAGAGATGAAAAGGCTGCAAGGCTTGATTACCTTAATTTCCAGATAAAAGATATAACCGATGCGAATATCCGTATCGGTGAACGTGATGAGCTTTCAAAAGAAAAAGAGCTTCTTCAGAACAGCGGCAGAGTTATAAAATCTCTCGAAAAGGCGTATGCCGCATTGAGTGACGATAACGGTCTTTTAACGGGTGCGGAGGACTGCGCCCATGAGCTTGATACGGCATCAAAATTCTTTGACGGTGCAAAGGATGCCGCAAAGAATATGCGTGCCGTAACATATGAGCTTTCAGATATTTCCGCTCAGGTGAGGGAACTTGTAAACAGCTTTGAATTCAGCCCCGAAAGGCTTACGGAAATCAACGAAAGGCTTGATTTTCTTTACAGAATTTCGATGAAGTACGGCGCAAACGAGAGCGATATTATTGAATGTCTCGAAAAAGCTGTTGAAGAAAGAAATGCAATTGAGGTTTCGGATGAAAGAATATCAGGGCTTGAAGAGCAGCTTTATGCACTTTCCGACGAGATAAAAATTCTTTCCTCAAAGCTTACCGAGAGCCGTATAACGGCAGCGAGAAAATTTGAAAAGCAGGTCAAATCCGAGCTTGAATTTCTTGATATGCCGAAGGTGACTTTTGTTGTTGACAGAAAAGCTACCGCTCTGACCTCCAAGGGTGCGGATGCGATAGAATTTCTCATCAGTGCAAACCCCGGTCAGGAACCGAAGGCAATTGCAAAAATTGCTTCAGGCGGCGAACTTTCAAGAATAATGCTTGCAATTAAGAATGTTCTTTCCGATAAGGATAACATTTCAACCCTTATCTTTGATGAGATTGATACCGGTGTAAGCGGTTCTGCGGCGGAGAAAATAGCCCTTAAGCTTTATGAAGTTTCAAAGGGCAGGCAGGTTATCTGTGTAACCCATCTTGCAAGAATTGCCGCACAGGCGGATAAGCATATGAAAATCAGCAAATCCGTTGATGATGAAAAAACATTCACAAAGATAGATTCACTTGATTTTGACGGCAGAGCTGCCGAAATAGCAAGGATAACCGCAGGCGGAAATCTTACCGCCCTGCAGATTGAAACAGCCAAAGAAATGCTTAATAACGCAAAGGGGACATAATATGAAATTCGGTGTATGTGTAGGCACAGACATTGACAAAATGAAATATATAAAAGTGCTCGGTTATGACTATGCCGAGGGTCATTGTCAGCAGATTGCCAAAAAGGATAAGGCATATCTCGATGAAATGAAGGCAACGGGACTGCCTATGGTTGCCGCAAACTGTTTTATCGGACTTCGCATTGTCGGTGAGGAAAAAGATTATGCAAAAATTGACGAGTATCTTGCAACGCTTTTTGAAAACGCATCTTATCTCGGCTTAAAATATCTCATTTTCGGTTCATCGGGAGCAAGAAGAATTCCTGAAGGAATGAGTCTTGAAGATGGCAGGGCAGAGATTATTGAATTCCTCAAAAATCATGTTTTGCCCCTTGCCGAAAAATATAATATTGTTGTTGCAATAGAGCCTCTGCGCCCCGAAGAATGCAACGCAATCAATACTGTTGCGGACGGCGTTGAAATTGCAAAGGCAGTCAATTCGCCTTATATTAAGGTGCTTGCCGATGTTGCACATATGTATGTGCAGAATGAAAGCATGGAAAGCCTTCTTGAATATAAAGGCTGGGTTGTTCATGCTCATACCTCAAACCCCGACCCCGACGGTTCTTTGGACTGCAAGCGAATTTATCCGAAAGATAGTGATGAATTCAGTCAGGCGAGTTTCATTGAACCTCTTAAAGCTATCGGAGTTGAGCATTGCTCAATTGAAGCGAATGTTCTGGAATTTGAGTCGGATGCACAAGATGCTTATAACATTTTAAAAGAATTAAGGTGATTTTATGAAGCTTAATAAGAATGATGTTGTTCTTTTTTCGGGTGACTCAATAACCGACGGCAACAGAGGCAAAAGCATGGACTGCAACCACATTATGGGTCACGGTTATCAATACATAATCGCATCAAAGCTTGCGCTTGAAAATGCGGAGAATATGCCGAAGTTTATCAATAAAGGTTATTCCGGCGAAAATGCCGAGGGCCTTCTTGAAAAATGGCAGGCAGATGTTATCGACAACAAGCCCACCGTACTGAGCATACTTGTAGGTGTTAATGACGGCGGTTACGGATATTTTGCGGGAATTACTCCCGATGAAGCCGCAACCAGACACGAAACAAATCTCCGTGCAATTCTTGAAAAAACAAGAAATGAACTCGGAGATATCAGAATCGTTATTTGTGAGCCTTTTTATTTTCCTCTCGACAAGTCGGATTATTCCTATAAATTTACTCCTCATCCCGACGGAGTTGAGGGCCCCTTCAAACGACCCGACAGCAACGACCCCGAGGATTCCGTTGCGTACCGTGATGCGGCAAACAAGAAAATCAGAGCAGCTACCGGAAAGCTTGCCGAAGAGTTTAATTGTACCTTCGTTCCTCTTTATGATAAGATTAAGGAGAATGCCGAAAGGTCAAGAATTGAGTATTTTATATGGGACGGCACTCATCCGAGCATCGCAGGTCATATGATTATTGCTGAAGAATGGATGAAAGCTGTTGAAGGTCTTGACAAAACATAATTTAATAATGTATATTTTTATAATATTGTAAGTAAACCGAAAGGATGTAATAAAAATGCAGATTTATGAAGAACTTGTTGCAAGAGGACTTATTGCACAGGTAACAGACGAAAAAGAAATCAGAGAGCTTGTTAACAATGGCAAGGCAGTTTTTTATATTGGCTTTGACCCCACGGCGGACAGTCTCCATGTAGGTCATTTCATGGCTCTTTGCCTTATGAAAAGACTCCAGATGGCAGGCAATAAACCCATTGCTCTTATCGGCGGCGGCACAGGCATGATAGGTGACCCTTCAGGCAGAAGCGACCTTCGTCAGGTACTCACCAAGGAAACAATTCAGCACAATGTTGACTGCTTCAAAAAGCAGATGAGCCGCTTTATCGATTTCAGCGAAGGCAAGGCTATGCTTATCAACAATGCAGACTGGCTTCTCGACCTCAACTATGTTGATGTTCTTCGTGAAGTAGGCGCTTGCTTCTCTGTTAACAATATGCTCCGTGCAGAATGCTATAAGCAGAGAATGGAAAAAGGTCTTTCCTTCCTTGAATTCAACTATATGATTATGCAGAGCTATGACTTCTACCACCTCTACAAGGAGTACGGCTGCAATATGCAGTTCGGCGGTGACGATCAGTGGTCAAATATGCTCGGCGGCACAGAGCTTATCCGTAAAAAGCTCGGCAAGGATGCTTATGCAATGACAATTACTCTTCTCCTCAACTCCGAGGGTAAGAAGATGGGTAAAACCGCTTCGGGTGCTGTATGGCTTGACCCCGAAAAGACTTCACCTTACGAATTCTATCAGTAATGACACAATGTTGCCGATCATGATGATCTCAAGTACATACCTCTGCTCACAATCCTTCCTCTTGAA
>CAZJOH010000026.1:0-27439 GCA_964547575.1 uncultured Clostridium sp.
CCGTTAAAGCGATTAATCCTTTTGAAATAACCGATGCAGGCGGAAGCTTCCCTTCGGGTGATTCCTTTGTTGTTTATCCTGCCGAAAACGGTGAAACACTTGAATCTCTCCGTCTTAAGGTTTTCTATGATGCTTTTCAGGATTTGGCGGCACTCAAAGCCCTTGAAGGTAAAATCGGAAGAGAAAAGGTGCTTGAAACTCTTGAAAAAGACCTTGCAAAACCTCTTTCCTTCAAGGAATATCCGCATGATGAAAATTGGTTGCTTTCCATGCGTGAAAAAATAAATCAGATGATTAAGGAGAATTGAAATGCCCATCATTTTTGACAGCGAAAAACGTATTTTTAAGCTTGATACCGCAACCTCAAGCTATATTTTTGAGATATATGAGGAGAATTATCTTGTTCACCTTTATTACGGTGCAAAAATTCCCGATAATAATCTTACCGCATTCAGATATACGGGCGGTTTTGCTTCATTCAGCCCCCAGAATATCAATGTTGCCGACGGTATGTTTTCTCCCGATATTAATCCTTTTGAATATCCCGGCAACGGTGCAGGCGATTTCAGAACCTCTGTTCTTGCAATAAGAAATGCTGATGGTAACAATGTTACCGATGTCCGCTATGTTTCTCATAAAATCTATGCAGGCAAGCCCATGATTGACGGACTTCCCGCACTTTATATCGAAAACGATAATGAGGCAACAACCCTTGAAATCCTTACCGAGGACAGAGTAACGGGTATTCAGGCTGTGCTTTACTATACTGTTTTTGAAAATCTCGGTGCAATGACAAGAAGTGTCAAGGTTATCAATAATTCCGATAAAACCGTTGAAATCGAAAAGGTAATGAGTGCCTGCATTGATTTTCATACATATGATTATGAAATGCTTTCGCTTTACGGCAGATGGGGTAAAGAAAGAAGTCTTGAAAGAAGACCTCTTGCTCACGGTAAGCAGCTTGTTGCAAGCAAAAGAGGCTCATCAAGCCATCATCAGAATCCCTTTGCAGCTCTTGTTGAAACAGGTGCGACTGAGGATTACGGTAACGCATACGGCTTTAATCTTGTTTACAGCAGTAACTTTGTTTTTGAAGCTGAAGTAAATCAGAACTCAGGCACAAGAGTTGTTATGGGTATCAACCCCGAAAACTTCGGCTGGCAGCTTAAAGCAGGAGAAGTTTTCAATTCTCCCGAGGTTGTTATGGTCTATACTCCCGACGGTATCGGCGAAATGAGCCGTATTTTCCACAGACTTTACAGAAAGCACCTCATCAGAGGTAAGTGGAAGGATATCAAACGCCCTCTTCTTATCAATAACTGGGAAGCAACGGGAATGGATTTCACAGGTGATCAGCTTGTTACTTTTGCAGAAAGAGCAAAGGAGCTCGGCATTGATATGCTTGTTATGGATGACGGCTGGTTCGGCGACAGAAACAGCGACAGAAGCGGTCTGGGTGACTGGCAGGTAAACGAAGAAAAGCTCGGTGGTTCGCTTGCTGAATTTGTGAATAAAATCAATGCTCTCGGCATTAAGTTTGGTATCTGGTATGAGCCTGAAATGATTTCGAGGGACAGCAATCTTTACCGTGCACATCCTGATTGGTGTCTCCATGTTCCCAACAGAGAAAAGTGTATCGCACGCCATCAGTATGTTCTTGACTATTCAAGGCAGGATGTCCGTGACTATGTTTTCGGCGAAATGTATAAGGTTCTTTCAAGCTGCAAAATAGACTATCTTAAGTGGGATTTCAACCGTAACCTTTCCGAGGTTGGCTCGGCAATTCTTCCTCCCGAACAGCAGAAGGAGGTTTTTCATCGCTTCGTTCTCGGTACTTATGATGTTATGGACAGACTTACCAAAGCCTTCCCCGATATGCTTATCGAAAACTGTTCGGGCGGCGGCGGACGCTTTGACCCGGGCACACTCTATTTTTCACCCCAGATATGGACAAGTGATAACACCGACCCCATTGAACGCCTTACAATTCAGTTCGGTACTTCAATGTGTTATCCCGCTTCAACAATGGGTGCACATGTTTCCGCTTGCAGACGTACGGGCTACGATACAAAGGGCAACGTTGCTCTCTGGGGCTCTTTCGGCTATGAGCTTGATCCGAATAAGTTTACCGAAGAGGATAAGAGAATCGTAAAGCGTCAGGTTAAGGAATATCATAAATATTATGATGTTATCCATTTTGGCGACCTTTACAGGCTGATCAGCCCGTTTGAAAATCATTTCCGTGCGGCATGGGAATTTGTTTCAGAGGATAAGAACGAAGTGCTTCTTACGTGTGTTACAATGAGAAGACATCCCGACAGAATGCTTATTATAAAGCTTAAGGGTCTTGATCCCGATAAATACTATATCGACGAGGATACAGATGAAGCTTATTCGGGCGCTCTTCTTATGAATGCAGGTATCTGCCTTCCAAATGCGGAGCATAACGACGGACAGAGCTTTATCAAATATTTCAAGGCTGTTGAATAATAGGAGGCAAATATGCAGACGATAAAAATTAATTTCTGCGGATTCTGGTCGAGCTTTAACAAAAAAGAAAACCTTTTCACTATAATGCTTTCAAGGCATTTCAATGTTGAAATTTCCGAAAACCCCGATTTTATTATTTGCTCAAACAGAGGAAATCCGTTTGAATATATGAAATATGACTGTGTTCGCATAATGTTTATGGGTGAAAATATGTCGCCTGATTTTACGGCGTTTGACTATTGCATCGGATTTGATTTTATGGAATTTGGTGACAGATATTTCCGTTTGCCTTTTGGTTTTTATTTCAATGATGCCAATCCGTGGCTTCCTGAAAGGCTGACGGAAGAAAAGGCTTGTGATATTCTTTCGTCAAAGAAATATTTTTGTAATTTTATTTACGGTCATCAGTCATCACATGGTATGCGTGAAAAGCTTTTTGAAAAACTTGCAAAGTATAAAGAGGTTATTTCTCCGGGAAGTTTTCTAAATAACACGGGCGGAAAAGGCAGATGCTCATGGTCGGAGAAGAACGAATATCTTAAGCTTTCAAAATTCACGATTGCCTGTGACAGTATTAATTACCCCGGGTTTGTAACCGAGAAAATCGTTCAACCGTTTCAGCAGCATTCCGTGCCGATATATTACGGAAGCACAAGAATTGACGAGGACTTTAATACCGATTCATTTATATGGTGCAAATCCGAAGCGGAGTTAGAAACTGCCGTTGAGCAAATTATTTCTCTTGATAAAAATGATGATGCATATATTCAAATGCTTATGCAGTGCCCTTTTGATGACGAAAACAAGCTTGTGAAAAAATATGAAGAGCTTGAAAAGTATCTTGCTGATATATTTTCTCAGAGCAGAGAAGATGCATATCGCAGAGTGAAATATTTTTGTGCTGAGAATCATGAGCGGTTTCTGTATGAGTACATGGTTAAATATGAAAAAACACCCAAAATCATAAAAAAGCTTAAAGGAATATAGAATAAATCCCTCGCTGTTTATTTCAGCGAGGGATTGTTATATGTATATGTTATTATTACGAAAAATTTGCCTTAACCGATTTTTCGTACTCCGACGGTGTCATTCCCGAAATGCGTTTAAATGCTGTTGTGAAATACTGCGGAGTGTTAAACCCGAGTCTTTCGGCAATTTCAGTAAAATTATATTCGTTTTCCCTTATCATCTGTTTTGCGGCATCAATTTTGAGGTGCAGAAAATGCTCCATGATTCCGCAGTTAAGATTGCTGTGAAAAAGTCTTTTGATAACCGATGCGGAGGTGTTGAATTCTTTTTGAATGTCGCTGAAGGTGAGCTGCTTGTCGACGTTGTTTTCAAGATAATCACAGATTTTAAGGAGCAGTATTTCACTGTTCATGTTTTTAGCGGCTATACGCTGACTGCTTTTTCTTCTGATTAATCGGATTAAAAGCTGCTCGATGTAGTTTTCTATCATTTGTTCGCTTCCGAAGCAGCTTTTATCGGATTTTTCGAGAACTCTTGTATACGGTGTTCCGAGGGGAGTGGAAAAAGCGTCAACAGCCTCGTTGATTATATTGCCCATAAGCCTTTTTTCTTCCGAAGAGCAGTCAATGATTATTCCTGCTATGTTTATCAATTCAGAACAATTGCTGTCAAACGAAATAATAACGGAGTTTGCGGCGTTTGAACCGTCGCAGCGTATTTTGTGGAATTCATTGGGCTTGTGGATATACATCTGCCCTGCCTTCAAGGTCATTTCCTTTGTTCCTGCCGTGATTACAACGCTTTTTTTATCGGCATAAACAATTTCCCAGAAATCATGGAATTCGCCCGAATAAGCAAAGTCTTTTGTGTATTCAAAATAGTGTATTGTGTAGATTCCGTCTATTTTCAAGGGTCTGTCCAACTCTGTTCTGATATATTCCATAAACTGCCTCCTGTGACTTATATATATTCATTATACATAATTTATCGTTTTTTGCAACCGAAAATGAGCCAAAATTATAAATATAATGGCTTCATTTGTAAGATTATGCTGTAAATATGTGCTAAAATGATAAAAGAAGTTTAGCGTTAAGAGGTGGAATAATGATTAAGTTCGGAACAGGCGGCTGGAGAGCTGTTATCGGTGATGATTTTATAAGTGAAAATATACGCCGTGTTGCTGTAGGTATTGTTATGCTTGCAAAAGAGCAGGGCAAAACGGAAAAGCCCGTAATTATCGGCTATGACCGCAGATTCTTATCCGAAAGCGCTGCAAAATGGGTTGCGGAAACACTTGCCGCAGGCGGCATAACGGTTTGGTTTATGAACCGTTCTGCACCGACTCCTCTTATTATGCATACTGTTAAATCGGAGAGTCTTCATTTCGGTATTGAAATTACTGCAAGCCATAACCCTCCTAACTATAACGGAGTAAAGCTTATTGTTGATGAGGGCAGAGATGCCCCGACAGAAACTACACAGCGCCTTGAAGAGCTTATTGAAAGCGTTGATGATGTTTCTTCATGCAATTTTGATGAAGCAGTCAAAGACGGCAAGATTATTTATCTTCGCAATCCATTTAATAAGTTTCTTGATGATATAATTGATTTGCTTGATATGGATGCGCTCAGAGAAAGAGGTTTGCGTGTTCTTTTCGATACAATGCACGGCTCGGGAGCTTATCCCTTGCAGGTTATTCTTTATACTGCACGCTGTACTGTAGATACAATCAACCTTAACAAGGATGCTTATTTCGGAGGTATGATGCCTGCACCGACAGAGCAGACCCTAAGCAATCTGAGCGATATGGTTGTAAAAGGTGATTATGACTTCGGCATTGCTATGGATGGTGACGGAGACAGACTCGGAATTGTTGACCGAAACGGAAGGTATATTAATGCTAACGAAATTCTTTGCCTTCTTTACTATTATCTTGTTAAATTTAAAGGCTGGACAGGCCCCGTTGTAAGAAATCTTGCAACAACGCATATGCTCGATAAAATTGCGGAAAGCTTCGGCGAGAAGTGCTATGAAGTTCCCGTTGGTTTTAAACATATTTCTTCAAAAATCGATGAAGTGAATGCTGTCCTCGGCGGCGAATCCTCGGGCGGACTCACCGTAAGAGGTCATATCAACGGTAAGGATTCCGTTTATGCTGCATCTCTTTTTGCAGAAATGGTAAGCGTTACCAACAAATGCCCTACCGATATCATTCGTGAGCTTGAATCGGAATTCGGCAAGTTTGTCATGGTTGAGGATAATCTTCACTTTGCGCCCGAGTATAAGGCTGTAATCGAGAAAATTATATTTGCAGATAAAATGCTTCCTGAGTTTTCAACCGGGATCGAAAAGGTAAGCTATGAAGACGGCTGCAAGGTTTATTTTAAAAACGGAGATTTTGTAATTTGCCGTTTCTCAGGTACGGAGCCTCTTCTTCGTATTTTTGCCGAAAGTAACAACAAGCGCACGGCAGAGAAT
This sequence comes from uncultured Clostridium sp., assembly GCA_964547575.1. Classification (GTDB taxonomy): domain Bacteria; phylum Bacillota; class Clostridia; order Oscillospirales; family Acutalibacteraceae; genus CAG-177. Next base: position 5,938 of record CAZJOH010000026.1, read on the forward strand.
TATATTATTGATTTCAAAAAATTTCTTAACATATAATAACTAAATGGCTGCCTCGCTTTTTTGTGAGACAGCCACTTTTTATTTTTTCTTAAGAAGTCTAATTATTTTAACCGTTCCTGCAACGGCGACTGCGACTATTGCAGCTTCCTTAACCGCTGTTGTAACTTGTGAAACATTTGTAGGAGCGTATGTATATATTGCAAATTTTGCTTTGTTTTTGACTTCTTTTCCGCAAAGCTCACCGAAGGTAACGGTTCTTGTTTCGTATGTACCGTTTTCTTCGATTTCAAAGATTCTCATGCCTCTTTTGTGGCCGGGACCGTAAACATTGAATCCGGAGCCTTGAGTATATCCCAGATCAATACCCTTGTAGTTTGCCACAAAGCTGTTATTATGGTCGTGTCCGACATATACTCCGAGAACCTCATTCTTTTCAAGAAATGCATCGATTTCACCGCTGTTTTTATATGGTGCGGCAGGCGATTCGCCCATGAAATCGCCGAGGCGTGAATTATGAGGGTCAAGAGCATAAAATTCGTTCTTATGATCGCCGTATGCTCTTACACATCCCTTCGTAAAGCGTTTAACCTGCTTTATAACATCAAAAAATTCGGGAGTGGGTATATGCTGAAAAATAAGAGAGGGGAGAGGTGTGGAATAACTGTCCCTTACCGAGCGGTACCAGTTTATCTGCTCTTCGTTTATTCCGCTGTATCCGCCGCCCTCGGCTTTTGAATGCGTATCAAAAAGATAAACCAGAAATTTATCGGAGATGTTCAGGCAGAAGGTGGCTTTGTCGTTTTCCGAAACGGAATCGGCATATACGAACATAGGGGATTCTTTGTAAATTTCAAATTGCTCATTGTTGTTAAGCGAAGCTTCGCCGTCATGGTTTCCGAATGTCATCGTGAAAGGAATACATCTGTCCTCAAGAGGCTTAATCAATGACTTGATTGTTGAAATAACCTTTGCCTTGCCCTTTTCTCCCATAAAAAATGAAGAATATCCTTTTATCTGATCTCCCGTAAAAACAACCAGATCGGGCTTTTCTTTGTCAAGTGCGGCACATATGAGTTTTATTGTGTCCGGCGAAACGGCAGGAATTTCCTGAGTATCGGCAATCTGCATTATTTTGAATTTGCCGTTTTTGAAATCTAAAATTCTGTTCTGCATTTGCTGCCTCCAAAAAATTATTAATATGCAAATACCGCCGAGTTCCGGAGCTTCGGCGGTATGTTTTTATTATTTTTTATTGTTGATGTGGCTTTCAAAGCCGTACTTTGTAAGGAGCTTGTGGATTCTGTCCTTCGGGTCAAGAAGTCCGCTGATGGATTCATCGTGGTTAAGAGTATCAATGATATATGAGCAGTACTTTGAAATATCAACATTCACATACCATTCTCTTGAAAGAAGCTCGGGTGATGAGTAAATAAGGTTGGTTGTGAAAACCTTGTTGATAAGTCCGTTTTTATAAGCCTCATCAAACTTCTCAAGACCGTTGCAGAAAAGACCGAATGAAGAGCAGATGAAAATTCTGTTAGCCTTAAGCTCCTTGAGCTTTGTAGCAACTTCAATCATTGAATCGCCCGAGGAAATCATATCGTCAATGATAATAACATCCTTGCCTTCTATGTTGGTGCCGAGAAATTCATGCGCAACAATGGGATTTCTGCCGTCAATAATTACTGAATAGTCACGGCGCTTATAGAACATACCGAGGTCAAGACCGAGAACGTTGGAGAAATAGATGCATCTGCCCATACCGCCTTCGTCGGGAGAGATTACCATCATGTGATTATTGTCAATATTAAGGTCAGGGATGTTTTTGCACATCGCCTTAATCATCTGATAAACGGGCTGAACGTTTTCAAAGCCGCTCTGGGGAATTGCATTGTGAACTCTGGGATCATGAGCATCAAAGGTGATGATATTTTCAACGCCGTAGTTGATGCAAAGCTCACGCAGCATATCGGCGCAGTCGAGAGATTCTCTGCTGGAACGTCTGTGCTGCCTGCCTTCATAGAGCATGGGCATTATAACGTTAATTCTTCTTGCCTTGCCTGCAATGGCGCTGATGGCTCTCTTAAGATTTGCATAGTGGTCATCGGGGCTCATGGGAACATAGCGTCCGTACATCTTGTACTCAACGCTGTAGTTGAACGGGTCGCAAAGAATGAAAATATCATAGCCTCTTACAGTCTGGTTGATTACGCATTTACCCTCGCCTGTACCGAATCTGGGGAAGGCGGCTTTGATAACATAGGATTCTTTTTCGTAACCTGCAAACGGAAGAGTGAGCTTATGCTCGCTTTCTCTTGCTTTTCTCCATGTAACGAGATAGCTATCAATTTTTTTTGCTACTTCTTCGCAGCCGGGCAAAGCAAGTATTCCGAGCTGACCGACAGGTATGGTTGTGAAATCTTCATAATCAGGCATGGCAGTTTCCTCCGCAATATATTATACCAACATTCTACAATATTTCACAAAAATTTAAAAGATACTTATTAAAATTTTTGGGTAAAATTTTAATGAAATATTTCTCAATATTTTGGCTATTTTGCCGAGATGCACAAAACAGACCACTATATTTGGTGAATTTGTATATTTCAGTTTGCTTTTTCTTTTACAAGTCCGTTGAGCGCACCGATAACAGACGATGCGGTTTTGCTGCCCGTTGAAAGAGTTTCTTCATAATGTCTGTGGTATTCGCCGAAAAGCTCTTCGCCGAGCTTGAAGTCGCCGATTTCCATCCCCCAGAGAGAATCAGCAATGAAGGGGGCGTAATCGTTATCGGGAATTATGTATCCGATAGCATCGTTGCAAAGACCCATAACAAGAACGGTCTTTCCTTCGCCGACCAAATCTGCGGTGCAGTCAAGTTCCCAGTCTGTTCCGAGATATGATTCCTCTGCGGATACCACATTACCGTAAATAAGCTGAGGGATAAGCTCTCCGGGAACGGTTAGCATAACTATATCCGTGCCGATTTCGATATATCCTACTTCAGTGATTATTGAATAACCGCTGTTGCTTTCGTCATCAAAAACTGCGTTGAAGCCGAGAAGCTGTGATGCGGCACCGATTTGGAAAAGACCTCTGTCAAGCTGTACGGTGCATTCCTTCATTGCAACATTTAAAACGGGTGCAACGGGCTTTGCATTTTCGCTTGCTTCAATAATGAGCCTTGCAAATTCATATCCGAGTGATTTTGAGTTTCTGTAGTCAGCAGCATGCTCATCGCCTGCCGCTTCTTCTTCAATCTTTTTGAGAACGGATTCTGTTTCAACCGCTGTTTTTCTAACAGAAATAGGAGACTGAGCACCCTGAATAAACATAAAGTTCATGCCGTTTTCATTCATTTCTGCTTCCATAAAATTCGGAAAATCGGCAGAAAGAAGTGAGGTTGACCTTTCGATTGTTGTAGGATGAGCACCGAGATTTGCAAAAACCGTTGCTTTTGAGCTTGTGTTATCGGGAACAAACTTAAAGCATGCAAAAACATGCTGATATCCTTCTTCGTCATATCTCTTGTTGGTAAGATAACCGTATTCGTCATCAAGATAATTATTTAGCTCCTCGCTCTTGCCGATTCCTGCGGTTTCAAAATAATAAAGGCTGCCTTTTTCAAGGTTCATATACGCTTCAACAATTGCATCGGAAGCTCCGTCAATCATAACTTCATAAAATTCTTCGTCAATGCTTCTTACGGGGTCAACGAACGGAAGAAATGAAAACATATTGTTGAACATATTTGAGATAAGCTTCATGCTGAAGCCCTGTGTATCAATAACCGTATGGCAATGAGTGCTGTTGATATTTATTGCAATAATATCGTTTTCAATGCCCTTTTCTTCAAGCTTTTCAACGGCAGCTTTTCTGATTTCACGGATATCGAGATTATTTACACCAATGCCGTCAATTGCTGCAAAAATTGCAGTGCCTCTGCCCGAACCGTCATTGAGAGCAATTGCATTAACACGCTGGTCATCATAAACTCCGCTTATCTTTTGAGTAAAGTAACCGCCCGTATAATATTCCTTTGAGCCGTCTTTAAGGTTATCGGGAACAATGCTTTCCTTGCCGAATCCGAGGCTCCATTGTGCTTCTTCAGCGGGAGCATCAAGGAACGTTTCTGTTCCTTCGTAGAAATTTTCGCTTTCGCCTGCATAGTATTCGTCAACAGTTTTGTAATCCGGCTTCGGAAAAAGCATTTCTGCAACGGAAAACAGACCGTTCAGAATTGAGTTAACAGCATTTGAAGTGTTGATAATAGCTGAATTATCCGCCGCAAATGCTGTTACGGGAGAAAGCAGCATGACTGCCGAAATGATAATTGCGAGAGTCTTTTTTAATGATTTTTTCATTTTGTCATCTCCTGAATTAAATATAATTTCTGTCAATGTTGATAACAGTAAAATATTTTTCGTCCATTTGCTTTACGCAGGATTCAACAGTGCTTTTGAAATCGTTTTCCGGATATTTTCTCGGCAGAACAACATCAAAAATCAGGTTTGTGTGAGTCGGACCGTCAACAACCCTGAAATCGTGCATTGTTGCATCTTCGCATACGTCATTTATGATTTCGGTAATTGCGTTTTTTAAATCGTGAGTGCGTTCGTCATTGATAATCGGGTCCATATGAATGGAAATTTCAATTCCGAGTTTTGCTTTTACGGTTCTTTCAATAAGGTCAATGGTATCATGGCTGTGAATTATATCTACTTCGGCGGGGACCTCTGCATGAAGTGAACCGATGATTTTAGAATGACCGTATGAATGGAGCACAAGGTCGTGAATTCCGACTATACCGTCAAAGGACATAACCAATTCCTCAAGTTTTTCAACAGTTTCCTTTGACGGCGGTTCACCGAGAAGGGGGCTGAGAGTTCCTTTGATAATATCGATGCCTGCATAAATAATTATAAGAGCAACAATAATACCCATTATTCCGTCAACGGGAAAGTCAGTGAATTTTGAGGCAATAAGAGCGATTAGTGAGCATGTTGTTGCGGCGATATCTCCTATGCTGTCCGTAACAACCGCATCAACAGCAACAGAATCTATTATTTTTCCAACTTTGCGGTTAAAAAGTGCAAGCCATAGTTTTGCAAAAACCGAAAGAATAAGAACGATTACTGCAGGTATGCTGAAAATGACGGCTTCGGGATTGATGAATCTGTCAATTGATGATTGTATAAGCTCAACGCCCATGATCAAAATGAAAAATGCAAGAGTCAGCGCCGAAACATATTCAACCCTGCCGTGACCGAAGGGGTGTTCATCGTCTGCAGGCTTACCCGAAATCTTGAATCCGACAAGGCTGATTATTGAAGAAACAGCATCGAATATGTTGTTTGCGCCGTCGGCGACTATAGAAATGCTTTTGGTAATCACACCGAAAATCATTTTGAAAACCGATAAAATGATGTTGATTAGTATTCCGACGAAGCCGCTCAGGGTGCCGTAACGTATTCTGACCGTTTCGCTTTCGGAATTTTTATAGTCTTTAACAAACAGTCTGATGAGAAGATTGGTCAAAAAATCACTCCTTGCTTATGTGTATATCAAGCTGACCGTAGGGAATAGACACATTGTTGTTATCAAACGCAACCTTAACCGCTTCCTGCATGTAATAGTAAATATCCCAGTAATCGTTGCTCGAACACCATATAAGGCATGCAAGGTTAACAGAGCTTGCAGCGTGTTCTTTAACGGCAATAAGAGGCTTAGGGTCGGTAAGAATAAGATTGTTTTCTGTAATGACCTGCCTGATAACATCTCTGGCTTTTTCTATGTCGGCATCGTAAGAAATTGAAAATACAAGGTCAAGTCGGCGTCTTTCCTCTGCATTGTAGTTGATAATGTTGTTTGTGGTGATATATGAATTTGGGATAATAACGCGCTTGTTGTCACCGGTAATAAGAACTGTGTACATTATTTTTATTTCATGTACTTTACCGCTTACAGTGCCTACGTCGATGTAATCTCCGCTTTTAAACGGATGATTGACAAGAATCTGAACACCGCTTGCTATCTGGCTGATGCTTGACTGCAAACCGATACCTGCCGTAATACCGGCAGCACCGAGAGCGGTAACAAAAGAGTTAACGTCAATTCCTATGGTTGAAAGAGCGGAAAGGATAAAAACAAAGTTCAGAATGAGGGTGATAACCGTTCTGATAAATGAATGTATCGAAGGGTCAACACCCTTTGCACAAAGAGCCTTGACAACAAGCTTTCCTGTGAATTTTGAAATAATATGACCTGCAATCACAATAACAATTGCGGCAATAATGGTTGGCGCTTTTTCGAGAAGTCTTGAAATTATAGCTTCATAATCGCCCGATTTTATAAGCTGAATAAGGTTTTGCTCCGCAAGAGCAATCTGACCGAAGTTCATTCTTATTATCTCCTTATCTTAAAAATGCTTTATATTATATTTTAATACATTTCAATTAAAATGGCAATACTGCATACGAATTTTATTATGAAGAGCTCAATAAACAGAAAAACAAATTTTTCAAATACTGTTGACAAAACCGACAGAATTCATTATAATAACAATGCTGATTTAGTATGAGTAGGTGTGTAAATCTGCTTTAAACAGCAAAAGTTGCCGGTGTGGCGAAATCGGCAGACGCAAGGGACTTAAAATCCCTCGGTGGCAACACCGTACCGGTTCAAGTCCGGTCACCGGCACCAGAATGCCTTCCGCTTGCGCATTCGGGGGCATTAATTAATGAATAATGAATAATTTGACTTTTGATATATACATAATTCTTTAAAGCATGCAAGAAACAATTGTTATTTTTATGTCTGTATCAGTCAGAATTGTTCATTGTTCATTTTTTTTACAAAAAATTACCGTCAAACCTTCGATTAGAGAAGATTTGACGGCTTTTTATTTTTCTGCAATAAGACTTAATATATACGGCTTTTTGGTAGTAATATTATCGGGCTGTGTTTCAATTACCTTTACCATATCTCTGATTTTATTAACGGTCCACAGTGAAACAAGAATACCGTTTTTATGAGCAATATCCGAAAAGTTCTTTGTTGCATTTTCATAATGAGAGTTTATGCCGATGGCTCCGAGCTTTTTGACTTTGTTGATAGTAATCATAGCACAGTCGGTATTATTTGCTTCTTCCGGGGTAATTTTATGGTTAAGATAGTAGGGGATAGTTGAATTGTTTTTTACGGAATCTACCCAATCTTCAAATACGCCTGTATAGAAAACTCTTTCGGCCATACCGTATTTATTGACTATTCTGTCAATCTCGGGAAGGTTTGCAGTGGATTTTATATCGAGGTTAATTCTGCATTTTTTATCTTTTGCAACAATTTTTACAGCCTCATCTAATAAAACACCTTGAGTATTTGACGGTGCTGCATTGTGAATTATAACAGATGTGCCGTCAGGTCTGAAACTGACATCAAATTCAATAATATCTGCACCCCATTCAACAGCGGTTTCAACGGACTCAAGGCTGTTTGCTTTTGTCCCGAATGAGCCTGCATGGCATGTAACGGTAAAGTCTTCTGGCAGTTTTGTGTTATGTATAAATTTAGTTCTGTTCAGCAAATAATATACTTTTTCTGCGGTGCATATTATTCTTTTATTGGCGATGCTCATTGTTATCCCTCCGTATACTTCAGCATACATCACTTGCATGGATAAGTCAATTGCAAAGTTTGTGGATAAAAAAATAAAAGTTGTTGAAATGCTTGCGAAAATATGTTATAATTATACAAAATGAAAAAAGGAGGCGGCTTGGTGGCGGAAAATACAAACATTGCTTTTGATGAGCAGCAGGAAGGCATAGTCATTGACTATGAAAAAGGCGTTAAAAATCCGCTTTTAAGAAACAGACGTTATGTTGGCAATAAGGAGAGAATAGGTTACCTTCTTAACGATGTTTCCGATAGTTTCAATATCAGTAAATATAATGACCGTTTTATTTATGATATAGTTAAACTCGATTTTGATTTCCTTGCGGTTTTTGGTCTGTTTTCGGGTTTGTGGGATACCTTCAACGATACATTTATCGGTGTTATAGTTGACAGAACCCGAACCCGCTGGGGAAAATTCAAGCCCTATATTCTTTTAGGCAAAATTCCTCTTACTCTTCTCGGATTATGGTATTGGTTTTTGCCTGTAGTATTTGCCAATACGGATGCATCATATGTACCAAAACTGATTTTCTATGCATTCTTTTCCATTGTTTGTGAAACGGCAGGAACATTCACATCTGTCGCAAGTACGGGCTTTATGTCAACCATAACGCCTGACCCGATGGAGCGAACGGGATTGATTACAATGGCAAACCTGATTTCCGGATTTGTCGGTGAAAAATTGCCGGAGCTTACATTCGGTGTTCTTCTTGACCTTGTCAATAATGAAGTTGTTACATGGGACAGAACCAATCTTTTCATTGTTTTCGGCATATTAACCGCACTTATAAGCTGTGCATTATCTTTCTATTTTATATGTGTAACAAAGGAAAGAGTTTCTCAGACAATCGAAAAACCGAGTATAGTGCAGGGACTCAAAGCGATTGTTAATAACCGTCCTATTCTGCTTTATACTCTTTCCGAATTCCTTGCAGGCTTTGCAGTCAGCAAGAGCAGAACCAATTATTACATAGATGTTCTCGGTTCGGCAACATATCAGACCATCGTTGGTATTCCCGCTTCTCCCATTTCTTCCATAAGCTATGCTTTCATCGCACCCCTGCGTGAAAAGTTTTCAACAAAAACCATCTGGATTTTGGAAGATATCTGGACGGACGTTTGTTGGCTTACTGTTTTTGGCATCGGCTCCATCGGCGGAATGAAGAACGGTCTTTATAAAAATAAATGGGTTATGCTTCCCGTTATGGCGGTTGAAGAAGTTTTTGAAATGTGCGTTTACGGTTTGAGACACGTTATTCCGCAGGAAATTCTTAATGAAGCAATGGACTATTGCGAATGGAAAAACGGATACAGAGCAGAGGCAATGACAGGTGTTGCAAGAGGTCTTGTAACAAAGCTTCAGGGTATCGTCATGGGCTCAATTCAGAACTTCATCATGAAGAGAATCGGCTATGTTCAGGGACTTTCAATCGGTACTCAGGCTGACTCGACAAAATGGTGGATTTTTGCAATGGGTACGGGTGTTCCCGTTATTACGGGTGCTCTCGGAATTATTCCTAAATTCTTCCACAACCTTAACGGTGAAAAGCGTGACAGAATGTACCGTGAACTGTTTGCAAGACGTGAGGCGACAAGAAACGCTATCAACAGCGCAAAGGATGACGAAGAAGCGGCAACAATCGCAAAGGCACAGATGAACGCCGAGTACATTCAGGGAAACAAATAATAATAAAAGGGGCAGTTCAAACTGCCCCTTAAATATTTATATCTCGAAATCCGCAATGATCGGAAAATGGTCGGAATAAATTTTTTCAATCACACCGGATTTTGTGCATTTAATCCCTCTGTAAAAAATATAGTCAATCTTTATTTCGGGGGAATATGATGCATAAGTAAATACCCCTTTTTTATCAGCCGTCATATCCGCATCAATGAGTCTGTCATAAATGGGTTTAAGCACTTTATCCTCAGGATAAGTGTTAAAATCACCCGTCAGAATTATCGGTGTATCAATACTGTCGATAATTTCGCAAAGAGTTTTGACCGCATTGATTCTTTCGGCATTTGACAGACCCATGTGGCAAACCAAAAAGCAAATTTCTTTTCCGTTTATTTCTGTGATAGCTTTTATTACACATCTCGGTTCATAATTGGATTCTTCGCTTCTGTCGTCGGTTTCGGGGATTGTGATTGTTTCTGAGCTTTTAAACGGAAATCGGCTTGTAATTGCATTTCCGTAAGGGCTTGTACCGTTAACTTTTATAGCTTCACCGAAATATCTGTAAAATCCCAGTCCGTTACCCAATGCATTTGTCTGGTCTGTATATCCATTAATGGGGCCCTCGCCACGCACCTCGTTGAGGCAACAGATATCTGCACCGTGTCTTCGGATTGCACGGATAAATAAGCTAATATCAATAATTCCGTTTTGATAATCAAGTGCATGCTGGATATTGAATGTCATAACTTTCATTTGTCATCACCTTATATAAAGGAATAAATATATTATAATCCATTGATAATTGTTGTGCAATATTTAAAATTGAAAATAAAATAAAAAAATTTAAAAAAGAGATTGACAAAACGAATTCTTTTTGATATTATATCTATCGTTGCAAATGCACATGGGCCATTAGCTCAGTTGGTTAGAGCAACCGGCTCATAACCGGTCGGTCCGGGGTTCGAGTCCCTGATGGCCCACCATAATTCAATATAGGGGTATAGCTCAGTTGGTAGAGCAGCGGTCTCCAAAACCGCGTGCCGAGGGTTCAAGTCCTTCTGCCCCTGCCACGACAGAAAACCTTGAAATGCTTGAAAAATAAGCGTTTCGAGGTTTTTTCTTTATGTGTTTAAGTCTATAATATTTTGCTTTATTTGGGCGATTTTACGCAAAAAAACTATTGTTCAAGTCAAATTCAAGTCAAAAAATATGATGTTTTTTACTCTAAAGTACATTAAAATAACTCTAAAGTTTATTTGACTGTAACTTGCTGACCTTATTGTTGAGGTCAACAAAATGCTTATCTTTAGCCGTTTTTTAACTTGACTGTAACTTGATTAACTTCTTTAAATTCTGCAAATTTAAAGAAGTTATAAGTAAAATTTGATTCCTTTACTTTAGATTTAAGTTGTTTAAATAAAATTTAACTTCTTTTATTTTAGTTACTCACAAATTTTAGAAGTAAATGAAAAACGGGCAGGATTTTCACCTGCCCGTAAATTATTATTTATAGCTGAAGAGTTCTTTTCTGCCTTTGTGGGGTTCGTAATATGTTTTAAGATATTCTGCGGTTTCCTTCGCTTCTTTTAATTCCGCATATGTGCCCTGTTATGAGTTTTATCGCAGCATTTCTTTATTACAATTATCAAGCAGGATTCAATATGTGGACTTTGCTTGCGGATTGGCTCAAGCTTGTTTTCTTCAACTTCCCGTTTGCGTTCTTTACTCAGCTTTTCTTTATTCAGCCTGCAGTAAGAACAATCTTCAAGTTCTTGTTTGCAAAAGATATTAAAAACCGTGAAAAAACTGAAGAAAAGCAGAAGGTGACGGCGTAATTTTTGTGCGAAAAAGTGTATAGTTAAAAGGTGTAAGTCCGGCTTTGTTGGATTTACACCTTTTTGCGTTTGTTATAAATTATTGTACAATTCTTATATGTAAAAATTCAGAAAGTGTGCTATAATATAACTAATTATTCAGAAACGGATGAATCAATATGAGTCAGTCACAAATTAAAGATTTCACACACGGTAATGTCACAAAACAGCTTATCGTTTTTGCGTGGCCGTTGTTCCTTTCCAATCTACTTCAGGTTGTATATAATATGGTAGATATGATGGTTGTCGGCAACGTGCTCGGCAAGGCAGGTATATCGGCGGTATCGGTCGGCGGAGATGTTTCTCATCTGCTGACCTTCGTTGCAATGGGATTCTCCAATGCAGGTCAGGTGCTTATCGCAAAATACATAGGCGCAAAAGAACGCCATAAAATCGGAAAATTTGTCGGTACAATGAGCGGCTTTTTAACGGTCTGTTCTATTGCTTTAAGTGTTATCGGTCTTGTATTTCAAAACAAACTCCTTACGCTAATGAACACACCTGCAGAAGCTTATGCGGGAGCGGCTGATTACTCTGCAATCTGTATGGTCGGACTTGTGTTTATATACGGCTATAATATTGTCAGCGCAATCCTGCGCGGTATGGGCGACTCAAAGCGTCCGTTTATATTTATAAGCGTAGCTGCCGTGCTTAATCTTATTCTTGATATAGTCTTTGTTGTTGGTTTCGGAATGGGTGCAGGCGGTGCGGCTCTTGCAACGGTTATAAGTCAGGCGGTTAGTTTTGTTTCTTGCGTTGTATTTCTTGCAAAAAATGCAAAGGCATTTGAGCTGAACATAAATTTTAAAGATTTTGTCTGTTGGGATAAAGAAATGCTCGGCGCGCTTTTAAAACTCGGAGCGCCTATGGCAATTAAGACCGCCTCAATTCAGATTTCAAAGCTGTTTGTAAATTCGTGGATTAATTCCTATGGTGTTGCAGTTTCAGCTTTTGCAGGCATAGCAAACAAGGTTTCAAGCATTGCAAACCTCATTTCAACTGCTATGAATACCGCAGGCTCAACTATGGTCGGTCAGAATATCGCTGCAGGTGAGTTTGAACGTGTTAAGACTATACTCAAGAAATTATCAGTCATTACGCTTTCGGTTGCAACTGTTTTGTCGGCAATTATTTGCCTGTTCCCCGAAGAAATTTTCAGTATCTTTACCGATGAAGGCGATGCGGATGTGCTTGCTATTGCAGGCGGATATGTTCCGATAGCAGTGCTTCTCTTTTTCGGAGCGGCGATGAGGGCGATTATGAACGCTCTTATCAACGGCAGCGGTAATTACAGAATAAACTTTGTAACAGCAATTCTTGACGGTATCGTTATGCGTATAGGTCTTGCATTGCTGTTTGGACTTGTGCTCGGTATGAAGCATTACGGCTTCTGGCTCGGTGATGCACTTGCAGGCTTTACGCCGTTCTTTATCGGACTTGTGTTCTATTTCACAGGTCTTTGGAAGAAAGGAAAAAAATCATAAAAGTATCAGGGCGGCAGGGATAAATCCTTGCCGCCTTCGTGCTTTTTTGTCTTTTTATCATTTTTAAGGGAGGTTTAATGGACAGCTTATTTGTTAGAATGTGGATAGCGCCATAGCAAACAAACTGATAAAAGAGGGTGCTTTATGACAATAGAAGAATTCAAAAAGCAGAAGCCGCCAAATGTCGAAGAATATGACTATCCTATTATAGTAAATCCTAATCCGACACAAGAACAGATTGATGCTGCGAAAAAACTGTTTGAAAAATACGAGGGGATTAAAATCTTGAAAAGTGAAAAGAAAATCAAATTTGAAGAATATTTAAAATCAAATGACAAAATCAAAATAAACCACTTCATATCGCTGCCTATATCGGCATTGATTGAAGTGGTTTGCCATTTCTTTGTGAAAGAATGAATCAGCTCATAAAATCAAACAAGAAACGTGATTCCGATTCATTCAATTAAAAAGCTTTTTAATTTTTATTTTTAACCTTACTAACGGCTCACAGCCGCCGTAATCAACCGATAAATCGGGTCTTTCGGTCCATTTGTAATCAGGACCGAGCTCGTAATTCAGCCATTCCTTAACGACCTTAACAAAGTAGAAATCCTCATTTTTCACATAGCCGTAAGCTCCCGTTTCCTGGTCATAGCCGTAAACGGTAATCAGCTTCGAGTTGCCGAGCAGGCTTTCCTCAAAATAAGAACGGCAGGTTTCAACATCATCATAATGAGCGTAACCCTCTGCGTTGGCGTATTCGTTTCTGCCGTTTTGCGCTAACTGCATATAAAGAACATCAAGGTCATACGGGCAGGTCTTGGGGCTCATAGTCCAGCCCGGGGTACAGTAATCGTTGATGCATACCCACGTTGGCGGACGCATCGTGCTGTATTCTTCCGTATAAGACGAAAGCGAAACAATATGCGAAATTATTTTATGCCGTTCAATCCCCGCATCATAAAAAAGTTTGCAGGTAAACTCGATATAATCGGCAAGCACTCCGTAAAGAATCTGCTTTGTATAATCCTCAACGGACATCCGGTTTTCAGAAGCCTCTTTTTTGAGGCTTTCTTCATTATAGCCCATATTGTGCAGAGCATGCATACCGTACTGTGTACGCTCAAAATCTTCCATTGAAGCGTAATCACTGCCGCTGTAATCAGGAATCTGCGTTTCCCATCCTGTATTGATGCCTGCAAAAAGATATGCCTTGCCCTGAGATTTAAGTCTTGTATAGTTTTCAACAAGCGGCTCAATAAAGCCCTTTGTAACCTGGTTTGAGTACCAATTCAGATATTTTTCGGAATTGAAGCACGGAAAACCGCCTGCTGTTGCAAACGGCACTCCGCTCCAGTCGCAATGCCATCTCGGCAGCATACCGTATGACTGACCGCCCCATTCTTCACCCTCCTTGGGGAAGGCAACCCATTCGCACATTTCGGGGTCATTATAAAATTTACTGCCGTTTTCATCGGTTGTCGCACCGTCACCGAAATAGGTTGAATAATTCGTGCAGTCATCCATCTGGAAATAAACCGGAACATTATACTTTTCCGCAAGTGAAAAAACATGGTTGACTTCTTCGTTCATCTGCTCTACAGACTGTGTCAGACACATCGGACCAATAACACCGAAAGCATACATACGCTTTGAATCGGGGTTAATTTCACCGTGAAGTTCAACCATCTGCTTTACATAAGGTTCAAGATTCAGGTAATGCACATTTGTTACCATAAATACAACGTATTGCGGGTCATCCTCAAAATATTCGGGAACTTCGGGATTTTCACCAAGTGACGGAAAAATCGCAATTATCAAGGCTGTTATAAAACTGATTATTCTGTTAAACAGGGACACAATAACACCTCGTTCAAAACATAAAATTTATTTAGATAAATATAACACACATTTTTATGTTTATCAATAATCTTTAAGTCCGTCTGATTCACGGATGATTCTGTTAATCAGGTCCTTGAAGAATCTTATAATTTTCTCAATAAAATTCTCGCCTTCGTATTCAGCATCCTCACCGTCTGCACCGTAGCAGCCGATGTTGTTGCCCGTTATTTCATTACCGAAAATATCGGTTGTCAGGTCGTTGCCCTCAACTTCAATTCCCGCACCGATAAGAGGTGAGTCTGCCGAAAGCATAAAGCTTTCAAACGATGTCAAATCATTGCCCACAAAGCCCGGGACAGTGTTTTTTGAAAACAGGTCGCAAAACGGATTTACGGTGTTATAGTAGCAGTTGCCTGCAAAAACATTTCCGTCACGGAAATAATCCGCCGTATCGCAAACCACAACGTAGCCGTCGGCAGGCACGATAATATTATTTGCAATAACCGAATCATACATATCAATCATATAAAAATCGGCGCAGTTTACTATTGTGTTGTTGTAAAATTTAAGTCCGTGTTCGCCCGGATTTGCCGAAAGTCTGCTTCTTCCACCGTTGTCATTGACTGACAGGCAGTAGCGAACTGTATTGTTTTTATGTCCGCTGTGGAAGGGACAGTTGCAGATAAAGCGCATATTGTCGTGTGAATATATGTACTGGTAGGTGCAGTTATGCGAATAGGAATCAAAATCAATCGCCATACCGTCGCCGACATTTTTCTGACCTGCAATTTCGCAGTATTGAATTGTGCTGTTTACACTTCCCCAGAACCACATTGCAGCGGTGTAATAAAGAATTTCACCGTTTTCGTTTGTTCCGGGTCCCTGACAGCAGTTGATGGCACGGCAGTTTGTAACCAGTGCACCGTCACACATACCGACAAGAACCGCTTCAGCATCCATTTCATGTAAATAACAGCTCTCGATGAGCAAACCTTCGTTGAATACGGGGTCAATATCATCTTCGTTTTCGCACCACCACTCCTGCTTGTCGTTCCACGAGCCCCAGATTATAAAGCCGTTGCCGCAGTTATAAACCTCACAATTTTTAATCGTCAGGTCATTTACGGCATATCTCGACCTTGCAGGCAAGCCCTTGACCATAACGGCAGCTCTTGCTACGGCAGCACCGTTTGAGAAATTGTCACGGCTGTTTACTCTGTAATTCTGCATATCGGTGAAATAAACATTGTCAATAACAATACCTTCGCTTGTCTGATTAATAGTATCAATCCATATTCCGCCGCCGTTGGGTGCTTTGATGTGCAGGTTTGATACCGTTATGTACGAGCAGTCAAAAAGGCGTAAAACCTCTGTTTTTTCGTCCGTTTTCAGTATTGCTTTTTCACCCTCGCCGTAGGATGAAATAACAATCGGGTTTTCCTTTGTGCCGTTACAGGTGAGTGTCACGGCACAATCATATTCGCCGCCGTTTTTGAAAAGAAAATGAGTACCTGCTTTAATATCAGGATTTTTAAGTCCGCCTATTGTTTTTACGGGGCTATCTATATCAGTACCGCTGTTTGCATCGTCACCGTCAACGGAATCGATATAGTAATAATTCTTTTCGCCTTCAGCCGCAAAAACGAAAAATTCCATAGACGAGAAAACAACCGAAAGCGTAAGCAGAAAGCATAAAATCTTGTTTGTTTTTTTCATACACATTTCTCCTTGTGGATTAAATCGCAAAAAGTATTAACAATGTTTATTATAGCATATAGTAATCTTTTTCTCAACTCTTCATATTCATCTGATACAAGCACTCCTGAAATTTTGGCAGCCACCATTCTTTATAACCCGCTTTGGTCGGATGGACACGGTCAATCGGATAAAAATTCTTTGTTTGTCAATTATGAAATTTATCTCTTCCGCCCATATTATAACCTCTTTTTCAGACTTTGACAATGTGATTCAACAAAATATGTGTTGGGAAAATAATTCTTAAATTCTTCGCCTCTGCCGTAAATCAGAACGGAAGAAGGGGAGAGCTTGTTGCAGACGTAATCCATACCTTTTATAAAATTCATTGTACTTTTTGCATCAACAAAGCATCCGTTTGTCTGTACGGCGATTGTGCTGTGTGTCGGCAAACCGTCAAGGCACCATTCAAAGGACTTCCGGTCGCTCTGTTCTAATAGGTATAAAAAAGCCGAGATTAACGCATAACGTCAAAATCGGCTTTAGTTATTGAATTGTGGGTATGAAAAAACCACCTACACACAGCAGGTGGTTTAATCGATTACTGTTATTGATTTGATTTCGTTTTCATAGAATTCTATCTCGTCGATAGATATGCTTGCAATTTCGGGAATATTGTCCTGTGCAGGAATAAAATCGCAAGCGATTCCTGAAAATTCTTTTCCTTCTAAGGTCGTGATTTTAACCTTTTTGCCTATGTATTCGTGCAACTTCACTTTTTATCCTCCCTTTTTATAGGTACAACATGTGTGCCTTTTTTACCGTAGTGTATTGCAAATCGGTTTGCTGTCTTTGCTTCGCCTGCTTCAGGGTCAAAAACAATACCGATATCAGAGTCAGTTGTAACAAGCTCTTTGTTAGTCCATTTACCATTTGCCGTAAACTTTAGTTTTCCTTTTCCGTGGTATTTATCAACTAATTTTTGAGCTGTTTGCAAATCACCATATAAAATGCTTTTCTTGTCTTCGGGCTTATAAGAATTAGATGTTTGAATATGTTTGTTTTCATTGCCTGAATTTAAAGTTAATGGCAATTCGCCTGATTCAATTCTTTCATATGCCGAAAACTTTTCTCTTTTTATTATAGTAGATAATGGGTTGAAGTCAACATCCTTACCCGATTTAACCACACTCATACGGTCATAATGTGCATCAAGACCCGCCTTTTGGGTTATCTCGTTATATTTCTCCTTCAGCAGTCTTATTTTACGGTTGCATTCACGGACACCGACATCATCACCCGCCGCTTTCAGAATCTCTTTTCGGTCTTTCAGCTTGCGGATTTTTGTTTCAATCTGTCTTTGCAGTTGAGTGCATTCGTATCGGGTGTACTTTTTGCCGTCAATGTCGATAAGCTTATTAATATAACATACACAACTTGAAAACTGATAAATTTAAAATAACCAAAGTCAGGGTTTCTCGCTGCTTTAATTTTATCTGTTAACTAATGTTTTACGGATGGAGATTAGAAAAAACTGTCACAAATAATTGAAAACAGTATGTTTATATGCTATTATATTTAAGATAATTTGCTTAAGAAATAGGTGTTTCAATGGACTTTTTAAAACTTGCAACCGATAGATATTCGGTGCGGAAATTTACTGACGAGCCTCTTGAGAAAGAGATAATTGATAAGATACTTGAAGCAGGTCATATTGCGCCGACGGGGTGCAACTATCAGCCGCAGAGGATCCTTGTAATCAACAATGAAGAAACTCTCACGAAGCTGAAAGACTGCACTCGCTGCCATTTTGATGCGACTTGTGCTATGCTTATTTGTTACAATAAAGATGAATGTTGGACAAGACCCTATGACGGTGCACAGTGCGGTATTGTTGATGCAAGCATCGTTACAACTCATATGATGCTGGAGGCTGCGGAGCTTGGTGTCGGCTCAACTTGGGTCATGCACTTCAATCTTTTCAAGATGCGTGAGGCATTTGGTATTCCCGAAAACATCGAGCCTGTTGCACTTCTTGTTATAGGTTATCCTGCACCTGATTCAGTTCCCAACGAAAGACACACGGTTTACAGACCGAAGGAAGAAACGGTATTTTATAATGAGTTTTGATGTGATGAAGGTTATTATTTCTTGTCTTAATTCAAAATATGTCCATGCTTCGCTTTCTCCCTGGTGTTTACTTGCAGGGGTTCGTGAGTTCTCGAAAAACACATATGATGCTTTGGTTATGGAAAGCACGATCAACGGTGATACCGAAGTCTTTGCCAAGAAAATCATAAATGAAAAACCCGATGTTGTTGCTTTTTCGTGTTATATCTGGAACATTACGAAAACTCTTGAAATCTGCCGTGTTATAAAAAGAAACCACGATTGCAAAATTGTCCTCGGCGGTCCTGAAGCGGCATATCGTCCTAAAGATATCCTTGAAAAATATGAATTTGCGGATTTCGTTCTTTCTGGAGAGGGGGAGTGGACTTTCCCTGATTTTCTGGATAATATGAACGGTGCTCTGAGCCTTGTGTCAGGCCTTTCTTACAGAAAAAATGATGAAATAATCACAATCCCCGAAAAGGAATACACGGATACTCCGCCGTCACCGTTCAGTGACGATTTTTTCAAAAATCTGGGTGGCAGAATTTCTTATATTGAAACCGCCAGAGGATGTCCTTACCGTTGTGCTTTCTGTCTTTCAGGCAGATGTTCAACACTTCGTTTCTTTGATATCACGAGAGTGAAAAATGATATAATCAGACTCTCAAACAGCGGAACACAGACGGTGAAATTCGTTGACCGTACATTTAACGCAAATGCAGAAAGAGCCAACGAAATTCTGCTTTTCATCAAAGAGAATTACGGCAAAGAAATCCCACGGAGCGTGTGTTTTCATTTTGAGATTGCAGGTGATATTTTAAAGGAAAGTACACTTGAAATTTTATCGTCAATGCCTTATGGTGCAGTGCAGCTTGAAATAGGCATGCAGTCCTTTAACGAGGAAACATTAAAGAAAATCAACCGAAAAACCGACACAAAAAAACTTGTTGAAAACATCATAAAACTCATAAGCTTCAATAATATGCACATCCATATCGACCTTATTGCAGGGCTTACGGGTGAAGACCTTGAAAGTTTCAGAAACAGTTTCAATATTGCTTATTCGCTTAAGGCGCATATGCTCCAGATGGGATTTTTAAAACTTCTTTACGGTGCAGATATGCGTGAAAACAGGGAGAAATTTCCCTGCACATTTACCGTTGAGCCGCCTTATGAGGTTATATCAACTCCGTGGCTTTCGCCTGATGAGATTAAAATGCTAAAAAACTGTGAAAATGCGGTTGACAGGCTTTATAACAGCGGACGTTTTTTATTTACACTTGATTATCTTATTGACGAAGTCGGCATTTCACCGTTTGACCTATTCAACGATTTCGGAAATTCCGTAAACGGCAACAAAATGCGGCTAAGCGACTATGCAGAAAACCTTTTCAATTTCTTTTGCGAAAAATGTGATAAAGAAATATTAAGAGAAAAAATCCTTTGCGATTTGCTTTGCTGCTCCTCATCGGTACAAATTCCCGATGTTTTCAAAACCAAAGACCCGTTTTATAAGAAAGCTAAAAGATATTTCACGGAAAATGTGGATAAAAACATAAAAATCGCAATTCTTCGTTCAAGAAATCAGGTCTTTGCAGTCAATCAGAGCAAAGAAAAAAACCTTCATAACAGATATGAAGGCAAATTTTATGATATTGATGAATTGGTTACATTGTTTAATATTTAATATATAATCCGAATTTTATCTTCAGGTGAACTATGAAAATTATTATTGATGCGGATGCTTGTCCGGTAGTTGGTATTGCTGTTGATATTGCAAAAAAGCGTAATATCGAATGCATAATTGTTTGTGACAACACTCATTCTGTTCAGAAAGACGGTGCGGTTACCGTTATTGTTGATAAGGGTGCGGATTCAGCCGATTGCAGGATTGCAAATCTCACCGAAAAAGGTGATGTTGTTATTACTCAGGATTACGGTCTTGCGGCTCTCGTGCTCGGAAAGGGCGCAAAAGCGCTTAATCAAAACGGCTTGATTTACACCGATGCCAACATTGAAAACCTGCTTTTTACCCGTTATATCGGCAAAAAAGAGCGTATGGCGGGTAACAGAACAAAAGGACCCAAAAAGAGAACGCCTCAGAATGATTCGGATTTTATAAAAGCATTCAATTTATGCCTTGAGGATAAATGAGCAGCTGATACACATAACGGCTGAATCTGTTGCTGAATTTCCGTTTTAAAAAATTCATCAGCAACTGAACACAAATTATAACCTCTTGGTTTATAACAATTACCACAGCGGCAGGAAGATTGATTTCTTCCTGCCGTTTTTAATGATAAATTACTGTAGATTATTTATTATATATATGATATAATTCAAATCGACAAACGACGAATTAAATGCCTTGGTATTATTGCGAACATGGATTTTCTTCTTGTGTGTACTTATGAAGAAAACGGTGTAAATCCTGAACTTGTGATTTATAAAAAGAAATAGATAAAATCCAATTTACAAATCAAAACATCAATTATAAAGTGAGATATATAATGAAAGACAAAATTTACTTTCTGAGCAAAGCTCAGGAAAATTACCCTGAACTTAATTTTACCGTTCTCACTCCGGGTATAGCCGAATTTACCGCTTCAAGCGGTGACTGCATCCTTCTCGACCTTGGCGAGCATGCGGTTGGACATTTTTCCTTTGCTTTTGATAAGGTTGATGTCTTTGTTGATGCTCCCGTTCGGTTAATCATCAAGTTTGGTGAAGATATCAGAGAAATCAATGATGATTTTTCTCAATACAGCGGTACACTATCTGAAACTTGGTTACAGGAGGAAATCCTGAATCTTGATTTTCCGCAAAATATAACTATGTCCCGAAGGTACGCTTGCAGATACATAAAAATAACGGTAGAAAAAGCTAACAGACCAATAAGACTGTTTGGTTTTAGTTTCCGTGCTTCAACAAGTGCGGATGTATCCGTACTGAAACCCGCAAACACAACCGATACTCTGCTAAATAAAATTGACCTTGTTGCAACAAATACTCTCAAGGAATGTATGCAGACCTTTTTTGAAGACGGTCCTAAACGCGACCGCCGTCTGTGGATCGGCGATCTTCGTCTTGAAGCTCTTACAAACTACTATACCTTTAAAAATCCTGAAATCGTCAGAAGG
>CAZJOH010000027.1:0-26986 GCA_964547575.1 uncultured Clostridium sp.
CTCAGTTGGTAGAGCAGCGCATTCGTAATGCGCAGGTCGTCGGTTCGAGTCCGACCAGTAGCTCCAGAAAAGCACTTAACAATCTGTTAAGTGCTTTTTTAATGAACATCAGAGGTGATAATGCGGCGAAAGTCAAAGCGTTTATAAAAAAGCAATTGACAAAACAAAATTAATTTGATAGAATGTTTGAGTTGAAAAACTCAATATACGGAGAGTTGTCCGAGTGGTCGAAGGTGCAGCACTCGAAATGCTGTGTGGGGAAACTCACCTAGGGTTCGAATCCCTAACTCTCCGCCAGAAAAAAGTCATTGCGGCATCAGCTGTGATGGCTTTTGTTTTGTTTGGGATTCAAAGGATGATTTGGCAAGATGTTGCAATCCGTCCCGTATTATGATATATTTCATATAACAACATACAAGGTTAAGGCGGTGTCGGAAATTGTCATATAATCAAAAGCCTGAAATGATACTCTTTGATGTGGGCGGAACGCTGTTTAACGACGGAAAGTGCTGTCCTGTGGACGGATTTTCAAAACTCAGACTTGCAGCAAAAAATCCTGATATTACGGATAATACGGCTCTTGCCGCACTGTGGGATAAGTACATGAGCGAGGTCAGCGGGCTAAAGTCCAAATCGGGCATAACGCTGGATGTTCCGCTGTCTGCTGTTATAAAATATGCTACCATGCATACCGGACTTCACTACGATATATCCACGGCAGAGCAGGAAGAAATTTTTGACCGATACAATTCAACAAGAACCGTTACAGACGGAGTTACCGAGCTTCTTTCTGCAATTGATGAGCTCGGAATACGTACCGCTGTTATAAGTAACAACATGATGAGCGGTGAAAGTCTTGATATGGCGATCAGGCATTGGATTCCTGCAGCGAAGTTCGAATTCTGTCTTACGAGTGCCGATCTGCTTTTTACAAAGCCGAGCGAAACCATTTTCACTGCCGCCGCAGGCTATGCACATCTCGACCCTTCCGACTGCTGGTATTGCGGAGACGGGCGTATCCCGGATGTTGACGGAGCCGGAAACAGCGGCATGACACCCGTGCTTCTTGATGAGAAGGCCTTGCTTCCCTTTGAAATGCGCTCCGACGGCAGACAGGGTGAGTATCTTGCCATCAACCACTGGAACGTACTCAAAGAGCATCTGCAAAGTCTGTGATACAACCGATTCCGACAAACATAACGGCAACGGTTTTGCCGTTTTTAAGATAGCCGATTATATTTGTTTGCATAAAAGCCAAAGAGAATAACTGCATGAAAAATTTATCTTTAAATCAAATAATAAACGCCAATTTTAAAATTAACGGAGCTCCCGTTATAAAGCCGTGGGGCGGCTCATTTGTTGCGGCAGACCCTTCGGTTCTCACTCCCGACAATTGCCACGACGGCAAGTGGCATATGTTTTTTCATACCACCTTCGGCGTATGGCATTTCTCAAGCGATGACGGATTATCGTTCACCAAAGTCCGGAAGGTTGCAAACAGAGCGATGCGCCCGAATATAAATTACATTGACGGCAGATATTATCTTTTCTACGAAAGAACTCGTCCGCTGATTATGAATGCGCTGAATGTTGTGAATGCCGTTAAATGGAAATCTGAAATTTATGTTGCTGAAAGCTCTGATCTTGCAAACTGGTCAAAGCCGAAACCTGTTATAACAAATACCCGTGACTTTGAGAAAAGCGAAAGAGGTATGTCGATTTCAAATCCGTTTCTTCTGCAAGAAAACGGCACCAACCGTATCTACTATTCCTGCGGTCTTACCTTTATAAAAGACTGCGGCTTCTGCGAGCCGACATATATAAATTATGCAGAAAGCAAGGATATAACAAGCGGTTATATATCATCGGAAAAGCCGATTATTTCGCCCGATAAAAACGATCCGTATCTAAACCTTTGCAGCGGATGTCTTAAGGTTTATAAGCTGAGCGACGGTTATATCGGAATACAGAACGGCTTATATGAACGCAACGGCAAAAGCCACTCGGCAATAATTCTTCTCACCTCAAAAGACGGTCTTTCGTTTAGCTTTAACAAAGTGCTTGTTGAGCCTGCCATTGTTGACGGGAAGGACTGGATGAGACAGTTTGTTTATGCAAGCCATCTTGTTAAGTGCGGAGATACCCTGCGCCTTTATTTCAATGCAAGAGATACCTCCGATATGATTAAAGGCAGGGAATGCATAGGATTTGCAGAGGCAAAAATATAAAGTATACAGCAAAACGGGTGCACCGCTTGGTACACCCGTTAATATTTTATTTATCTTCATCCTCTTCCTCGCCCGTTTCGGGCTTGGGAAGAATTTCAACCTTGATTTCATCCATGCGTCGTTCCTCGATTGAAATAACGGTGAAACGCAGGTTTTTATATTCAGCAACTATCGGCTCACCCGTTACCTCACTGGGGAGATAACCGAGAAGGCTGATTACAAAGCCGCCGAGAGTATCGTAATCGCCCTCGGGAAGCTCAACACCGACAAGCTCGTTAACCTCATCAAGGTCGGTTGTGCCGTCAACGGTGAAGGTTGTTTCGTTTATCCGCTTGATTTCTTCTTCCTCATCATCATATTCATCCTGAATATTGCCGACAATCGATTCAAGCACATCTTCAAGAGTAACAATACCCGCCGTTCCGCCGTATTCATCAACAACAACGGCAAACTGGGTCCTGCTCTTATTCATTGCCTCAAACAAATCTCCGCAGGACTGAGTTTCGGGAACATAAAGAGCCTTTCTCATTACCTTGGAAATGGTTAAATCGGCAGGAATTGTGTGTCCGACATATTTCAGCAAATCCTTTGCATAGAGAACGCCCACAATGCTGTCGGGGTCATCCTCATAAACGGGAATTCTGGAATAGCCGTTTTCTATTGCAAGCTCGGCAACCTCTTCAAGAGAGCGGGTTACCTCAATAGCGGTCATTTCCGTTCTGTGGGTCATGATATCGCCTGCATCAAGGTCGTCAAACTCGAAAATGTTGTCAATCATTTCCTTCTGTGTGTCTTCGATAACGCCTTTTTCGCCGCCGACATCAACCATCATTCTGATTTCTTCTTCTGTTACCTCTTCTTCATCGGCATTGGGATCAAAACCGAAAAGACGGACAACTGCATTTGTCGAAAGCGAAAGAACCTTTACAAACGGCTTTGTTGCCGAGGCGATGAAGGTAAGCGCTCCGACCACCTTGAAGGAAACCTTCTCGGGAATCTGCATGCCTATTCTCTTGGGAGCAAGCTCACCGAGAACAAGGGAGAAATATGATGTGATGATTGTAATAATCACGATTGATGCACCGTTGATAATTCCGATAGGTATTACATCGGCAACGGCTGTTTTGGCAAGAGCGTTTGTAAGCATATCCGCAAAGTTCTGTGAGGCGGATGCCGAGGTAAGGAAGCCTGCAAGCGTTACACCGATTTGAATGGTTGAGAGAAATCTGCTTGAGTTTTCCGTAAGCTTTACTATCTGCTTTGCCTTTTTGTTGCCCTCTTCCGCAAGGCGCTGCATCTTTGTGTCATTGAGAGAAATAATCGCAATTTCGCTCATTGCAAAAAACGCATTAACAATAATAAGAACGAATAAAAGCAGTACTTTAAGTACTATAGAGAGGGGGTCTGTTGAAACTTCAGCTGCGGCTGCCGCTAACCGAATCGCAGGGCCGGGGTCATCCATTTTGGATTTACTCCTTTCAAGTTTAAAAATAGTATTTCTATATTACCACACAGAAAAAAATATGTCAACAATTCAAAACTCAACTCAAAACCCTTCCCGTTTGCTCTGAAAATAAAAATCCGTTTCAAACTCAAAAAACGGGAGATTTTAAGCCGAATTTGCCTCAAAACGCCCAAAAACGGCTTTAAATCGATTTTAAAGTACTGACAAACGGACTTTAATATGATATAATGTTATAATCAAGCAAACAACGGAGTGTTATTATGCTTTATCTGATATTATCTGCAACGGGCGGCGGAAAAACCACCCATATCATGAATTTAATAAAACAGTTTTCTGCAGGAGGACACAAAAAGATAACTCTCATCGTGCCCGAGCAGTTTTCGTTCATGACGGAAAAAATCATGCTCGAAAAAATCGGCACAAAAGCGATGGCTGATATTGATGTCCTGAGCTTCACAAGCCTTGGTGAAAAGCTTGTGGGCAAGCCTGCGCTGCATGAGCGCAGAAGGCTTGATGAGCCTTCAAAAGCCGTGCTTATGTCCATGGCGCTTGAAAGCGTTAAGGATAAGCTCGCACTTTACGGCAAGCATACCTCATCAAGGTCGGTTATTTCGGAATTTGTCACCCTCTCGTCGGAATTCAAGCAGAGCGCAGTTTCCACGGATGCGGTGCGCCTTGCACTTGCACAGTCAGAGGACGGACTTCTCAAAATGAAGCTCGGCGACATAACAACCGTGCTCGATGCCTATGATGCCATGACGTCAGGCAGCTATTTCAATCCCGACGACCTTCTTACGGAGCTTTACGATATTCTTCCCGATAACGATTATTTCAAGGGCAGACTCGTTTTCATTGATGCTTTCCGAGGCTTTACTGCACAAGAATATAAAGTTATAGAGCGTATGCTCTCAAAATCACAGGCGGTTTATGTAACACTCTGCACGGATAATCTCAACAACAGCAATGATGAAACGGATTTGTTTGCACATACAAAGAGAACAGCTCGCAGACTCATTGATATTGCAAAGAGAAACGGTGTTGCCGTTGCAAAACCGCAGTATCTTTCCATGCGAAATAAGTTTAATAATTTTCCGCCCGATTTCAAACGTTTTTCTTCTCCCGAGCTTGCAGCACTTGAAAAAGAGCTTTTCTCGCTCACTCCTAATGTTTACGAGGAGGAATGCGGCAACATTACACTATGCAAGGCGGCGGATATTTATTCCGAATGCGAATATATCGCCTGCACGGCAAAAAAATTAATCCGTGAAAACGGCTACAGATGCAGAGATATCGCAGTTATTGCCCGTGACAGCTCGGCTTATGAGTCACCTCTTCGCAGTGCGCTGAAAAAATGCGGTATACCCGTTTTTGAGGACAGCCGCCAGCCCGTTGATGTTTCGCCCGTTGTGGCACTCGTTGAAAGCGCAATCGATATTGCTTCAAACGGCTTCGGCACGGAATCGCTGATGCGCTATCTCAAAACGGGGCTTTCGGGATTTGCAACCGAAGAAATATCTGCTGTTGAAAACTACTGCTATCTCTGGAGCATCAACGGCTCTCAATGGCTTCATGACTGGACTCAAAACCCCAACGGCTTCGGCGAAGAAGCCGGTGAGGAAGAAGAAGCAGAGCTTGAAATGCTCAACTCCATACGCAAAAGAATCGTTTCACCTCTTTATGATTTAAAAGAAAAACTCACCGATTCAACGGGTGAAGAAGCGGCTGCCGCCGTTTATTTATTCCTTGAAAAAATCGGTGCAGCCGAAAATATACGCAATCTTGCAAGAAGTCTTGCTTCAAAAGGCGAAGCAGGTCTTGCTCTTGAGCTTGAAAGGCTCTGGAACGTTGTTATTGATATGCTTGAAGGCATTGAAACCCTTGCAAGAGGCAGATATGTTTCCGCAAAGGAATTCGCACGCATGTTTGAGCTCATGCTCGGTGTGCAGACTGTCGGCTCACTTCCTCAAGGTCTTGACGAAATCACCATAGGCTCGGCGGACAGAATACGCACCGTTGCGCCTAAAATCGTTTTTATTGCAGGGGCAAACAGCGGAGTTTTCCCTCCCGTGCCTTCATCGGGCTCTGCTCTTACGGATAAAGACCGCCGCAAAATGAGCGAGCTTGGCATTGAGCTTTCCGATTTCGGAGAATATAAGCTCGCCGAAGAAAAGCTTATTGCATATAACGCCTTCTGCTGCGCCTCGGACAAGCTTTTTGTATGCTGTCCCGAGAAAAATGCAAAGGGCGAGCATCTCAATCCCTCCGAGCTTTACACCAAAATCAAAGCTCTTTTCCCCGAATGCACCGAAGTTATCGCCGAGGAGCAAAACGGATTATATTATGTTGAGGGCAAAGAGCTTGCGTTTGAACAGCTCGCAAAAAACAGCCGTGATAAAAATGCTCTTTACGCTTCTCTATGCGAATATTTCGATAATGACTCCGAATATTCGGGCAAAATATCGGCTCTTGAAAGAGCTTCGGGAAACAGAAGCTTCAGAATCGAAAACCCCGATGCGGCACAGGCTCTTTTCGGCAAAAATATGTATATGTCAGCTTCCAGGGTTGAGAGCTTTTACAAGTGCCCGTTTTCGTATTTCTGCCGCTACGGCATAAAGGCGATGCCCCGTAAGGTCGCAGAGCTTGACCCTATGCAGAGGGGTAACATCATTCACCATGCACTTGAAAAGCTTCTTACCGATTTTGACAGGGATACCCTTACCCGAATGACCTGTTCCGATATTTACGGATATATAAAGCCTCTTCTTGACGAATATCTCAACACAAAGCTTGACGGTGAAAACAGAAGCGAAAGATTCATTTACCTTTTCAATAAGCTCATCTGTTCCGTATGCGATGTTGCCGAAAGGCTTATAAAAGAGCTTTCGCAGAGCAGCTTTACTCCCGCCGATTTTGAATTGAAGATAGGCAATGACGGTGAAATTCCTGCCTATGAGGTCAGAACAGAAAACGGAAAGGTCATTATTTCGGGCGCAATCGACAGAGTTGACCAAGCCGTTATCGGCGATAAAAAATATATCAGAATTGTTGACTATAAATCCTCGGGCAAGGATTTCAGACTCAGCGACGTTGTTCAGGGTCTGAATATGCAGATGCTCATTTATCTTTTCACCCTCTGGCAGAACGGCGGCGAAAAATACGGTGATTTCACCCCTGCAGGCGTTCTTTATTACCCTGCAAATTCTCCTGTTGTTTCCGCTTCGAGAGGTGCAACCGACGAGGAAATTGAAGCCGCAAGGCAGAAAAAATGCACGATGACGGGAATTGTGCTTGATAATTCCGAAGTCATAAAGGCTATGGATTCAACCGAAAGCGGCACATATATTCCCGTTAAATACAAGGGCGGCGAATTTGTCGGCTCGCTTATCGGTCTTGCACAGCTTGAAAAGCTCAAAGAAAAAGCCGACAGCATACTTGCCGAAATGGCGGATGCCCTGCATTCGGGCAATATTGAAGCTCTTCCCGCATTCGGCGAAAGCTATCAGCATGTATGCGACTACTGCGACTATAAAACGGTATGCTCATATGAAGATAATATTCCCCGACGTGTTCTTTTCGATGACGACCTGAAAACTGTTATAGAGAATTTAGAGAAAGGAGATGATGCGGATGAAGTGGACGGCAGACCAGCAGAAAGCGATTGATGCAAGAAAAGGCACGCTGCTTGTAAGTGCGGCGGCAGGCTCGGGAAAAACTGCGGTTCTTGTTGAAAGAGTTATTCGCCGTATATGCGACAGCGAGAATCCCTGCGGCGTTGAAAACCTGTTGATTGTAACCTTCACAAAAGCGGCGGCGGCACAGATGAAAGAAAAAATTCACGCTGCCATCGGCAAGCAGATTGCACTCAACCCCTCGGATAAGCGTCTGCGCCGGCAGCAGTTAATGCTCCCCTGCGCCAACATCTGCACCATCGACTCCTTCTGTATAGGACTTGTAAGAGAGAATTTCCACGCTCTCGGCATTGCCCCGGATTTCAGTCTTCTCGACGAAGGCAAGCTTGCTGTTCTTCGCTCGCAGGCAGTTTCAGCCGTTGCGGATTCCCTCTATAAAGAGCAGAGCGAAAGCTTCATGAAGCTGACCGAACTAATCAGCGATACCCGTGACGACGGCAAGCTGATCGATGCAATTCTCAAGCTCTATTCGCTCTCGCAGGCATATCCCTTCCCCGAGTTATGGCTCAAATCCCTTGCGGATGAATTCAACAATCCCTCACCGATTGAAGAAAGCCCGTGGGGCAGAACGATAATAAACCATGCAATCCAGTTTATCTGTTCATGCATTGCAGATGCGGAGCATTGCATATCTCTGCTTGCAAACGAACCCGAGCTTGAAGCAAAATACCGGCCTGCATTTGAGGATGACCTCGTTGTTCTCAATAAGCTCCTCGATAAAATCTCAACCGAAAGCTGGAACGGTATCATCAAAGCCTTTTCGGAGGCTTCCTTTGCAAAAATCGCCAACGCCCCCAAAGGCTATACGGGCCCTGCAAAGGATATCTGCAAGAACACACGCAGCGCCTACCGCAAGCAGGTGCTTGAATTTGCTTCAAAATATTTTATTTCTGAAGAAGAACATAAAAAAGATACAGAATATCTCGCTCCCGTCATAAACGAGCTTGTTTCTGCCGTTCTTAAATTCGGCAAGGAATTCACAAGGCTCAAGCTTGAGGAAAACGGTGCGGATTTCTCCGATACTCTCCACCTTGCACTGAAATTGCTTGTTGAACCATGTGACGGAGGTTATGTCAAAACGCCTCTTGCTCTTTCTCTTGCGGAAAACTATGCTGAAATTCTTGTTGACGAATATCAGGATGTCAACGAAGCTCAGGACATGATTTTTTCCGCTCTCTCAAAGAACGAAAGTAACCTTTTTATGGTCGGCGACGTAAAACAGAGCATCTATCGCTTCAGGCAGGCAATGCCCGAAATCTTCCTTGCTCGCCGTGACGGTCTTTCCGAATATGAGAACGGCAATTATCCTGCGAGAGTTACCCTCGGCAAGAATTTCCGAAGCCGCAAGGGCGTTACGGAAATAGTAAACTTTATTTTCAGCTCTCTCATGAGCAGGGATGCGGGCGGTCTTGAATATGACGAAAAAGAACATCTTGAAGCCGCCGCAGCCTATCCCGAAAGCAATGGCGCCGATACGGAAATCTGTCTTATCGAAACCGCAAAGGAGAATTTCCGCACGGCACAGGCAAAGTATGTTGCCGATTACATTGAAAAAGCAATTGCAGAGGGCATGACCTTTACCGACGGCGATAAGCAGAGGAAAGCAAAATATAAAGACTTCTGTGTGCTTCTGCGTAGCGTAAAACGCTCGGCAAAGGAGTTTGTTGATGAATTCACGGCAAGAGGAATTCCTTTCTGCTGCGAAACGGAAGAAAATTTTCTTTCTTCTCCGGAAATAATGTTCATGACCTCGCTGCTTAAAATAATTGATAACCCCGTTGACGATATACCGCTCACAGCCGTTATGCTCTCCCCCGTTTTCGGATTCCTTCCCGATGATCTCGCCCTTATGCGTGCGGCGCAGAAAAAAGGCTCCGTTTACCATTGCGTAGTCACCTCGGCGGAAAACGGCAACAAAAAAGCTGCGGATTTTCTTGAAAAAATCAAGGACATGAGGCTTGTTGCCTGCACGGTAAGCGCAGGTGAGCTTGTGAGAAGGCTCATTGAAGAAACGGGCTACGGCGCAATAGTCGGCGCAATGAAGGACAGCTCAAAGCGCCGTGCCAACCTTAACAGCTTTATTGACCTTGCCAACAGATATGAAAGCACAGGCAGAAAAGGAATTTCGGGTTTTCTGAGGCATCTTGACTCCGTTGCAAAAAGCGGAAAGGATATCACATCATCGGGTTCGGATTCGGAAAATGCGGACTGCGTGAGAATCATGACCATTCACAAGAGTAAGGGGCTTGAATTCCCCGTATGCTTCCTCGGTGCAACCGAAAAGCTCTACGGAAATCTTTCCACAGCCGATGACCTGCTCATATCTCCTTCGGGCGGTATCGGCATAAAAACAAGTACGGGCAAGGCTAAGTTTGATTCGCTCGCTCGCATCGCCGCAGTGCTTGAAATCAAAAAAGCCGAGCGCTCCGAAGAGCTGCGTATTCTCTATGTTGCACTCACCCGACCCAAAGAAAAGCTTGTTATTCTTGCATCAAGCAAGGATTGGAATAAAGACCTTGCAAAAATCGCCGCAAACACAAGAAAAGAAAAGCTAATTGACCCGTTCAAGGTTATCGGCTTTTCAAGCTATTCCGATTGCATTCTTTCTGCTCTCATACGCCATCCCGATGCCCATGCACTGCGGAATGCGGCGATGACGGATTCTTCTGCTGCTCTCAAGTGTGATACTCCGCTCAAAACGCAGATTATCACGGACAATTCCGAAGAAACGGAAGCTTCGCCCGATATTCCCCGTGCAAAGCCCGATAAAAAAACGGTTGAAGAAATTTCTGCAAAACTCGGCTATGTTTATCCTTATTCTTCTCTCGACGGAATTATCGCAAAACGAATAGCGTCAAAAGCGGATGATGAAGAAATCGGAGGCGAATATTTCGCTTCGAGAAAGCCCTCGTTTGCGGGCAAGGATAAGCTCACTCCTGCACAGAGAGGCACGGCAACCCACCGCTTTATGCAGTTTGCCGATTATGAAAAGGCAGGAGAAAACGTTGAGGCAGAGCTTGAAAGACTCGTTAAGGAAGGAATGCTGACTGATACGGAAGCTTCCGTTGTTGATAAAAAATCAATTGCGGAATTTTTCTCAGGCAGCCTCGCAAAGCGAATTCTTTCTGCTGAAAAGGTTTATAAGGAATACGCCTTCACCGCCTGCATACCTTTAAAAGAAATGCAGCCAGAGCTTCCCGAAAGCGAGGCAGAAGGTGAAAGCGTTGTTATTGAAGGCGTTGCAGACTGTGCATTTGTTGAAAACGGCTCACTTGTAATCGTCGACTTTAAAACCGACAGAGCTCAGAGCGGCGAAGAGCTTGCGGAAAAATACCGTGAACAGCTCGGAATTTACCGCCGCTGTCTTGCCGAAGTACTTGATATTCCCGTAAAAGAAACTGTTATTTACTCATTCAGGCTCGGAAAATGCATAGAAATATGCCCATGACGAAAAATTTTTCAAAAAAGGCTTGCATTTTTCCTTTGCTTATGATAAAATTGCTCCGTTATGTTTATGGATATACCGAAAGAGGTGACATTGATGAAGGAAGGACTCCATCCTAAGTACGAACAGACCGAAATCCGTTGCGCATGCGGTGAGGTAATCACAACCGGCTCAACAAAGGCAAACCTTCGTGTTGATATCTGCTCAAAATGCCATCCGTTCTACACAGGTAAGCAGAAGCTCGTTGATACCGGCGGACGTGTTGATCGCTTCAATAAGCGTTTCAATCTTAACAACAAATAATAAGCAAAATGAGCGGTGCATATTTTATGCACCGCTTTGCTTATCCACACTTGTTATTTGAGGTGTTCATATGGCATCAACCGGATATAAAACAATCAGAGCAGCTTCGCAGGATGAATATATTGTTAAAAAATCCCGTTTCATCGGTCATATCATGCCCGTAACCACTCAGGAGGAGGCTCTTGAATTCATTGCAAAGGTGAGTAAAAAGCATTGGGATGCAACCCATAATGTTTATGCTTATATCCTGCGTGAAAGCGGAATAAAGAGATATTCCGATGACGGCGAGCCCCAAGGAACCGCAGGCATTCCCGTGCTTGACGTGCTTGAAAAAACGGGCGTTACGGACTGTGCAGTTGTTGTAACACGCTATTTCGGCGGAATCATGCTCGGTGCAGGAGGTCTTGTAAGAGCTTATTCCCACTCCGCTTCCATAGCTGTTGCGGCAGGAGGAATAGTCACAAGAGCCATGTGCGCAAGACTTAAAGTTACCTGCGACTACTATTTTTACGGCAAGCTTTCTTCTCTTGTGCCCGAAAGCGGCGGAGTTATAGAAGATACGATTTTTGAGGATAACGTAACACTTATATTCCGTCTGCCCCTTGAGCTTGTTGACCCCTTCAACGCTAATCTGATTGACGTAAGCAACGGCAAATACAAAGCCGAAAAAACCGACGAATTCTTTGCCGATGTTGACTGACGGTGATTTTAATGGAAAAATATATTGATTTACACACTCACTCTCTCAAATCCGATGGCTCAATGACCCCGACAGAGGTTGTAGCCGAAGCAAAAAAGGCAGGTCTTGCCGCCATAGCTCTTTCCGACCACGATACCGTTGACGGAGTGCGTGAAGCGATTGAGGCAGGTGAAAGGCTCGGAGTTGAGGTTATTCCTGCAATTGAATTTTCCGTTCAGTCCAAAACGGAAACACATATCCTCGGATATTTCATCGATATTGAAAATCCCGATTTGCTGAAAATGCTCAAAGAGGTTGTTGATTTAAGAATTGAACGTAACCATGTTACCTGCCAAAGGCTCAATGAGCTGGGTTTTGAAATGTCGCTTGAAGAAGTGCGTGCCCTTGCTCCGAATAATTTTGTGGGCAGAGCGCATTTCGCAAGAGTTATGATGGATAAAGGATATATTTCAAGCGTCAAAGAGGGCTTTGATAAATATATGTCCGTGGGCAAATATGCTTACTGCGAAAAGCAAAGACTCACCGCCCGTGATGCAATCGAGCTGATAGCAAAATGCGGGGGAATTTCCTTTCTTGCTCACCCTCATCTCACAAAGCTCCCCGATGATGAGCTGAAAAGCTTTCTGATTGAGCTTAAAGGCTACGGATTGAGCGGTCTGGAGGGTTACTACACGGATTACACTCCCGAAATGCAGGAAAAATATCAGTCCATGGCAAAAAAGCTCGGACTTATGATATCGGGCGGCACGGATTTTCACGCAGCCATGAAGCCTCATATAGCAATAGGCATCGGACTCGGCAATATGAGAATCCCCTATTCCGTAATTGAAGACATGAAAAAGAATTGTGGCAGAACATAATGTTTTGCCACATTTTTTCTGTTTTGATATATTTTTGCTTTTAATTATTGAATTTAAATTAATTATATGCTAATATTAATTATCTTTTAAATTACGAAGGAGAGTGTACCCCAAAATGAAAAAAGTAATCAAAAGAGTGATTGCCGTTGCACTTTGCGCCGCAATGCTTGTTTCGGCCGTCTCTGTAGGTGCTATGGCGGCAACCGAAACCGACTGTGACGGAAACTGCGAGCATTCACCCGTAATTATTCTCCCCGGCATCAACCATTCACCCACATACCTCTATGACGAAAATGACCAGCCCGTTATGAGCGGTGACAGTCAGGTAGGCGGAACGCTTCTTATTCTCAACGAAGCTGCTCTTTCTGCAACCGCTATCATCAAAGCTGTCGGAAGCATTCTCGGCACACTCGTTTTCCAGACAAACGTTGGTCTTGATAAGGTTGCTTATGACCTCGTCAGCGACCTCTTCTCAATCCAGAGATGCGACGAAAACGGTGACCATATCGAAAATCTCAAAACACAGAGATGGAATCACTCACTTGAATATATGACAGAAGACGAGCTTGACTGGGTTTACAGAATGGTTCCCATGAAGCCCCTCGTTGACGTAATCGGCGAAGACCATGTTTATTTCTTCACCTTCAATCTTGTAGGCGACCCCATGGATTCTGCAGATGAGCTTGATGAATATATCAAGATGGTTAAAGAACAGACAGGTCACGACAAGGTTACCCTTCTTCCCGTAAGCCTCGGCGGTACAATTCTTACAGCTTACCTTGATGAGTACGGTCATGACGGTATCGACCAAATCGTTAACGCCGTTGCTTGCCTTGACGGTACAGACATCGTTGCTGATTTCTATGCAAGAGAATGGAATCTCGAAGATGAATTCCTTTATCATGAATTCATTGCAAACATCTTTGTTGAATCAAACGGCAGCCCCACTCTCGGCTATCTTATCAACACCTTGCTCCACATCTTCCCCCGTTCAGGTATCAACGCACTTCTTTCGGGTGCAATGAGTGGTATTCTTGACACAATGATGCTTAACTGCCCGCAGTTCTGGGCGATGATTCCCTCATACAGATATGATGCTCTTGCTGCAAGATATCTTTCTGACAAGCCTGTTCTTAAGGCAAGAACAGACCGTTTCCAGCAGGCAAGACTCAATCTTAAGCAGAACATCCTCGCTGCAGTTGAAGACGGCGTTCGAGTTAACTCAATCGCAGGCGCAAACCTCGACCTCGGCGAACAGATGTATACATATTTCGGCATCGTTGCTTCAGCTGACAAGGTTAACTCCGACGGTATCATCAACCTTTCCTCAACAACAATGGGTGCTACCGGTGCTCCCGGCGAAAAGACCCTCAATGATGTTGAATATACAAAGAATACTTACTGCACAAATCCCGACCATAACCACATTTCAGCCGACAATATGGTTGACGTTTCAACCGCAGTTCTTCCCGAAAACACATGGATTTTCCTTGAGCAGCATCACGAAGTAGGCAATAACGACGTTGTTCTCAACCTTGCAAAGGCTATTATTCTCGGTGAAGTTACAGATGTTAACGATAATCCTGAAAAATATCCTCAGTTCAACGGCACATGCACAACAAAATATATCCGCCGCTGGAGACTTCCCGATGCATATGCAATTCTTGAAAAAGAAGCAAACGGTGAAATCACTCTTACAGCAGAAGATAAGGCAGAGCTTAACGCAGCTATCGCAGAAGGCGAAGCAGTTATCGCTTCAACCATCGCTGACCAGGCAAAGGTTGAAGCTGCTGAAGACAGACTTAACAACATTCTTCACAAGGTAGGCGCAGAAGGCTACGAAAACATTGAAGAAGAAGAATCTGCTCTTGACCCCATCCTTGAGGACATTACCGAAGCAATGAGCAAGGGTTCGCTCTTCCTTCTCGGCGGCGGCAGCCTTGTTGACAGAATTCTCTCCCCCTTCAGAGCAATTGCAAAACTTATTCTCGGCGGACTTTTTGAATAATGTATCTGCAGGGAACAGTCCGCATCAGATTGTTCCCTGTTTAATAAAAAAGGAAAGGGCTTGTAAACATGAAAAAAATCATTTCCCTCATTCTTGCCTTTGTTATCGCTTTTTCAATGCTTTCGCTTACCGCATCTGCCGCAGTTAAAACGGAATGCAACGGCAAGTGCGACACCTGTCCCTCAATCGTAGTACCCGGCATCGGCCAGTCCAATGTATGGGCACTTGACGAAAACGGCGATTATCTTCTTGATGATAACGGCGAAAGAATCAACTGCTTCCCCGCATATTTCAACATCGGTTCAATCGTATCAAAGGTTCTCGCTCCCGCTCTGCTCACTATTATGACACAGCGTGATATGTGGCTTTCCGATGCTCTCAGCGATGTTGTTCTTGATGCATTTGCAGTTAATATGTGCGATGAAAACGGCAAGAACACAGGCAACATCGAAGTTGAAAAATACCCCTATTCCGTTGCTGAATGCAGCGAATACGAAAAAGAACAGATTTACAACAATATCCCCCTTCAGGCTTATTCCGAAACCGTAGGTGAAGACCATCTTTATTACTTTGCATATAATTCCTTCGGAAATAACTATGATATCGTTTCCGAGCTTTACGCTTTCATTCAGATGGTTAAGGCTGAAACAGGTCACGATAAGGTGAATATCGTTCCCATCAGCATGGGCGGCTCTGTTGCCAACGGACTTTTCCAGTATTATCCCGAGGTTATGGACGACCTGAATAAGGTTGTATATATCGTTCCTGCACTCAACGGCTCAACAATTGTAGGCGACCTTTACACAAAGAACCTTGCCTTCCTTGATACCGAATTCCTCTATAACGGTTTCCTTGAAACTCTTATGGATGAAGAAGAAGCAAGGATGATTGAGGTTATCGCAAGAATTCTCCCCGATGAGGTTCTCTCCGGCGTTCTTACCAATGTTGCGAATTGCCTCGTGGAGGAGGTTGCAGCTAACGTTACAATGCTTTGGGGTCTCTGCCCCAAGGAATACTATCCTGAAGCTTCAAAGGCACTCCTCGGCTCAAAGCCTGCTATCAAAGCGCAGACAGATATGTTCTATGAGGCACAGCTCAATTCTCTTTCAAACATTCAGAAGCTTGTCGACAAGGGTGTTCAGGTATTCGATATTGTTGACTACGATGCACCTCTCTATCAGATAGGCAACTCATGGAATGACGATAACGCAGACGGTGTTATCCACCTTTCATCAACAGCTATGGGCGTCAAGAGCGCACTTGTAGGCGAAACTCTCGGCGATGATTATCAGCAGGCTAACACAAGCGTTAACTGCTCCGATCCTTCACATGATCATGTTTCACCCGATAACGTTGTTGACGCTTCAACAGGTCTTCTTCCCGACACAACATTCTATTTCGACGGTCAGAATCACGAAAAAACAGCAAGAAACGATGTTATTATTTCACTTGCAACAGAGCTTCTTGCAACAGACAGAATTCAGAATGTTTATTCAACACCCGACTATCCTCAGTTCAACGGCGCAAGAGACCCGAGAGGTATTAAAAACAACCTTCTTCCCGCTGCAAAGGCTGTTGATGCTTCAACACTCAGCTCAGCAGATGCAACAGAGCTTGCAGCCGCAATCGCAGAGGCAGAAGCATTTGCAAACGGTACTGTATGCTATGACGGTCAGCAAAAAGAAATTGAAGAAAGACTCAAGGCAATTCTTGTTAAGATTGGTGCAAGAGAAGAAGAGGTAGAGGAAGAACCCTCAACCTTCTTTACAGACCTCAGCCTCTGGCTCTATGATAACTACGGTACAAACGGTTACTCCGAAATGCCTCTCATTTCTATCAATCTCATTTTAAATGCAATTGTTACATTCTTTAATGAATATGTTTTAGCTCCGCTTTTAGGAATTATATAATAAAATTACAGAACGGTTTTGCATCTGCAAAGCCGTTCTTTTTTTGATAACAACATTATTCTCTTACAAAAGCATGGCAAACGGAATATTAAAATCTTTTCGGCAGACTCTTATGCTTACAAACGGCTTAACACTTTTGCATTTAAAACCGACACTTTTGCACAATCGGCAAAAACGGTTGACAAATTTGTTTTGTATTGTTAGAATATAGAAAAATTTATTGAAAGGCAGGTGGACAGAATGACAAGCAGAAAGAATGATGTGATGCAGAACGTTTTGAATCGGAGTGTCGTTTTGTCTGCCATGCTGTGCTGACAGAATAAATTATCTGCATTTTTCAGACACTTCCGAATTCAAACGGAAGTGTTTTATTTTTTTATTTCAATAATATGAATTGTGAGGAACATATGAAAATTTGTATTTGTGACGACGACTGTTTTACCGTAAGGGAAATCAGAGGTCTGCTTGAGCCGTTTCAAACCGAAGCGGAAAGTTTCAACATCTCCGATTTCTCTTGCGGTGAGGATTTGATTGAATTTTATAAAAGCGGAGGCAGTTTTGATATTGTTTTTATTGATATAGAAATGAAGGGCATGAACGGCATTGAAGCCGCTGAAACAATAAGGGAATTTGCGCCCGAAACGATAATAATTTTCGTTTCAAGCCATTCAAGCTATATCTTCGATGCGTTCAGAATAGAAGCTTTACATTTCCTTGTGAAGCCGATTAAGGAAAAGGAATTTGCCGAAGTTTTCACAAGAGCAATGAAAAAATACACGGCAGTAAATGCAAGCGTATTTCTCAAATGGGAAAGTGTGCGAAACAAAATTTCAATCAACAAGATAAGCTATGTTGAAGGTTATCGCAGGCATCTGACCGTTCACACCGCAGAAGGTGTTTTTGAATCCGTAGGCAAGATTTCAGAGATTTATGAAATCCTGAAACCGCACGGCTTTGTGCGTGTTCATCAAGGTTTCATTGTTAATATGAACTACATTAAAAACTTCAACACAACCGAAATTGAGCTGACCGACGGCTCAAAGGTTGCCGTAAGTGTCAGAAAAAAACAGGAGGCATTGAAGGCATACGATATTTTTATAAGAAAGTGGGGCTGGTAAAATGATCAGAATAATTTCACATTTCCTTTTTGCATGCTTTGAAATTTTTACAATAGAAGTATTGTTTTCTGCCGTTTCTCAAAAGAAACTTGAAAGAAAATATCATATTCTTGTTATGTCAGCTGCAATTATTCTGAACACTCTTTCATCTTACTTTCTCACAGGAACGGGTGCAACTCTTCTTATTATGAGTACGGTTATTGCTCTCGCAATCGGTTTGTCATACAAAGTCAAACCGTTTTTTGCGATAATCGGCGGTGTGGTTTATACAATCGTGGCGGGCGCTTCCGAAATGATTGCGGTTCTTTTAACCGGATTTTTACTGGGCGAGGAAACACTCAGTTTTATGGAGAACGATTATATATTTGTGGGAATGGGTTTTATCTGCAAGTTTATTGCATTTACCATAACTTATTTTATCTCAAAGAAAATCGGAAAGATGGATTTGGGAGTTTCAAAAGGACTGTCAATCCTTCTTTTTATCCAGCCGATTGCAACCGTTTTTGTTACGCTTGTAATTTATAAATGCACATATGAGGTTCGCAGTATTCCTACATTTTTGTATGCTGCTGTTGCAATTCTGATGATTGCATCAAACCTTGTTACCCTCTTTCTTATTTACAGACAAAAGGACTATGTTGAATCAAAGGCAAAGCTTGAATTTGCGAGCGAACAAATTAAAAATCAGCTCGCTCATTATGAGGAGCTTTATAGCTATCAAGGCGAAATCCGCACTTTCAGACATGATATTAAAAACAAACTGCTCTCCGTATCGGGACTTCTTGCCGACGGTCAGGTTGAAACGGCTGTGAAATCCATAAAAGGCGAAGTGGATTTTCTTGACGAAGCAAACAACGGCGTTGTTAATTCGGGCAACCCTGCCATTGATGCCGTTTTACAGTCAAAGCTCGCTTCTGCTGAAAAGAAAGGCATAAAGCTTGATTTTTCCGTTAAGATTTCGGATAAAATCAATGTTGACTTGCTTGAACTCGGCGTTCTTCTCGGCAACGCACTTGATAATGCAATTGAAGCAACCGAAAGCATGGAAAACGGTACGGACAAAACGATTTTTGCAAGCATCATTACTATGGGCGGCAGAATCGTTATCTCTGTTGAGAATCCTGTTGAAGCGGTAGTCGATACAGAGCATATCGGGTCAACCAAATCCGATAAAGTCAACCACGGCTACGGAATCAAGAGCATGAAAACGATTGCACAGAAATATGACGGCGATGTTTTTGTTTCCTGCAAGGGAAACATATTCACCACCGGTATTAACATCTGCAACACTTTTGAACATTAAAACCACACTATTGCAGGTTCTATTTCAATCGTTTGATTTTTAATTTATCATTATATTGAAGCGGCGGAGGCTATGCTTTCGCCGCTGTTTTTTAACAAAATTCCCAACCGATTTCCGCATCGTACCACTATATTGTTGAAAACCCGATTGAAAGCGTAGGGCGGCTTGCCCACAAGCCGCCGCAGATACAGAAGCTTTTTTAACGGCGGGATGTAGGCATCCCGCCCTACACTGTGTTTTTATTATAAACAGAAAGGACATAATATGAAATATTATTCAATAATCGCCTTTATTTCTGCGGTTGTTCATTCCGTAATCGGAATTTCAATCGGCTTCGGAAAACTCAAAGGCTTTGTAAACATAATATGCAAAAATCCCGAACGATACAAAATCCTCAGCAGATATTTCATTGCTATAGGCATTATCTTGCTCAGTTGCGGTTTTGCGGCACTTTACGAATCATCTGTTTCAATTATTTATATTATCGTTTCGGCGGTTGCAGAGTCGGTTATTCTGTCACTGATAAGGAGGGAAAATGTATGAAGAAAAAATACAATTATTTCAGCAACCTTAAATTTATGCTGAAAGAGCATTGGAAGTTTGACAGAGCCTATGTTCTCATGCAAATCGGGTTAACACCGCTGGGCGCTGTAAGCTCGGTTGTTGCGGCTTATCTTCCGAAAATTGTTCTCGACTGCGTTGAGAGCAAAACCGCCGCTTCGGAATTGCTTTTAAAGGTGGGCTTGCTTTCTGCCGTTCTTATTGTTTTCGGATATCTGAATAATGTTATGTATAACAAAAGCTGGCAGGGACGAATGCTCGCACGGGATATTATGCTACACAGACTTATCTGCAACAAGGTTATGAGCATGGACTATAACAACTACACCTGCAACGAAACCCGTGTTCTGCGAGAAAAAGCCTGGAATGCAATTCACGGCTGGGACGGAAGCGTTGCAAGATTTGTTGAGCTTAACGCCACCCTTGTTTCGTCAATTTTCGGCTTTTCGGCATTCACTGCAATTATCGTTGACTGCAACCCTTGGTTTATCCCCATTCTCATTATCTGCTACGGTATCAGCATGGCAGGATGGATGCTTTTACAGAAATGGAAGGACAAAATGAAGGACAAGGTTGCCGAAATCTTTCTTCGACTGCACTATGTCACCTACCGTTCAAAGGATTTTTCAAACGCAAAGGATGTCCGTATTTACAACATGTCCGACTTCCTTATGAGAAAAATCGACAAGCACCTGGATGATGCAAACGGCTGGAACATTTCAAGAAACAACGGTCACTATATCAACTGTATGCTTGAGGATATTTTTAAATTCGGCGTAAGCCTCGGCGCATACATATATCTGATTTACCTGAAACTTAATTCCGATATGACACTCGGTGATTTTTCTCTGTATTTCGGTGCGATAACGGGCTTCGGTCAGTGGCTTGCACAACTCGTTGACTCAATTTCGGAAATTGTTTCGGGCGCACATAACGTCAGCGATTTCAGAAGCTTTATTGACATTGATGATAAAATGAACACCAAAGAGGGTGAAAAGCTGCCCGAAGGCGATGATTTGCCCTGTGAAATCGAACTTAAAAATCTCACTTTCTCTTACGATGAAGCCAAAAAACCTTCGGTTGATAATCTTTCACTCAAAATAAATAAAGGCGAAAGAATTGCGATTGTCGGCGTTAACGGTGCAGGCAAATCAACGCTTGTGAAACTAATCTGCGGTCTGTTTATTCCGAATGAGGGGCAGATTCTCATAAACGGAATCGACAGCAGGCTTTTCAACCGTGACGAATACTATCAGCTGTTCTCCACACTCTTTCAGGATTGTGCGTTGCTGCCTGCAACGGTTGCAAAAAATATTGCACTCTGCGAGGAAAACAAAATTGACCGTAACAGACTCCGTGAATGCATGAGCCTTGCCGGAATTCTTGATAAAGTTGAAAGCCTTCCGCAGAAAGAAAACACTCTGCTTGTGCGTGAAGTTCACGAAGGTGCGGTTGCTTTTTCGGGAGGCGAGCTTCAAAGACTTCTGCTTGCAAGAGCGCTCTATAAAGATGCTCCGATAATTATTCTCGATGAGCCGACTGCCGCACTTGACCCCATTGCCGAAAACGATATGTATCTCAAATACAGCGAGCTTACAAAAGATAAAACCGCAATTTATATATCCCACAGACTTTCATCAACACGTTTCTGCGACAGAATTATTCTTCTTGATGATGCAAAAATCGCCGAAACGGGAACGCACGAAGAACTGCTTGCACTCGGCGGCAAATATGCAGAAATGTTTGAAACACAGAGCAGATATTACAGAGAGGAGGCAGTTATATGAAAAAGCTTTTCACGGACCTGAAAGAAGA
Organism: uncultured Clostridium sp.; assembly: GCA_964547575.1. GTDB lineage: Bacteria > Bacillota > Clostridia > Oscillospirales > Acutalibacteraceae > CAG-177. The sequence continues at coordinate 21,406 of CAZJOH010000027.1, forward strand.
TTTTGAGATAGTAAAGCAAGGCTTGAAGCTTGTTAAAATCTATCTCGGCAAAAACTATTTTTCGCTCAACCTCATCGTCAAAATTCTCCGTGCCGTTTCACCTTACATCACCATTTATTGCACGGGTCTTGTAATCACCGCTTTAACCGAAAAGCAAAGCTTTGAGCAGATAATAAAATATGTTCTTATCGCAACAATTACAACTCTCGTTATTGATGTAATAATAAGAACCATCAACCGCAAAGCTCTGATAATGCTCAACAGCTGTTGGGAAAAACACGCCGCACTTCTTTCCCGAAAGGCACTTGAACTCGACTATGCAAAAGCGGAAAGCTCATCCGTTCAGGAGCTCCGTGGCAAAATTGAAGAAAATGCCAACAACGGCAACGGTCTGACTTGGGTTGCCGAATGCGTAGCGGAAATGATATCCTGTGTTTTCTCGATTATTGTTGCAATCATTATGATTTCGGGCATGGTTTTCAGCAAATCATCCACTCCCCTAACGGGATTTATGGCGTTTGTGGATTCTCCGCTTCTTGCTGCTCTGCTTGTTGTTTTCACCGCCGTTATGATTGCTGTTTCGGTTAAATATCACGGTCTGAGCGAGAAAAAGCAGTTCAATATCTTTAACAGAACAGTAAAGTTCAACCCCGTTCTCGAATACTACAACCAGAAATATCTCAACGAAAATGAAAGCGGCAAGGATGTCAGAATTTTCAACGAAAAAGCTCTTATCAACGAAGAAATCACCGAAAAAATTTATAATCCCACCTTAAAGATGAGGAAGGATATTTTCAAAGTCTGGTCAACCATCGGTCAGATAAGCACGGTTTCAACTAATCTTCTCGGCGGTCTTGTCTATATTTTCGTCGGACTCAAAGCACTTGCAGGAGCGTTCGGTGCAGGCAAGGTTGTTGAATATTACGGCGCAATCACAAAGCTGATAGCCGCTTGCACGGATATTGCAGGCAATGCAGGATATCTGCACGCAAACAATGTCCAGTTAAAGCAGGAAATTGAATATCTGAATCTCGTTTCCGATATGGAAAACGGCACAAGAACGGTTGAGGATATCGACCCTGCAAACTCTGTTTTTGAGTTTCACAATGTTTCGTTTGCCTATCCCGAAACAGAACCGTTGATTTTAAAAAATTTCAGCATGAAGATAAAATCGGGCGAACGCCTTGCGGTTGTCGGTATGAACGGAAGCGGTAAATCAACAATGATAAAGCTCCTTTGCCGTCTTTATGACCCGACCGAAGGCAGAATCACCCTCAACGGAATTGATATCAGAGAATTCGATTATGCCGAATACTTAAAGCTTTTTGCAATCGTTTTTCAGGATTTCAAGCTCCTTGCATTCCCCGTCGGCGAAAATGTTGCCTGCTCCGATGAATACGATGAAGAAAGAGTTTGGCAATGCCTTGAAATGGCAGGTGTCAAAGACAGGATTGAAGAATTTCCGAAGAAGCTGAAGCAGTCGATTTATAAGCTCTATGAAAAAGACGGAATCGACCTTTCGGGCGGTGAAGAACAGAAAATCGCCATTGCAAGAGCGCTATACAAGGATGCACCGTTTGTTATTCTCGATGAACCCACCGCCGCACTCGACCCCATAGCCGAGAGCGAAATTTATTCAAGATTCAATGATATTGCAGGCGGCAAAACAGCGGTCTATATCTCTCACAGACTTTCCTCCTGCCGCTTCTGCAGCCGAATCGTTGTTTTCGATAACGGCTCAATTATCCAGCAAGGTACTCACGAAGAGCTCCTTGAAAACCCAAACGGCAAATATACCGAGCTCTGGAACGCCCAGGCACGGTATTATGCAGAGAATAAAGTGTAAAACCATTCATTCTAAAAGCAAATAAAACATAAGAAAGAAAACCGCATTGAACTATTAGCCAAAAATGAAATTATATTAATTTTGGATAATAGCTTTGGTCTTGAGGTGTCAGTACAGCAAACATAAAATTCGGAGAACGATAATATAACAAACATCACCTTGGTCGTATATTGCTAAGGTGATGTTGCTTTATTAAGACAGTTAATGTATAATAATTGTATAAAAAGTGCGAGGATGAAATTATGGATAAGAATGCTGCAGCAAAATTTATTTTACAAAATGCACGGCCTCTTGAATTGGCAATCTACAAGTATTTCTTTGAAAACGCATCAAGTCAAGCTGTTGTTGATGAGCTTTCAAAATTTCAAAATCCCGATGGTGGCTTTGGCAACGCTCTTGAACCCGATTTTTTCAACCCCAATTCAAGCCCTATTGCAACAAATGATGCTATAATCACTCTTTTCCGTGTGAATGCACTTAACAGAGATTCCGACATTGTAAAAGGAATAGCCAGATATCTTGAATCTCTCGATTCTTTTGACGAAGATAAAAAGCGTTGGTTGTTTGCGATAGACAGCAACAAGGATTATCCCCATGCAATCTGGTGGGAGAAAAAAGGCGACGGCATCAGCGGCTTTAATCCGTCAATATCTTTAGCGGCATTTTTGATTTGCTACGGTAATCGCACTTCTCTTTATGAAGAAATCGTAAAAGGGGGATTTGAGTATCTTGAAAATGCCGAGGAAGTCAGCGGCGATTCTTTAAAATGTTTTCTGTTGACATATGAGCTTTTGCAAATTAACGGTATCAGCGATATAATTGATTTGGAACATTTCAAAGATTTGTTATGCAAAGCTGTTGATAATTCCATTTGTAAAGATATCTCAAAATACGGAGTTGAATATATACCTATGCCATCCGACTTTTTCTCCGGCACATATTTGGGATTTATCACGCCCGAAAGCAAGCCGTTAATAGAAGCAGAAAAAGATATTTTAGGCAAGCTGCAAACGGAAGACGGCGGATTTAATATTACTTGGAAATGGTATACTCCGTATCCCGAATATGAACAAGCAAGAGCTTGGTGGCGTCCCCGCATTACTATTGAAAAGCTGCTTTTTAATGAGGTACAGATATGAAAAACGATATATTAAAACAAAACGAAAGAAGCTGGGATTCGTTAGCTGAAGATTTCTTCGGTGTGACTGCTTTGCCTGTACTCGGTTGTTCAATTCCGACAGAGAATGAACTGCACCTTTTCCCCGACCTTAACGGCAAGGCTGTTTTTGAAATGGGTTGCGGAAGCGGTCATTCGCTCAAATGGTGTGCCGAACACGGTGCAAAAGAGCTTTTCGGTCTTGATATTTCAAAAGAACAGCTTAAAGCCGCAAAGAAGCTTCTTGACGAAAACGGATATTCCTGCACACTCTTTCATCAGCCTATGGAAGATAATAGCAATATTCCGCAGAATTACTTTGATGTTGTGTATTCGATTTATGCAATCGGTTGGACTACCGACCTTGAGAAAACAATAAAGAATGCTGCATCTTATCTGAAACAAGGCGGCACGTATATTTTCTCTTGGGACCATCCGCTTTTGCATTGTGTAGATTTGGAAAGCGTTGCTATTTCGGGCGGTAACAGAACTGTTGCAACCGAAGAACGCATAATTTTCAGCGGAAACTACCTTGAGGAAGATTATTATACTTTCGAGAAATACGGCAATCCTTTAACCCTGCAAAACCGCAAGCTTTCGACATACATAAACACCCTTGCCGATGCTGGCTTTGCTGTTGAAAGAGTGGTTGAAGAAACAAGCGAAAAGGTTTTAGAAAATTCGGCAGGGTTTAATTCCGGTTACTATGCGGATTTTAAGGCAAAACATTTTCCGCTGTCAGTTGTGATTAAGGCGAGAAAGCTGTAATTTTTGAGGTATAAATATGTTTGAACTTGAACAAGTTTGCAATGAAAACATGTCGCATTACAGCGAATACAAAAAAGCATTTGAAACTGATTTGAAGCAATATCAATCAAGAATTTATCCGTCAGAAAATGCGGAGGTTTTGCGTTGGTATCATATAAAATCGGACAACAGATATATCGGTGCAATTTGGTTGGAAAAGAATGTCGGTGAAGATTTTACTGTTCTCGGTATTTTCATAGCCGATGAGTTTTACAGAAACAAAGGTATCGGTAAAGCTGCGATTGAACATATAATCAAAACAGATTTACAGCATATGCACACAAATAAAATACTCCTTCGTGTCCGTGAAGAAAATGAAAGAGCAATACGCTGTTACAAATCGGTTGGATTTAAAGAAAACCGAAGATACAGAAAAGGCAATCTGAATGCTGTTGAAATGATATATGAGGCTTAACTATGATATATAGAAAATATGAAAGCAGTGATATTTCCGCAATACGGGATATTCTCGAAAATGATTTAGGTTACAACTGTGAAATTGAAAATCTGAATAAACGTATTAATGAAATGATGAATCGGGGCAATTATCAGATTTTTGTTGCCTGCGATGGTGATAAAGTTATCGGCTACATAGGTTGCGTCAATTATCTTGCGTTTGAACTTGAAAATGAAGGTATGAAGATAATCGCTCTCGCAATTTCAAAGGAATATCGCAGAAAAGGTGTTGGAACCGCATTGCTTAAAACTGCAGAACAATGGGCAAAAGAAAACAATATTGAAGTTGTGCTTCTCAACAGCGGTCTGCCGAGAGAAGATGCCCATGCATTTTACGAATCACAAGGCTATTTCCGAAAGAGCTATGGGTTTATAAAAAAGATATTATAAAATGGTGATTATATGAAAACACTTATTCTGAACGGCTCTCCTCGCAGAAACGGAAATACTGTCAATTTAATCAATAAACTAACCGAGCAACTGACTGGTGAATATAAGATAGTCGATGCTTATTTTTCGGATATTTCTGCTTGTATTGATTGCCGATATTGCTGGAACAACAACGGTTGTTCAATCAACGATGAAATGACTGAAATATATGATTACATTGCCGATTGCGATAATGTTGTAATTGTTTCACCAATTTATTTCTCGCAACCAACAGGAAAGCTTCTTGATGTTTGCAGCAGATTTCAAACATACTTTGCGACAAAGCATTTCCGTAACCAAGCACCTTCCTTCAAGCAAAAGAAGGGTGCGGTAATTCTTGTCGGCGGCGGTGACGGTAATCCCGAAGATGCATATAAAACTGCCTGCACTTTACTCCACCATATCAATGTTACAAAGATTTATCCTTTGGTTTGCAGCTTTAACACGAATGAATTATCTGCTACAAAAGATAAAAAAGCAATATACGGAGTTTCTGATATATCAAGTTATTTAAATGGTTAAACACTATAACGAGAATATGCCATACAAGTTGATTGTAGAGTCAACTTGTATGGCTGCTTTGTTTCTTCCTGCTCAACGGGTCTGCGCTCGCAGTGCGAGATACAGCAGACCCGTGAGCCGGTTAACAGCCACAATGCACGCTGTTAATAATGCGGTGTCATAGTTTGGATAGTGCCTGAGAGTAAATAAAAAGGAACCGTCCGATTGGATGGTTCCTTTTTGGTTCTTCAAAACTGTAAATATCAAATATAAACAACAAATTGCCGAATGCGTTGACAATGTATTTTCATTTATGATATAATAAAAAATAAAAATGAAAAGAGTGGTTTGATGAAAACTAAGTTGAAAAAGCTACTGTGCGGTGT
>CAZJOH010000028.1:0-26954 GCA_964547575.1 uncultured Clostridium sp.
CCTCGCCGCCTGTAAGGATAGCGATATCCTGAAGCATTTCCTTTCTTCTGTCGCCGAAGCCGGGAGCCTTAACGCATACGCAGGTGAATACGCCACGAAGCTTATTTACGAGAATTGTTGAAAGAGCTTCGCCCTCAACATCCTCTGCGATGATGATAAGCTTTCCGCCTGCGTGCATAATCTGCTCGAGGAGAGGAAGAAGGTCCTGAATGCTTGAAATTTTCTTGTCTGTGATAAGAATGAGTGCATCGTCAATAACAGCTTCCATCTTATCTGTATCAGTTACCATGTAGGGTGAGATATAGCCTCTGTCAAACTGCATACCCTCAACAACCTCTGCTTCGGTAACAGCGATTTTGGATTCCTCAACGGTGATAACGCCGTCTGCAGTAACCTTTTCCATAGCATCCGCAATGAACTTGCCCACTTCTTCGTCACCTGAAGAAATAGTGCCGATTCTTGCGATATCTGTTGAGCTTGAAACGGGCTTTGCATTCTTCTTAAGGCATTCAACAGCAGCTTCAACAGCCTTTGCCATACCCTTTCTTACTACCATGGGGTTTGCGCCTGCGGTAACATTCTTCATGCCTTCTCTGATAAGAGCCTGTGCAAGAAGAGTAGCGGTTGTTGTTCCGTCACCCGCAACGTCGTTTGTCTTTGTTGATACTTCCTTAACAAGCTGTGCACCCATATTCTCAAACGGGTCCTCAAGCTCGATTTCCTTAGCGATTGTTACGCCGTCGTTTGTGATGAGGGGAGCGCCGTATTTCTTATCAAGAACAACGTTTCTGCCCTTGGGTCCGATAGTGATTTTAACTGTATTTGCAAGCTTATCAACGCCTGCCTGAAGAGCCTTGCGGGCTTCTTCACCGTAAATAATCTGCTTTGCCATTAGTATTTCCTCCTATAAATTATTCTACGATAGCAAGAATATCGCTCTGCTTAACGATTGTGTATTCTTCCTTGTTGAGCTTAACCTCTGTGCCCGAATACTTGCTTGTGATAACTCTGTCGCCAACCTTGACGTACATTTCAACATTGTTGCCGTCAACCATTCCGCCGGGACCCACTGCAACAACCTCTGCAATCTGGGGCTTCTCCTGAGCCGAAGCTGCAAGGATGATTCCGCTGGTTGTGGTTTCTTCAACCTCAACTGCCTTAACAACAACTCTGTCTGCAAGCGGTTTAATAGTCATAATATATTACCTCCGATAAATAATTTGTCATTTTTAGCACTCAAAACGCCCGAGTGCTAATTTGTATTTTAGTACCTTATGACGGAAAAATCAAGCCCTTTTTCCAAAATTTACAATATAGTCATATTCTGCCCTTAAAAACAACGAATATCTTACAATCTTGTAACATTAATTGACTTTGCGGATAAAAATTGATATTATTAAAGCAGTTTACCTGATGAATCAGGGGGTGAATTTTTGGAAAAAATAAGAAAATTTCTTGTGTCGGATTGGTTTACGGCGATTTTACTTGCTGCAGCCTCACTTTTTGTTTTCACCGGCAACGAAATTGTCGGCACGATAATATTTATAGTGTCATTCGGTCTTGTTATGGTACTGACCGATGACCTTATCCCTGCTTTGCAGATTATCGTTATCGCCTCGTGCTTTGCGATACGGTGCAAGCATTCCTACGATGATTTCAGCCAATTTTTCTGGATGATACCACCCGTTGCAATTATGATATTATCGCATTTCATCATTTACCGCTCGGGTTTTAAAAAAGGAAGCCTTTGTAAAGGCATTATCGCCGCATCAATTGCCGTAACTCTCGGCGGCGTCGGCATAATCTCCGCAGAGGAATATTTCAAGCCCATATCGCTTTTCTATATTTTCATGCTCGGCTTTGCAATGCTCATAGTTTATATGTATATGAACGGTGCATTGAAAATGCATGAGGACTATGTTTTTTCGGAAAGATTCGCAAAGCTTATGGTAAGCATAATCATCATGCTCTGCATCTGCCTCACCGAGGAATACTTAAGCCGTGCAAACGAGCTTACGGGCGGATTTGATATTCTTCCTTTCCAATGGCGCAACAACGGCTCAACCCTTCTTATGCTTGCAATGCCGTTTGCCTTTTATCTTTCCGCAAAAAAATTCGTATATTTCTTTCTCGGCATTCTCGCATACGGCGCAATTCTTTTTACGGGTTCAAGAGGCGGCATGATTTTCGGACTTGTTGAGCTCGGAATATGCTTTATAATAATGTTCTTTGTTGACAAAAAACACAGACCTTTTATCGGCATAATTTTCGGAGTATGCCTTGTTATTGCTTTCCTGATGCGCTATGTGCTTGTTGACATTGTCAGCTACACGATTATGAGGCTTCTTACCCCGTCGGAAAACCAAATACGCCTTCAGCTTATCGGCAGAGGCATTGAGGATTTCAAGGCAAATCCGATTTTCGGCAGAGGCATAGGATATATGGGAAATAACGATGTCCATAACAATGCGGAATTCACCCTTTGCTGGTATCATTGCTCACCCATTCAGATTATCGGCTCTTTCGGACTTGTCGGCGTTGCGGCATATGTTTTCCTTTTTATAGAAAGAATAAAAACCCTCGTTAAAAATTTCTCATTCTTTAATCTTATGATTTTTGCATCATACATAGGTCTGGAGCTTATGTCAATAGTAAACCCCGGCATATTTGCTCCGTTTCCGTATCTTTTCCTTGTAACTATTTACTTTGTTATCATGGAGAAATGCAATAACCATGCGGATAAAAAACAATTTTTACTTCTTATTCACGGAGGCAGAAGATGAACGTACTTTCAATAGGCAACAGTTTCTCAACCAATGCACATAAATTCCTGCCCCATATGGCAAAAGCGGCAGGCAAGGAGCTTATGCTCTGCAATCTTTTCATTGGCGGCTGTTCGCTTGAGCAGCACTGGAACAACTGGCGTGAAGAAAAAGACGCTTATGACTATGAGGTTTATCTTCCGTTTGAAACGGAAATGACCCGTCCCGACGGCGTTGCGCTTCACGAAGCGGTTGAGGATGAGGACTGGGATGTTATAACCCTTCAGCAATGCAGCCATTTAAGCGGAATTCCCGAGAGCTATTCGCCCTATCTTTCCGAGCTTACGGAATACTGCAGAATGATGAAACCGAATGCAAGAATCATGCTCCACCAGACATGGGCATACGAAAGCGGATGTCAGCATTCCGGCTTTGCAAATTACGGCAGAAGCCAGCAGGAAATGTACCGTGCGCTGACAGAAGCCTATGCCGATGCATCGCTTGAAGCGGATATTGATTTGATTATCCCGAGCGGCAGGGCATGGCAGACTGCAAGAAACACACCTATCGGAGATAAACTCACGGAAGACGGATACCACGGCAATGACCTCGGCTGCTACCTTGCAAGCGCTTGTTTTTATGAAATGATTTTTGAAGAAAGCATATTCGGCAACAGCTTTATGCTGCCCGATGTTCCCGAACAGGTTGTTGAAATTCTCAAACTCTGCGCCCATACGGCGGTCGAAAACGGAATTATAAGAAAGCAATAACAAAAGCCCTGACCGAAGTCGGGGCTTAATGTTTTGTTAAAGCTTAATTTCAAGGCAGGAATATCCGAGAAGTTCGGTGCTCACGCTGTCGGGCTGATGTCCGCCGATATAGAGAGTAATCTTTCCGTCGGGGTCAACTCTCTCGCCGTCCATGGTGACTGCCTTAATCCAGTAGCGGTCAATATCAAGAGTAACTTCCTTCTTTTCGCCTGCTTCAAGGTTAACGGATTTGAGCGAGCAAAGCTGCCAATGAGGAGTTGCAACACGGCTGTCGGTATAAGCGGCATAAACCTGAACGATTTCTTTGCCGCTGAAACTGCCGACATTGCTGACCTCTGCGCTGACGGTTATCTTTTCGCCGTCTGCGGCAACAAGCTTTGCGTTATCATATTTATAATTTGTATATGAAAGTCCGAAGCCGAAGGGATAGAGAGCATCGCCGTCAATGTATCTGTAGGTTCTGCCCTTCATGCTGTAATCCTCAAAATCGGGGATATCGTGGTCGCCTTTGTAAATTGTAATCGGAAGCTTTGCCGAGGGATTTGCTTCGCCTGCAAGAATATTCGCAAGGGCAAGTCCGCCCATTGAGCCGGGATACCATGCGTGAAGAATTGCCTTTGCATGGTTTCTCACCTTTTCGCCCACATCAATCGAGCTTCCGCAGAGAAGAACAACAACAACATTTTCGCAAACGTCACATACAGCTTCCGCAAGCTTCTGCTGAGTTGCAGAAAGATAAAGTGTACGCTTATCGCCGCATGAGGTGTAGTCGTTATCAAAGCCTGTGTCCTCGCCCTCAATTGACTGGTCAAGACCGAGCGCAAGAATTGTTATGTCTGCTTCGGCTGCGGTTGCAATACCGTCGCTTATCATATTCTGGAACCCGCTCCAATGGTTGAGATATTCGTCGCAGTAGTTGCATCCCTTTTCAACCGATATTTCAGCATCCTTAAATACTCTGCGGATACCGTCGGCAACGGTCACATATTCCGATGCATAACCGTTGTAGTTGCCCTCAAGAGCAGTAACGGAAAGAGCATTTGGTCCGATAACGGCAATTTTTTTGCCCGTATTTTTATCAAGAGGAAGGAAGTTTTCCCTGTTATCGAGAAGAACGATGCACTGTTCTGCGGTCTTGAGGTTGAGAGCCTTATGCTCCCTGCTGTCGAGCTTATCAAAGCCGATATCGGAGTAAGGTCTTACTTCTTCAAATTCGCCGAGAAGATAGCGGATTGCGAAAACATTTTCTGTCGCCGCAGTAATTTCGTCCTCTGTGATGAGATCCTGCTCATATGCATCGATAAGTGAACCATAGGTTTCGCCGCAGTTGAGGTCGCAGGTGTTTTTAAGAGAAACGGCAGCAGCTTCCGCATTTGTTTCAACAAACTTATGGAATTTATAGATATCGCCGAGTGCGCCGCAGTCGGAAACTATATAGCCGTCAAAACTCCACTTCTTGCGAAGAACATCAACAAGAAGATATGAATGAGCACAGCAGGGCTGACCGTTAGTTCTGTTATATGCACCCATAACGCCCGCTACGCCCGATTTTACGGTCTTTTCAAAAGCAGGAAGATATGTTTCCCACATATCATGCATATCAACCACTGCATCAAAGCCGTGTCTGTACTTTTCAGGACCCGAATGAACGGCAAAATGCTTTGAGCATGCACCCGCCTTGAGAAATTCACCGTCGCCCTGAATACCTTTGATAAATGAAACACCGAGTTCAGCGGTAAGGAACGGATCCTCGCCGAAGGTTTCCTGACCTCTGCCCCAACGGGGATCACGGAAAATATTGATATTCGGTGCCCAGAAGGTGAGACCCTTGAAAATATCATGGTCGCCGTACTTTACATGCTTGTTATATTTTGCTCTGCCCTCTGTTGAAATAACATCGGCAACCTCTCCGACAAGGTCGGGGTCAAAGGTTGAAGCCATTGCGATTGCATGGGGAAAAACCGTTGCAGTACCTGCTCTTGCAACGCCGTGAGAGCCTTCATTCCACCAGTTATATTCGTCAATGCCGAGTCTTTCAATTGCAGGTGCATTATAAAGAAGCTGAGAAATTTTTTCCTCAACCGTCATTTTTGAAACTAATTCCTTTGCTTTCTGCTTTGCCTGCGCCTTTGTCATGCAAAAACCTCCTTTTGCGGTACTGTATTAAAGTATATATCAGCTTTTTAATAAAAGTCAATAGAAAACAAGACAAATAAAGTATTGTATAATTTAGATTGTAATGATATAATTCTAAAAGATTAAAAACCGAAAGAGGTGCGCCGTGTCACAGAAATCAAATCTTAAAACAAACCCCGATGCCTGTCCGCTTGCAAAAAAATGCGGCGGCTGTCAGCTCCAGAACATGAGCTATGAGCGTCAGCTTAAATGGAAGCAGGCAAGATGTGAAATACTGCTGAAAAAATTCGGCAAGGTTGATAAGATAATCGGCATGGAGAACCCTTATCACTACCGCAACAAGGTTCAGGCTGCGTTCGGCAGAACAAAAAGCGGCAAAATCATATCGGGCGTTTATCAGTCGGGCACTCACCGCATTGTTATGGTTGACAGCTGCATGACCGAGGACAAAACCGCCGATGAAATTATCGTCGATATCCGCAATATGCTCCCGAAATTCAAAATATGGACTTATGACGAGGACAAGGGTACGGGTTTCCTGCGCCATGTGCTTGTTAAAAGAGGATTCACAAGCGGTGAGGTTATGGTTGTAATCGTCGGCGCAAGCGGATACTTTCCCATGAAGAAAAAATTCACCGCAGCCCTTCTTGAAAAACACCCTGAAATAACAACTGTTGTTCTCAACATCAACCCCAAAAATACAAATCTTGTTCTCGGCGATAAAGAGGAAGTTCTTTACGGCAACGGATATATCGAGGACACCCTCTGCGGCAGGATTTTCCGCATTTCTCCGAAATCGTTTTATCAGATAAATCCCGTGCAAACCGAAAAACTCTATAACAAAGCCATGGAGCTTGCAGAGCTTGACGAAAACAGCTCGGTGCTCGATGCATATTGCGGAATAGGAACAATCGGACTTGTTGCCGCAAAAACAGCAGGCAGAGTTATCGGAGTTGAGCTGAATCCCGATGCAGTTAAGGATGCAATATTCAACGCAAAGCGCAACGAGGTTAAGAACACTTATTTTTACTGCGATGATGCAAGTGACTTTATGCATAAAGCAGCAGCCGGGGGCGAAAAATTCGATGTTGTTTTCATGGACCCTCCCCGCTCGGGAAGCACAAAAAAATTTATTGAAGCTCTTGCAGTAACCAACCCCAAAACGGTGGTTTATATCTCCTGCAACCCCGAAACGCTTGCAAGGGATCTGGAGATGCTTGCTAAAAAGGGTTATAAAGTCCAAAAAATCTGCCCCGTGGATATGTTCCCTCACACAAATCATATAGAATGCGCAGTAAAGCTCTGTCGCAACAGACAATAAATGCTTTTCATGCTCAAAGCCGATACTTTTAAAGTGTCGGCTTTATTTTATCGGTAAATCATATTTCTGTTTACAAAAAAGAAATAAGTTTTAAGATTTTCAGCTATTTTTCAGCAAAGCTTAAAGTATTTGTATACTATTATATTATAACAATCTTCTGTATCTAAAAATAACTTTTATACAGCATTGCTGTTCGACTTTGTTCTTTTTAAGAAAAATAGATTGACTCCCCCTTATATAGCATATTATAATTATTTTATAATTAAGAAAATTACCGTGCTTTTGTGCAGCTTCCTACGGAAGAAAAGTGCGTTTGGGAGGAGAAAATTTAATATGAAAGTCTTGTTTATTTCACCCGAACTGAAATACAATACGGACACACCGCCGATGCCGCTGGGATTGATGGCTATAGGTACATATTTAAAGCAGAACGGTCACACGGTCAGGATATTCAACAGGTCTATCCATACGGATACTCTGAAGAAATTATACAGCGATTTTGCGCCCGATATTGTGGGAGTATCAATCATTTCAACAAGAATGATTCAGGATGCCGTAAAGGTGTCACAATTCTTTAAATCCGTAAATGTACCCGTTGTATGGGGCGGGATATTCCCCTCAACAATGCCCGAAGTCATTTTAAAAGAGGAATATGTGGATTATGTCAGCATCGGCGAGGGCGAAAAAACATGGGTTGAGCTTCTCAGCGCATTGGAAAATAATACCGACCTTGCAGAAATAAAAGGTCTGGCATTCAGGAAAAACGGAAAAATAACGGTTAACCCCGAAAGAGAATTCATGAAGCCCGATGAAATTCCGATAATTGACTATTCCCTTGTCAACATTGAGGACTACACCAACAATTACGGCGAAGACATAGGAACGGAAATGATATGGCTTTACAGCGCAAAGGGCTGCCCCCATCAGTGCAGCTTTTGTTACAACAAGGCATTCAACAAATGCAGATACCGCAGACGCCCCGTTGACAGCTACATGGAGGAAATAAAATACCTTCTGGAAAATACAAAGGTTAACAGCATCTTTTTCGCCGATGAAATCTGGTGTCACTCAAAAAAGGATTTGCGTGAACGCTGCGAACAGATGAAGAAATACAATCTCGATTTCACATGGGGCTGCTTTATGAACATCGGCGTTCTTGATGAAGAAGATTATAAATATATGTATGACTGCGGCTGCCGTCTGATTTACTTCGGAATAGAAAGCGGTTCGCAGGAAATTCTTAATAAGGTAAAAAAGCCTATCAACGCAAGCCTTGCCGTCGGCGAAATAGAAGCCTGCTCAAAAGCGGGAATATATCCTTTCGTTTCGTTCATCATAGGTTTTCCTGACGAAACAAGAGAAGAGCTGAAAAAGACAGCGGATATGCTCAAAGCAGTGTCTTATTACGGCAAGCTCTTCTGCTATTTTTATATTCCGTATGTAGGCTCGGAGCTTTTTGATTCCTTGGTTGAAAGCAATAAAATAAACAAAATAAAAAGCATAAATGACATCAATATGAGATTTCCTTTCAACACAATAGTCAAAAACTCAAAAAAGAATTTGTCGGATGTTCCGACAAGAGATATTAATCTTATCTATTCTTATTCGCTGTTATGGTCTTTTTTCAACAAGGCTGAATTGAGAGAGTGCAAAAACATCATTTCCGCAACATATAAAGGCGTAACAGATTTCCTGAAACACAACAAAAATTCGGGCTACAAAGGCTCAACCTTGCTGTCGTTTTTATTCGGATTTGTTTATACATACGGCTTTGCGTTGCTACGGGTACTTTTTTACAGGTCCACCGCAAAAAAGTACGGTCTGAAAATCAGATAAAGCCAAGCATAAAAATAATCCGCTCACCGCACAACAGTTTTATCGTTAACCTCAACTATGCAGATGAGGTTACGAAAGAGTGGGTAAAGGTAAAATACGGCGATAAAGAATATTCGGTTTACACATCTCTTAGGAAAATCGGCTCATTCAAAAAAGCATTCTTAAATTTTGGCAAACGATAACATAACAATTATGTGCCCGGATAGGTTATAAATGTTTCATTTATCATATCTTAAAATCTGCGTTTTTGCAAAAGCCATTGAAAGAACATTCTTTAGAGCTTTAAAATTATATTACATATTAAAGGATGTTATGGAATCTTTAGCAAGAGCTTTACTTCCGTAAATCAGGGCATTCTACGAAAGCGAAGAAGGCAAAGCAGCCTTTGAAAAGCGGAAAGCCGAAAGAGAACGAAGTACAGATTAATATAAATCTTAATTCGGCGGGGATGAATTATCATCCCCGTTTTCTCATTCTAAAAGACTGTAAGAAATGAAAAATCCGAACGCATCTCCTACTTTGAAGAGAAGGTTCGGATTATCATCTTTTGGTCGGAGTGACACGGTTCGAACGTGCGACATCCTGCTCCCAAAGCAGGCGCGCTACCGGCTATCGGTCAGAAACATTGTCGCACTGCTCGCTTGGAGCGCTTCGCATTGCTCTGTGTTTCTTCCTGCTCTGTCATTGCCTTCTTCCGCCACCGGCGGCGGCAATGCCCGAGCCACTACACCCCGTCGGGGTTTCGCTCCGCAAAAAAGAAAGCACCGATTTCTCGGTGCCTGGTCGGAGTGACACGGTTCGAACGTGCGACATCCTGCTCCCAAAGCAGGCGCGCTACCAGCTGCGCTACACCCCGATATAATTTCAAGATTTATTAATCCCGAAATTTTTATCTTATTTATTTTATTCTATTTAAGCGATAATGTCAATAATATAATCGGCAAATTTAAATAATGTGACAATTATTTTTTCGTCAACTCAACCAAAAATGCAGTTAATTTTTAGTGTAAAATGTTGTCTTTTAAAAAAGCTTGAGAAGTGGTATAATACATTTATGAAATGCGGAAGCTGCGGCTTTCGGATTTTCTGTTTATAAAGTAACATTTGATTTAATCAGTCGTTACAAAAGGAGAAATTATAATGAACAACACCTTTTTCTGTGCAAGAGAAAACGGTAAGCTTCACCGTCCCAGAACAATCCTTACGGGCTTCGGTTTTATGGCTTCCTCAATCGCCTGGGCAATTTATGACCCTTACATCACCAAAATTCTCGAAAGACTGCTCAACGCTTCCGCTATGGTTACCGAATGGAGCACAAAGCTCAACGAAATGTTCCCCGTTCTCGCAAAGTTTGCGGAATCCCAGGGTGAAAACGTTGTTACCGAAGCAGGCGGCATAACTCTTGTTCCGCTCTTCATCGGTATTATTATGACATTCGATAACATTTTCGGTGTTATCTTCCAGCCGACCTTCGGCAAGCTTTCGGACCGCTGCCATTCAAAGCTCGGCAAGCGCCGTCCGTTCATCGTTTTCGGTGCTCCCGTATCGGCATTCCTTTTCGCTATAATCCCCTGGGTTGCGCTTTCAAATTCGCTCCCCTTAACAATGCTCTTCATCATCCTCTTTGTTTTCTCGATGTCACTCTGGAGAGCTCCCTGCGTTGCGCTCATGCCTGCGCTCACTCCTCCCTCACTTCGCAGTGAAGGCAACGCAATCATCAACCTCATGGGCGGCATCGGTTCAGCTCTCGGTATGGTTGCAGGTACAATCGTAGGCGCAATTTATACAGGCGTTACAGGAACAAAAATCACAACAGACAATGAGCAGATTGCATTCCCCTATGTTTTCCTTCTCGGCGCAATCGTTATGATAATAGGTATGCTTGTTGTTCTTTTCTTTGTTAAGGAACCCTCAAGCAAGCTTGAAGCTGTTGCAGAGCATAACAAGGCTGTTGACGCTGCAGCAAAAGCACAGGCTGAAAAAGAAGCAAAGAAAGCCGCAAAAGCCGCTCAGAAGGCACAGAAGCTTTCAAAAGGCGAAAGAGCAAGTCTCATCTTCATGCTCGGCGGTCTTTTCTTCCTCTTCTGCGGCACAAACGCAATTACAACCTTCTTTGCACTTTTTGCTGCCGAGGTTCTCGGTAAAACCACCTCAGAAGCAACTATTATGACTACTCTCTTTGCCGTTTGCTCCGCAGTGGCTGCAATTCCTGCCGGCTATCTCGGCAAGAAAATCGGCAGAAAAAAGACCATTCTTCTCGGTCTTGTAGTATTCATGGCAGTATTTGCACTCTATGTTGTAACACAGAACATGGCTCTCATCTGGGTAGCTCTCGTTCTCGGCGGCTTTGCAAATATGTTCATTACTGTTAACACTCTTCCCCTCGTTCTTGAAATCGGCGGCATTGATAAGGTTGGTACCTTCACCGGTTATTACTACACCGCAACCTTCTCCGCACAGATTGCTTCTCCCATCATCTACGGTATCGTCCGTATGCTTTCAGGCACATACCTTTCACTCTTCGTTTACAGCCCGATTATGTTCATGCTCAGCATCCTTTGCATCCTCTTCGTTAAGCACGGCGAAGCAATTCCCGAAAATGTTGTTAAGGCTGCAAAAGAAGAGAATGATTAAGACTTCTTCCGCCGATATTTGAAACCGCACGGCATTCCGCAGCCTGCGGCGGATATTTCGGCAAACATACATCCTTCTATAAAGTCAAGGGCACCGGCATTCGTCGGTGCTTTTGGCTTATATTAAGGTAATGTTAAGTTTTGATCCTGCCCTTGATTTTCGTTTGTTATTATGATAATATAGTATGCATGAATAAACTTAAACATATAAATATAAGATGTATCATTTCATTGATGCTTTCCGCATCGTTTTTTCTCACGCTTTGCGGCTGCAAAACCAACTCCGCCGAAAATTCAACAACGGCGCCTACAACCTCAAACGTTGTTACGGTTATGTTTCCGGAAGGTTCAACCGTCAGTCAGATTGCAAATCTGCTCGAGCAAAACGGTGTATGCTCCGCATCGGATTTTATGGCGGAGGCAAACAATCCGCTGAATCTTGAGGGATTTTCGTTTTCTGTGCCGAATCCCGAAAACCGTGCGTTTCTGCTTGAGGGATATTTATTCCCCGACACTTACGAATTCTACCGTAACGAAAGCGCTTCTTCGGCAATAAAGAGATTTTTGAAAAATACGGAGTCAAAGCTCACGGCAGAAATCCGTGCGGAATGCGAAAAGCTCGGATTTACACTTGACGAAATTCTGACCCTTGCCTCAATAATTCAGGAAGAAGCAGGAAATCCGTCGGAAATGGGCAAGGTTTCCTCCGTGCTTCACAACAGACTTCAAAGCCGAGAGTATCCCAGACTTCAATGCGACGTTGCAACAGTCTATCTTCGTGACTATGTTAAACCGTACGTTGATGAAGCCCGTTATGCGGAGCTTTATGACCTTTATAATACCTACAGATGTGATGACTTGCCTGCAGGTCCGATTACCAACAGCGGAATTGATGCCGTAAAGGCGGCACTCTATCCCGAAAATTCAGATTGGTATTATTTTGTTACCGACAGTAACGGCGTTTATTACTATGCCGAAACATGGTCGGGACATCTTGAAAACTGTGAAATTGCAGGGCTTTAATGCTCTCAATTATAAAAGAAAGGATAATTTTTATGAAAAAAGTTTTATCTCTTATTCTTGTTTTTGCGGCAGTAATGACTCTTTTCTGCTCATGCAGCAATAATTCAAAGCCTATCGAAGCAGACGATTATACCTATGTTATCCTTGAGGACAACACCGCAAAAATTACAAAATACAACAGCACAAAGGATGTTGTTGAGCTTGATATCCCCTCTTCATTTGACGAATATCCCGTAACTGTTATAGGTGCGGAGGCATTTGCAGACGTGCAGACAATTACCGTTGTAAACTTCCCCAAGTCAGTTACAAAGATTGAAGAAAAAGCATTTGCAGGAAGCTCAATCAAGAAGGCATTCATGCACCGCTCATCAATTACCGAAATCGGCGCATACGCTTTCTCGGAATGCAAAAATCTTGTTCAGACCGATATGCCCTCCTGCCTTACCACTCTCGGCGAAAAAGCATATTACTACTGCGATGCTCTGAAGGTTGCAACCTTCAGAGGCGACACTGCAAACATTGACAAGTTTGCTTTTGATGCCTGCCCCAAGGTAAAGCTCTATGTTAAGGATTCAATGCAGAATGTTATCAATTTTGCAAACACCTACAATCTTGAACTTAACATTTCCGAATAATAATAATTACAGCCTTCACCTCATATTATAGACTGAGGTGAGGGCTGTGTTTTTTGAACTCAATTCTGCAATAAGCTCTGTTATCTGGGGACCGCCGATGCTTGCGGTTTTCCTCGGCACGGGGCTTTTTTTATCGGCAAAAACAGGATTTTATCAGATTTTCGGCATAGGCGACTGGCTCAAATCCACCGTCGGCTCGTTTATCGGGAATAAAGAAAAACAAAAAGCAGATAAAGGCTCCGTTTCACAAATCGGTGCTCTTACCTCATCGCTCGCTGCCTGCCTCGGCACGGGAAACATTGTAGGAGTTGCAACTGCACTGTGTGCAGGAGGGGCAGGCTCGGTTTTCTGGATGTGCATTTCCGCAATTCTCGGAATGATGACCTGCTGCTGCGAAAACATACTCGGAATCAGATACCGTATCAGAAGCACTGCGGGCAATCGGGTCGGCGGTCCTATGTACTATATCGAAAACGGTCTCGGAATGAAAAAGCTTGCCCGTGTCTATGCTGTTTTTCTCATCGGTGCGTCCCTCGGAATGGGCAACATGACTCAGGCAAACTCCGTTGCGCAGGGTCTTGTGGGTTTTGGAATTAATCCTGCAATTACGGGAATTATTCTCTGCATAGCCTTGCTTCTTGCCGTTTCGGGCGGTCTTGAGCGCATAACAAAAATTTCGGAGTTGCTTATTCCCGTTCTTTCGGGTGCATTTATTCTCGCCTGCTTTGCCGTGATTATTGTTAACCGTGAAAATCTTATACCGTGTATGAAAAATATATTGTCGGAGGCTTTTTCCGTTAAGGCGGTATCGGGCTTCGGAATGGCAAAGGCGGCAAGATACGGCATTTCAAGGGGCGTTTTTTCAAATGAGGCAGGGCTTGGCAGCAGTGCGATAATCCATGCCTCGGCAGACTGCAAAGATGCGGGCGAGCAGGGAAAATGGGGCATACTCGAAGTGTTTATCGACACCGTATTTATGTGCAGCATTACCGCCGCAGCAATACTCACAAGCGGTGCCATGCAGAATAAAAGTCTTAACGGGGTTGAACTCTGCGCTGCCGTTTTTGAAAGCGTTTTCGGAAAAGCAGGCGGATATTTTCTTGATATCTGCATCTGCCTTTTTGCGTTTGCAACTCTCGTTGCGTGGTCCTATTACGGCAAAACGGGCACGGAATATCTATTCGGCACAAAAAGCGGAAAAATATATAACATTATTTACGCCCTTGCGGCATTTATCGGCTGCACGATGAAGCTTGACAGCGTATGGAGCATATCCGATACTCTCAACGGGCTCATGGCTGTGCCGAATATCTTTGCGGTTCTCTGCCTTTCAAAGGAAGCGGTTGAGGCTCTTAATAACAAGCGGCATATACGGAAATAATCCGTATATGCCGCTTGGCTTTATCTTCAGTTTTCTTTTGCGGCTTCGTTGATGTTCTTGGTTATTCTCACATTCGCCGCTTTCTGCGCCTGAATAATCACAGTATCGTTTCGCTTGGGTTGATATTCTTCCTCAATGAATTTATCATACTCGGTGTTGTATTTTTCTGCACTCATTTCGCTTCTGATGCCTACATTCCAGTCAAAATCCTCAGGATTATTGTGGCAATAGTAAACAATATAAACCGTTGAGCCGTCGTTGAATATTCCCATATCGCCGCTCTTGCGGTTTTCATCAAGAATCCAGCTGTTGACAACAAAGAACAAATCACCCGTGCGATATGTTCTTTCAAAACCGTAGCCCGTTGCAAGGCAGGCTTCTCTGAATTCCTCCTCGGTCATATTCTGCTCAACCCACCCATCATACATAGTCTGTATTTCGTCGGCAATCTGTGTAAATTCTTCCTCCGTGCTGCCTTCGGGATAAGTATATTCATAGGTAACCACCTCGCAGCTTGTATCAAGAAACGCAGGTATTTCAATATACACAAGGCACTCATAAATCTGACCCTGAACAAGACCGATTTCGCCGGGGACACGGCTGTCGCTGAACGCCCAGTCAGCAACATCATAGCCGAAGGTTTTGCCTATCGTTTCATATGAAACATAATGGGCGTTGGTCTTATATTTTGCAGAAAAGTTGCCGCCGGGATAGTTATTCTGTGCAAACTCAAGAAACTGCTCCTCGTTTGTAATGAGAGAAACCTCTTCTGGGTCGTATTCTGCTTCAATCGGGAAAATTCTTGCTTTTACAACCTTATACAGTGTTTCGTTGCCGTTAAGCTTTGCAAGAACCTCTTCCTCGGTATAAGAATTATAATACTCATCGGATTTTATTTCCTCATACTTTGTAGCATATACCTGCATGATTTCCCTTGCGGCAAACATCGCATAGGTTGTGCCTGCGCCGTAGGTATCCTGAACCATTTCATCGGCGGTTTTCTTTTCTTCGGAATATTGTGCATATTCCTTTATTCTTTCATAACTGACTATGGTAGTCTGAATTTCCGTTTCGGTCAGCTGTGTACCGTTTCTTACTGCGAGATCAAAGCTTGCATAGTTGATCTGAATAGCTTCAATAGCCTTGCGGGTAAAGTCCTCTGCAAAGGTATAGTCAACTCCGACTGCATTCTGTTCATCGGGCAGAACCTCGGGGTCATAGCCCGTCATGTTAGAGCCCCTCTCTTCAATCGAATATTCAATTTCGTACATCTGCAGACGGTACTGGTCAAGATAATACAAACCGAATTCGCTCTTTGAAATTTCTTTTTCGCCAATCTCCAACGCAACGCCATAGTTATCGCAGGCTTTTTTGCTGTCGATTTCAGCCTGATTAAGAATTTCAACAAATTCCACGGGCATTCTGGTGCCGTTATAGTCAACATAAGAATATCTTTCGCCGTCATTAGGTGCATTCGTAACAATAGGAACCGTTGTAGGCTCTTTTTCTTTATCAATTGCGGGCTTTATCACAAAAATGCCCACAAGCACCGCAGCAACAACCACAATCGCAGCTGCCGCAATAATTATTGCCTTTGCCGACTTTTTGGGAGCTGCCTCGCTCTGTCCCTCGGGAAGCTTTGCTTCTTTAAGCTCCTTTTTGGGCTTTCCCTCGGTCTGCTTTGACTGCGGAATTTTTTTCGGATTTGTTTTCTTGCTCATTCTGATTCTCCTTTGGTAACCGATTTAAACATCAGTTGCTTTGGTCAATTTTGTTTCCTCACAACTTTATATTCGTCATACGGATTATAGTAGGGACACTCGAATTCGCCGCCCTGCATAAATCTGTAAAGCTCGTCCTCATCGAGATTAACGAGGCATTCATAGCACTCATAATCCTCATTATAGTCATAATGAGCGCAGTTTTCGCAAATTGATACTGCCATGATTTCACCTCAATAAATAGGAATGATAATTTCCTTCTCGGTTTTTCTTATGCCGTCGGTACCGATATCACGAAGGTGGGGGCCGAAAAACATTCCCGGAGCTCTGCCTGAGGGATAAAGATCTGAAAGAGGCGCCATTACAAACGCTCTTTCAAGCACTCTCGGATGGGGGAGAGTAAGCTCAAAGCTTTCCGTTTTGAAGCCGTCATAAAGGATAAGGTCAAGGTCGATTATCCTCGGCGCATTCTTTTTTGTTCTTACTCTGCCCATAGCCGCTTCAATTCCGAGGCATTCACCAAGAAGCATGGCAGGCGAAATATTTGCATCAACGAGTATTGCCGCATTGAGGTACATATCATCCTCTTCGCAGTCAACAGGCTCGGTTTCGTAAACGCTCGATGCCTTGATTATTTTTACATCGGGCAGCTTTGCGATTGCCCTTACGGCGGCGTTGAGATTTTCAATTCTGTTGCCCATGTTTGAGCCAAGAGCAATTACCGCTTCACTCATTTTTTTCAGCCCTTTCTCTGAAAATTTCCACAGCCACATATTCAAAATCCGCTTTTATCGGTGCCTCGGGCTTTTTGAGAAGAATGCAAAGCTTCTCTATTCTGCCGAAGGCTTCAAACAATCCGTCGGCAACCCTTTGCGCCGCTCTTTCAAGCAAATCATCTTTCTGAGATGTGAATATGCGAACGGTTTCTTTTATTATTTTTGCATAGCTTACCGTATCGTCAACATTATCGCTCATGCACGGAACGCTTATATCAACATACGCATCTATATCGAGAACGAAATTCTGACCGTTCTCCTTTTCCTCGGGATTTACCCCGTGATAAGCAAAAATTTTAAGGTTTTTTACGATGATTTTATCCATATTAAGCCTTTCTGTATATCTCATCGGCAACTCTTGCACCTTGAACGCCCGAGAAAACATCGTGGACACGGATTATATCCGCACCGCCTGCAATTGCAGCGGTATGAGCCGCAACCGTTCCCGAATCACGCAGGGCAGCGTTTTCTTCGCCGCTTGCCGTACCGATAAATCTTTTTCTCGAAGCCGCCGCAAGAAGTGCAACTCCCTTGAATTTGAGCCATTGCAGATTGCGGAGAATTTCAAGGTTATCCTCATAGGTTTTGCCGAAGCCGAAGCCGGGGTCAAGGCAAAGCTGTTCTTTGGGCAAACCGAATTTTGCCGCAAGCTCCAATGCATCAACAAAGAATTTTCTTAAGTCTGCAACCACGCCGTCGGGATATTCCGAAGCCGCCGCAGAACCGCAGGGATTATGCATAACAACATATCCTGCGCCGAATTTTGCCGCAAGCTTTGCCGTTTCGGGATTGAAAACGCCGCTTACGTCATTGATAATATCCGCTCCCGCCTTAAGAGCAGCCTCTGCACAAGAGGGATAGAATGTATCAACCGATACCGCCGCCGTAACATTTCCGCATATAGCTTCAAGCACGGGAGAAAGCCTTTCTTTTTCTTCGGCTGCGCCGAGAATGACCGCATCGGGTCGGGTTGAATTTGCCCCGATATCTATTATATCCGCACCCTGCTCCTGCATTTTGAGCGCATGCTCAAGCGCCTTTTCAGGGGTAAAATAAAGTCCGCCGTCGGAAAAGGAATCGGGTGTATAGTTAAGAATTCCCATAACATAGGTTTTTTTGCCGAGTGGGAATTCATGCTTGCCTGCCTTAAACATTATCTGCCTCCGGTCAGAAGCGAAATTGCCTCTGCTCTTGTTTTTGCGTTGCTTCTCATTGTTCCTCTGAGTGCGGAAGTGCGTGTCTGTGCGCCTGAAGCCCTTGCACCTCTCATAGTCATGCAAAGATGCTCCGCCTCAATAACAACCGCAACGCCGAGGGGGTTGAGATTTTCTTCAAGAAAATCGGCTATCTGCGCCGTAAGACGCTCCTGAAGCTGAGGCTTCTTTGCAAAGCAGTCAACAATTCTTGCAAGCTTTGAAAGACCGATAACCTTGCCGTCGGAAGGCAGATATGCAATATGAGCCTTGCCCATAAACGGTATAAGATGATGCTCACACATCGAATAAAGAGGGATATCCCTCACAACAACCATTTCCTCGTTGCCCGTTTCATTGAAAAGCTTAAGGTGTCTTTCGGGATTATCTTCAAGACCCGAAAAAATCTCCTCATACATTCTGGCAACTCTTGACGGTGTTTCAACAAGACCCTCTCTGTCGGGGTCCTCACCGATAGCGATAAGAATTTCTCTGACCGCCGCCTCTATTCTTGCTTTATCCATTTTATATGCCGCCTTTACTTTCAATTTATTTCTATAACAAGTGTCACCAGAAGCTGACCCGAATCTTTATAGTAAGAAAGTGAATCCGTTGAGAATTTCACCTTTGTTTTGCCTTTTGCTGCTTTTAACACATTATAAAGTCTGCCCGAATCGATAAGCTCGGAAACTGCTTCATTATAAATACTTTTACTGCCGAAACGAAGCTGCACAACATTGCCGCCGCTGTTAAGCTCATTTGCAATAATGTCGCTCAGCCTTTTTTCGTCGCTTCTGTCATAGGATTCAAAGAAACTGCCCATTTTCACATAATAATTTTCTTCGGTTGCGGTACAATTGAAATCATATGAAAAATCTCTGTGGGTTGCAGCAATCAGTTCATCGTTAAGATTGAAATATGCATACATCACTATTTCTTCTCCGCTCTTGCTCACGGGGTCATCCCATGTGCAGTCGAGATAATAAAAATCGCCGTTAACCTTCACCGCATTCCACATATGAGGTCCTTCGGGGTCCTCGGTATTATCCGAAATGCCGCTTACAACCGCACTTTCCATACCTGCCATATCAAAAAGCAGCTTCGCCGCCTTCGAATATCCCTCGCATGCCGCCTCACCGTTTACGAGTGCGCCGTATGAAGAGGAATAAACAAACTCCCCTTTTTCAAGACGGTAAACACAGTTTTTAACTATAAAATCGTGAATTTCAAGCTCGGTGCGGAATTCATCTTCGGGGTCTGAAAGCGAAGAAATAACCTCGCTGCAAACCTCTTCAAGCTTCGCCTTCTGAGCAAGATAGGTTTCATTATCTATATAATATTCCACAGAACAGAAGGTAGAAAGTCCCTTTGCCGTAAGGGTGCATCTTCTGCCTACAAAAAACAAATCGGGATTATCGGAAAGAAGCGCAGAAAAAACCCTGTCAAGCTGTTCGCCGTCGATTTTCGGAATTTTCACCTTATCGGGCATGGTGTATATATTTGATAGAATTTCGTTATATGCATGCTTTTCGATATCTTCAAGCTCATCATAATAGAACTTATAGGGACTTCCGATATCTGTAAGCTTTTCGGGTGTCTTGTTCGTCCATGGGTCCGCCATATCGATGAAGGTGTTTGCGGCATAAACACCGATAACAAGCGCCAGAACGCACAAAACAGCCTTGAACAATAATGAAATCAGCTTCTTCATACCGCAGTCCTTTCAGTTATTTCTTTTCGAGTTCCTCGGGTGAATCTACGGTTGAGATTGCCTCAAAGCCGTTCTCGCAGAGTATTTTTATAGCTTTTTCAGCCTGAGAAAAATCAACAATCGTTATGTTTGTGTTAAGCGTGTTTGATATTTTGGCAAATGCCGAATCGGTTTTGTTTGCTGTGGAAGCTTTGAAAACTCCCTTAAGAATATCGCCCATGACAAGTGCCTGCGATGCATTTCCCTTTGCGCCGAGAGTATCAAGATAGCAAAGATACTTGAAGAGCGAATCGCCCTTGAGAGTCTGCTTGCCCTTTACGAGTATGAGAGTCAGCCCTTCGTTGCGGTATTCAACCTGCTCGGGAACGGTTATTTCAATTCCGCCGAAATAGTTTATCATTGTTCTGAAATCGGTTTCGTCGGAGCTTATGTAGCCGTCAATTTTTGAGCCGAAGGTTGCTTCGACTGCGGCAACAAACTCCGCATCGCCCGTTTTCGACAGCACATTTTCGATGCTCGACACCGTACCGTTATAATTAACAAGCGTTTCGGGCGTAACGGTGCAGACCGTTGCCCTTCTCTCGGGCATTTTTATATTTACAAGCCATGCAAAATGCAGATTATCTCTGCTCTCGCTCGCACACCAGAAAAAATAGGTTTTATCGCCGTAAACCTCGGGAATGCCCGAAGATACAGCCTCGGTTGTCGGCTCGGTTTTAGCCTCGCCGCTTATCGCACGCTTTACGTCAAAATCATATTTTTTGAGTATTGCAAGGCTCGATATCGCAAGCACCGTAAAAACACAGGCAAAGAACACGACGAAAAACTTTTTTGTTTCCTCGCTCATGCTGCCTCTGCGGGTGCGGAAATCTATATTTTTTCTTTTTTTCATTATTGCTTCACCGCTTAATTAATATTGCCGCAGTTTCTTTTTCAAGGTAAAGCTCTCTGCCGGTAACGGTACCGCCGCAGAGAGGCTCATAGCCCTCCCCGGGAAGAATATAAACTATCGAATGGCCGTTACGGTTTGCAACGGTCATTATTCTCTCTCCGTTTCCGCTTCTTTCATAGGCAACGCAGCCGAGAGTTGATGAAACGGGAACAAACTCACCGTCTTTAAAGACGGGATGCTCTGCTCTTATTTTTCCGAGAGTCTTATAGTATTCAATCAGCTCATTATCCTCATTGCCCCACGGATAACAGCCTCTGTTGAACGGGTCCTCACCGCCGTCAAGACCTGCTTCATCGCCGTAATAAATGCACGGAACGCCGGGCAGAGTAAACTGCATTGCTGCAACAAGACGAAGAAGTCTTTTGCCGATATCCTTCTGTTCATCGGTAAGACCGCCGGAATATCTTCCGCAGCAGCCGTTTCTGTAATCTCCGAAGGTTGCAAGACGGTTGAGCACTCGGCAGGTATCGTGAGTGCCGATATGATTCATAAGGCAGTCAACGGCAGGCTTTGGATAATTTTCGCATATCTGCGCAATTTTATCGTTGAAGCCGTCTGCATTAGCCGTAATTGCAAAATCAATAAGGCAGTCCGCAAAAGGATAATTCATAACCGAATCAAGCTGACCGCCGAGAAGATAAGTACGTCTTTTACCGTAGCTTATCTTATTTGACGCATCCTCCCATACCTCGCCGAGAATATATGCATCCCCGTTTTCATCCTTTACGGCATTGCGGAGTGCATCGAGAAATTTATCGGGCAATTCATCCGCAACATCAAGCCTCCAGCCGCTTGCACCTGCTCTGAGCCATCTGCGCAAAATGCCGTTTTCGCCTGCGATATAGTCAATATAGCCGTCATTTTCCTCGTCGATTTCAGGGAGTATGTCAACGCCCCACCAGCTTTCGTAATCATCGGGATATTCCCTGAATTTATACCAGCCGTAATAGGGTGACTCCTTGCTGTTATATGCGCCGAGGCTGTCGTATCTTTTTTCTTTGTTGAAATAAATACTGTCGGAGCCCGTATGGCTGAAAACGCCGTCAAGGATAATTTTTATGCCTTTTTTCTCCGCCGCCTTGCACAGAGCGGTAAACTGCTTTTCTGTGCCGAGCAAGGGGTCTGTTTTCTCATAATTTGCCGTATCGTAACGGTGGTTTGAGTGAGCCTCAAAAATAGGGTTGAGGTATATGCAGCCGACTCCGAGGGATTTGAGATAATCAAGCTTTTGCTCGATTCCCTTGAAATCTCCGCCGAAGAAATCGTATTTTGTTATTCTTCCCTCGCCGTCAGGCTCCCAAATCGGAGTGCCGCCCCAGTCGGAGCGCAGAATTCTTTCAGAGGGAATATTTCTCTTTTTTGTTCCCGAAGAAGCAAATCTGTCGGGGAAAATCTGATATATAACCGAGCCTTTTATCCACTCGGGAGTTGAGAATTCCTTGGAATAAACGGTTAACTGAAAGCTTGTGCCGTCAGGCGAAATTCTGCCCGTACTGCCGTCAAAACGGGTAATTATGCTGCCGCCGTCCCATCTTGCAACCGCAAAATGATACCAGTAAAGACCGCATTTTTCGGGAATGAAGGTTACCCTCCACCATTCCTCGCTGTCCCCTTCCATTCGCTCCCATGTCATGGGATAAAGACTTCTTTCGCCGCTGTCGCTTGTCATAACAAGACTTGCACCCGTACAGCAGTAGCTTCGGGGCATAACTATTCTGAAAGTTACCTCTTCACCCTCGCAGACCGCTCCGAAGGGGCTTTTATGATAACTCAGGCGTGAATTATAGGGTATAAAATTCATGTGATATTTCCTTATATATTCTGTAATAATGATAATAGTAAATTGACTTCGTCATGATTTCTCGCTTTGCTCCATGATTTGTACTTCGTGTATTAATGGTCTGCAACGCAATTATATGCGGGCGGATAATATCCTCCCCCTCCACATTTTTCTGCAACCGTGGTCGGTATAAGATGAAAAGCCGCCGAATATAAACTTGTCATAGGCAGAGCATATCCTCAATGTTACCCGCAACAATTCATCTTATCATGTGCGTTAAGCATAATTCATTTACCGGCTGATACGGAAGCTCCGTTATTTTAAGCAGGATATCCGTTATAAAATAGCCCGTGCCGATAAGAGCAAGTATTCCGGCCGTAAGAAGCACAGCGGAGATAATCCTCTTCGCTCTGACTCTTTCCTCATAGGTCGGACCCGTACCGAAGCGCACGGCAAAATCCGTTATGCTCTTTCGCTCGGAGGGTTTGAGCGTTTTTTCTATTTTTCCCTTTTCAGGCATATTCTTTCCTCCTGTCAGGCGAACAAATTTGTATCGCTGAAGCCTGCAAACGCAAGCGAAAGCATGGCAACATAAAGAAACATTGCCGGAGTGCCCTTGAAGATTTCGGGAACGCTTTCATTTTCTTCAAGAATGTGTGAGCCCATGCTGATGAGTGCCGCCGCAAGAACAAATGCAATTCCTGCGCCGATACCGGAACCGATGCTGTCCGCAAAGGAATAAGCTGCCGAATGGTTGATATAAGGCACGGCAAGCACGAGTGTATTGAGCGCCGCAATACCGAGAGTTCCGAGAAATTTGGGACTTGTTTTGAAAATGAAATGTGCTGCAGCCGCAACAACAATGAACACTGCCGCAAGTATGCCGCCGTAAACCGCCGCCCTTACGGCATAGGTTACGTCCGCCATTGCGGGGATATTATCAATAAGGCTGCAAAGAACGCTTGTTACAACGGAAAATCCCGAAATCATAACTGCAAATTTTCCGAAAGTTCCGGGTTTTGTTGAAACACGGATAGCTTCGCTCATTCCAAGGCCCGAGCTGAGAACAAGATTCTGAACAAAAACGGTATAAAGGGCGGTTATAAGCAGATCGGAGATTATTTTCATTGCTTATCCCCCTTTTCATAATAGTCTATGCCGATGGACTTAAAGAAATCCTCTATATCATCATTCACTTCGGATTTTATTTCCTCAATGCTCTGCGCAGGCTGAGCTTCTTCAGCAGGTTCCGTCTCTTCTTCAGGCTGCTCAGTCCAGAATTCATCAAAGATTTCAACCTCGGTTATGCTGTCCTCAATGATTTCCTCTGCAGGAATCTCCTCTTCTTCCTCACCGAGATATCTGTAATTCAGGAAAGCTTTAAGACCTGCCGCCATAAATCCGAGAAGAATAAGGCAGCCGAAGGGCATCGCCATTCCCCTGAAAATAACGGGAAGATCAAGCTTTACGCCTGCAAGTGAGCCGCTTCCGAATATTTCTCTTATTGCACCGACAAGAATCATAACTGCCGATGCACCTATGCTGACAGCCGCCGCATCAAAAAATGCAAGCTTAACGCTGTTTTTAACCGCAAACTGCTCGCAGTGAACAGCCGTTACGGAATTAATCGCAACGAGCGGAATATATATTTTCATACCGAGGCTTAAGTTGATAAGGGTTTTTGTTTCTATATACCAAAGAACGGGGCAGATAAGCGCAAGTCCGATTATGAGATAAATCGGCACACGCACCCATCTCGGAATTTTCTTGAAAAGTGCACTTGCTATAACGCAGGTTACGGTAAGCTCGATGCACAAAGCGGCTGAGAGTGCCGCAGAGCCCGCAAGAGTTGTTGAAGCGGCAACAACCGGGCAAAGACCTACAAGCTGGATAAGCACGGGATTGAAAATCAGCGCACCCTTTACGAGCATATCCCTGAACGAAATGTTATTGCTCATTTTTCGGCTGCCTCCTTTCTTTTAAAAGAAACAGAAGGAAGCGCCCTGAATGCGGCTTCAAGCACGGGTCGGAATCCGTTCGCAAGAAGAATTGCAAAGCACACGGTTTCTTCAAAAACGCCGGCAGAACGCATCGCCATACAGATCACACCGCATACCGCACCGTAAATCACTCTGTTTACGCCGCCGTTGGGAAGAGTAGAATGGTCAGTCAGAAGGAATACACCTGCAAACATAAGCGAACCTGCGGAAAGCTCAAGAACAATGCTCGTGATTGCAGAAGCATTGACTCTCGGGAAAACAACCGCATAAACGGCGCATGCCGCAACAAAGCCGAGCGTTGCAAGCAAAGCCTTCTTTCTTCTCACAAAAAGATATGCACAGCAGGCAAGCATGAGTATGCCGCAGCCCGTGCCCATGGGACCCGCAACATTGCCTGCGATAATATCAAAAACATTTGCGGCACTGATATAAACAGACTTGCCCCTTAAGAGCATACTGCCGAGAGAATCCGCACCGAAAAGTTTTTCTTCGGAATCAACACTATAGTCAAAAAGCATATCCTTGAAGCATACGCTTATAAATGCAAAGCCTGCGGCGGCAGGCACAAACGGCGCATGCAGTGCACCGCCGAAAGGTATTTTAACCGCAAGCACGGCAAATGCGGCAGCGGTCGCAGGCACATAAAGCGGTATGCCTGCAGGAAGCATCAGCGCAATTGCAATGCCGATAAAAATATTGCTGAAGTCACGCAGATGAAACGTTTTTCCGAGAATCGCTTTCGCTCCGAAATCGCATAAAAGCGCAGTAATTACGCTCACTGCGGCAACGAAAAAAAACTGCGAGCCGTAGTACCATGCGGCAACAAAGCACGGAGCAGCAATCATAACAAGATAATCGCCGAAAATCCGTGAGCTGTTTACTGTATTGTGTTTTGCGGCGTTATTAGCCAAGGCTGTCACCTCTGAAATTCCATTATTTATTCATTGCATACCGCCGTGCAAAATCATATTATTATAGTAAGCAAATATTTCGGCAACCGAAACATCAAAGGAGGCGGCACAATGAAGATTAATTCCCCTGCCGAGGACAAAATAATAGTTGATCTGAGCGAGCAGGATCTGCTCGGACTGAATATTACATACGAGGATATGGATTACTCCACCATAGAAACACGCAGAGTTATCTGGACCGTGCTTGACGAAGCAGGCAAGGCTCTGGGTCGGGATTTTGATCCGTCACGCAGAATGATAATAGAGGCATCGCCTAAACGTGACGGCGGATGCACCCTAAGCTTTACCATGCTTGACGGCAGAAAAGCTTTTGGCGTACAGAAGCAGTTTCTCAAAAAACAGGAAAAGAATATTCTCTGCGAATTTGAAAATGCCGATATGCTCTTGAGAGCAGCCGAATGTCTCGGCACACTTAAGCTCCACACACAGAGCAGTCTTTATGAGCTTGGCGGAAAATACCGTCTGCTTTTAAGCGGAAACGGAGATATTCCTAAAATAAAACAGAGCTGCTCCGAATTCGGTACATCGCAAAGCTGCTCCGAGCTTGTCGGCGGTTTCACAAAGGAACATTGGAAAGAGCTTGTTTCAGAAAATGCAATCGAAAA
The DNA here is from genome assembly GCA_964547575.1 of uncultured Clostridium sp. Taxonomy (GTDB): domain Bacteria; phylum Bacillota; class Clostridia; order Oscillospirales; family Acutalibacteraceae; genus CAG-177. The sequence goes on from CAZJOH010000028.1 coordinate 26,207, forward strand.
AATTCTTAACCGATAAAAGCTTTTTCGGCAAGGCTTCTTAAATTCTCAATTGCCTTTGCTGCATCTGCTGCACCGAAAACGGCACTTCCCGCAACAAAAACATTCGCACCTGCGGCGGCTGCGATTTCAACCGTTTTATCGTTGATTCCGCCGTCAACCTGAATATCCGTTGAAAGACCTCTGCGGTTGATTTCGGCACGCAGGGTCTTTATTTTATCCATTGTTTCGGGCATGAAGGACTGACCGCCGAAGCCCGGCTCAACCGTCATAATCAGAACCATATCAAGCTTATCAAGATAAGGAAAGATCTCCTCGACGGGTGTTTTCGGCTTCACGCTTATTCCTGCCTTACAGCCGCAGGCAATAATCTTATCAACCGTTTCAGCGGCCGATGATGAGCTTTCAATATGGAAAACAATAATATCCGCACCTGATTTTTTGAAATCCTCAATATAGTCAAGCGGAGTATCTATCATAAGATGAACATCAAAAATAAGGTCTGTTTTATTTCTTATGCTCTTGATTACGGGCGCACCAAAGGTGATGTTCGGAACAAATCTGCCGTCCATAACATCAAGATGCAGATAATCGGCTCTGCTCTGCTCCATTCTCTTTGCCTCTGCGCCGAGAGAAGAAAAATCACTTGCAAGAACCGACGGAGAAATTTTAATCATAGGGCACTCCTCCTATTTTAATTAATATATTATAACAGTTTTTATTATTAAGGTCAATGATATAAATATTAATT
>CAZJOH010000029.1:0-26948 GCA_964547575.1 uncultured Clostridium sp.
CTACGATATGCTTAACGCAGATAACGGTACATATGACTCATGGTATTGGGCGCATCCTCCCATGTACATGCCTCAGAACTGCAACCTTGATGATGTTGCACATATCAAGAAGTTTGTTGATATTCCCGTTGTTTGTGCAGGCCGTATGGAACCCGATGTTGGTGCAAAGGCTATCGCTGAAGGCAAAATCGACGGCGTTGGCGTTGCACGTCAGTTCCTCACCGACCCCGAATGGATAACAAAGATTATCGAAGACAGACTTGAGGATATCAAGCCCTGCATCTGCTGCCACAGCGGCTGCTTCAACTTCTCCTCCTCCAAGGGTCACGCAAACACTCAGGATCTTCTTGATACAATGGGTCTTGCACGCTGCGCTCTCAACCCCGAGACAATGCAGTCCAAGAAATATAATATCAAGCCTGCAAAGAAATCAAAGAAAATCGCTGTTATCGGCGGCGGTATCGGCGGCATGGAAGCAGCAATTGTTTGCGCAAAGCGCGGTCATAAAGTAACTCTTTATGAAAAGAGTGATAAGCTCGGCGGTGTATTCATCGCTGCTGCTGCTCCCTCATTTAAGGAAAAAGACCGTGACCTTATTGCATGGTATATCCGTGAGGTTGCAAAGCTCCCCATCGAAGTAAAGATGAATACCGAAATCAAAGATATAACGGCTCTCGGCGCTGACGAAGTTATTGTTGCAACAGGTTCAAAGGCAAAATCAATTCCCGTTAAGGGTGCAGATACTGCAATTGAAGCAGTTGACTTCCTTTTAGGTAATGCTGAAGTAGGCGAAAATGTTACAGTTATCGGCGGCGGTCTTACCGGATGTGAAATCGCTTATGAGCTTTATCTCAACGGTAAAAAGCCTACAATCGTTGAAATGCAGGATGACCTTGTTACAACTCCCGGTGTTGCTCTTGCAAACACAAGCTACCTCAGGGATTTCTTCAAGACAAACAAGGTTCCCGTACATCTTGAAACATCACTTTGCGAAATTAATAACGGCAGCGTTACTGTTAAGGATAAGGAAGGAAAAACCTTTGAGATTCCTTCAGACTCAGTTATTATGTCAGTAGGTTATGTTCCCACGCCCGTTGCACCGAAGAGTAAGCATGTTCACGTTATCGGTGATGCGGCAAAGGTCGGCAATCTCCGCACAGTTATCTGGGGCGCATGGGATGTTGCAATGAAGCTGTAATTCAATCATAAAAATCAAGGAGTTGCAAATTTGCAACTCCTGTTTTTTTGATATATTTTATTTAACGGCAAGCCATAAGGTTTTGAACGGTATCTTTATGTTCGTGATATTATTGCATTTAAGATTTATGCGTTGCTGTTGGATAAAGAATACATTTTTGACAATAATTTTTTAATTTGAAGTTTACTAAACCGAAATAATATGTTACACTTTTCTAAAGGGGGCATTTCATGGAAAACACTTCAAAAAAAGGCTTGATTCACAAAGCTAAAGATTTAGTCAGGCATACTAAGGAATACTGGCACGAACCGCAGAAAGGCAATTATATCCCTTACAAAGAAATTGCGTCTTTGAGCGGTGCGGGCTTTGGTGTATATTGGACTACTCTGCTCGCTTCATCAATCGGACTTAGTGCTTCAAACTTTCTTGTCGGTGCAAGTATCGGTCTCAGACCGATGGATTTACAGGTAATGCTTATAGTAGCAAATCTTGTCGGTATTCCTATCGGTATTTTCAGAAGCTGGTATTATGACAACCATAACCTTGAAGGCGGTAAATTTTTACCGTTTATAAGAAGAACAGGTTTTCCGATTGTTCTTATTTCCCTTATTTTTGTCTGGCTTCCATATGAAAATTGGAGTTATATAACAAAAGCGGTTGCCGTCTGGATTATGTATATGCTTTTGAATGTTTTCCTCTGTTTTTATAATGAAAGCTACACTTATTTTCAGCAGATTATAACACCGAATGCACAAGAAAGAGCAAATGTAATGAGTATTTCTCAGGTGATTTATTCTCTGGCTCCATCAATTACAAATCTTTTTATTCCCATGATAGCAGGCTGGACATGGGGTCTCAACAACATATGGACCTACCGTATTATATATCCTGTTTTTACCGTTATCGGATTTATCATAAGTGCAGTATTTTTCCGCAAAGTCAAAGAAAGACTCATTCTTCCAAAAAAGAAACCCGAGCCGGTAAGAATGCTTGATGCAATCCGTGAAGTTGCAAAAAACAAATACTATTGGATTATCCAGTCTGCAAGCTGGGTTGTTTTCCTTGAGTCAGGATACGGTGTTGTGCTCGGATGGTCTTTTGTTTATGCCTTCAACGGTGAATATCAGGCTTCTCTCGGTATAGCAAATACTGTTATCGGCAATGCTGCGCTCTGGTCAATGCTGCTTGCTCCTGTCGCAATTAAAGCTATGGGTAAAAGAAATCTGCTCATAACGGCAAACTCCATAAATGTAGCGGTTCTTATTATTTTATATTTCACTTACAAAAATCTCATACTTATTTGTATTATCTGGTATTTTAATACTTTTGTTAATACCTTCTGGAATATTGTTCAGCACAACATCAGCGCAGATATGCGTGACTATCATCAATGGAAAACGGGTGTCAGAGTTGACGGTCTGTTCGGACCTCTCGGAATGATTGGTACGGTTATCAGCTTTTTTACAGGCATGGTTTATCCCGCTATCTATGAAAAAATGGGTCTTATTGAGGATTACAATGTTCTCTATAACGATACTATGAGAAATAATCTTTTTGAGGTGCTTATTCTTTGTTCCGCACTCGGCGCTCTCCTCAATCTTATCCCCTTCTGCTTCTACGATTTAACAGAAAACAAGCACAAAGCTTATGTTGATGTATTGAAAATTCGTGCCATGTTTGAAAATCATTCGATGGGAGTTCTTGAAGACGCTGAGCTTACAGATTGCATGGAAACAATTCTACAGGCAAAGAGTCTTTTCGGAAAAGAAAATATTTCTGCAGATAAGAAGGCTGAAAAATCAGTAAAAAAAGAGATCAAAGAAAAAAATCTCGCTATTGAAAGAGCTGCCATAATCATGGAGGACTTAAACAAATTCTCTTCAAATGCCGGTAAAATAAGACTTGCAAATGCCCAAAGAGATATTCTTAACGGGCCGGTATATTATTATGAAAATGCCCGGGAAGAATTAATTGAAGCAAAGAAACTTTCCAAAACAACAAAGGAAGAAAAAGAAATTCGTTCCGATGCAATCAAGCTTGCAAGAACAAAGAAAGAAGCTTCTGCTCTTATCGGAAAATACGGCATTGAAAACATAACTGCTCCCGATGAAGATATCAAATCGGAAATCATGAACAGAGAAGCCAAAAGCTTTTTTGACAGCTTAAAGATAAGACATGATCTCAGAGCGTTTCTTAAGGCTGAGTCGATATACATGAGAGCAACAAAGCCTTACAGGGACGCAGAAAATCTTATTGCCCAGGCAAAATATTATACGCATTACGAAGAACTTGAAGAAAAATATTATTCATTAGCAGGAGAAACCGTATGACGCAGAAAGAAAAAATGTTTTCGGGAGATTTATATCTTCCGGGTGACGACGAGATAATGGAGGAACAACTCAAATGTCTCGATATGCTCTACGATTTCAATCAGACAAGACCGTCAGAAATGAAAAAGCGTGATGAGCTGCTCAAAAAAATGTTTGCGGAAATCGGCGAAAACTGTTATATCGAGCCGCCGCTCCATGCAAATTGGGGCGGAAAGCATTGCCACTTCGGAAAAAATGTTTATGCAAACTTCAATCTTACACTCGTTGACGACACCCATATTTATGTAGGTGATTACACATTATTCGGTCCTAACGTTGTAGTTGCAACGGCCGGGCATCCGATTGATCCTGTTCTCCGTGAAAAAACATATCAGTATAATTTTTCTGTTCATATCGGCAGAAACTGCTGGATCGGTGCAGGTGCGGTAATTGTACCCGGTATAACAATCGGTGACAATGTTGTTATCGGTGCGGGAAGCGTAGTTACAAAGGATATTCCTTCAAACGTTGTTGCGGTCGGAAATCCGTGCAGGGTTCTGCGTGAAATCAATGAGCATGATAAGGAATATTATTTTAAAGATAAAAAGATAAACTATACAGAATTATAAAACAAGCTGTCTTGCCTGATTTGGTAAGACAGCTTGTTAAATTATATCTTATTATTATCATCAACTATGCTTCCGACTACGTTTTTCTCTATTATATACGGTGCATCAAAAATATTATCGGTTATAATTGCTTCACGCAGATATTCAAGGTGTATATAATGATTATCAAAACAGGATTTTTCAAAGGTATTTCCTGCGAGAACAAGTTTACCGTGAACAAATTCCTTTGAATTTTCGTTCATAACCTTCGGGGTATAGCGGATAACGGGAGCATTTTTCCACATTTCGGCATACTCACAGCCGACAACATGATTATTGCGGAACACGATTTCTTTTGTATATCCCGATTCAAACCAAAAATTGCAGTCATCCTCTATGAGAAGTGCGGGGCCCCAAAGATTTCTGAAACAGTTGTTTTCAATTATTACTTTGCCTCTTGTTGTGCAAAGAATACCTCTGCCCGAAGTCGGACCGAAATTGCAGTTTAAAACATGAAGCTCCGGAGTCCATGTTGCATTCTCAACAACATCCTTTTCAATCTCAATTCCGTCGGGAATGTTGTCAACAAAAAGCTTGATATCAGTATCATTTATCTTCTGATAATCAATTACCGATGCAGCTGCATAAGGAATAAGTGTATCCCATTTTATAAATTCAAGCTCATCGTTCTTTTCAAAAGCCTGAAAACCCCACGATTCATTATGCATGAAACGAACTGTCAGAGTTTTTTCTTCATGGCTCTGAGCAATTATGCGAAGATGCGTTCCGTGAACATTGACATAATCATCTTGCGCACCCCTTGCTATACATGAATCAATCACAAGCTTCCCCTTGCATCCTGAAAACTGAAAGAAATCTGCTGTGCTTGCAATTGTTCTGCCTTCTGCAGGAGTAAAATCGCAGTTTCTGTATGTTACATTTTCACAGAATTGAGAAACCATACCCAATCCGTGCATGAATTTTATGCGAAGATTTTCAAAGCAAAGATTTTTACAACGGTTAAAATACGCACCGGTCTGATCACGAACAATATTTCTCGTCTGAAATATGCATCCCTCTGTAAAATCCGCACCCTTGTTTTTCAGCCGGACTCTTAAAGTGAAATTATCAATCTGCTCAATTTTTTCAAACTCAAGATCATCTCGCCTGAAATCCCGGCATTTCTCCTTAACAGGGTCAAAAACCTTAATATGTCTGCGGTTGCCGATATAACTGTCCTCCCAATAAGGAACACCGTCATCGCCGTTTTCTCCCTGCCAGATAAGATTGTTACCTTCAATTCTGAATAGGCATTCGGGATTAATTTTAATAATACAGACGCCGTTTTCATTGGATAAAACCTTAAATTCGGCCATTGTGGGACATGCATAATCAACAGTAAGATTCTTTACGGTTATGTTTTCACAGTTTTCAAAAAGAAACGGTGTCATCTTTCCGTGAACAATAACTGTTGAGCCGTTACCGTCAACAATTATATTCTTTTTATTCTTAAGATACATAGCCGTACGGCGCAACCCGTTCGGATTTTCATGCTTTTTGGCAGTATTAGTACAAAAAAAGCCTTCAAATACAAATGAATCCTCGTGCCTGATATGATAAATCTTATTTTTTTCAAGCGTTAATATTTCACCGTTATTAACATCGGAAAATAATCGGCAAAGCTCATTAATTTTTTTCATAGAAGCTCCTTTTACCCCAGAAGAACATCGGTTGCAAGCATTACGCAAAAACCGATAAGCAAAGCATAGGTTGCTCCTCTTTCGTTATCGTGATGTGTTTCGGGTATCATTTCATCGCTGATAACATAAAGCATTGTACCACCTGCAAAAGCAAGTGCATAAGGCAGGATTGCCGATGCGATGCTGACCGCAAAATAACCTATAAGCGTACCGACAACCTCAACAATACCCGTAAGCATGGCAAGCAAAAAAGTTCTTTTGGGTTTGACTCCTGCCGAAAGCATCGGAGCGATTATAACCATTCCCTCGGGAATATTTTGAAGAGCTATACCTCCTGCAATAATAAGAGCCTGAGAATTGTCCCCCGAGCCGAATCCGACACCAGCCGCAATTCCTTCCGGAAGGTTATGAATTGCAATTGCAGTTACAAACAGTAAAACCTTGCTCAGATTTGTATTTTTATGAGGCTCAATATCCGAACCTGCAAGTCTGTGAAGATGAGGGACAAGTTTATCTATAAGATTGAGACATACTGCACCGGCAAAAATACCGATTACAGTTTTTATCAGTCCGTATTTTCCGCCGTATTCAAGCGACGGAACAATGAGTCCGAGAACAGCCGCCGCAAGCATAACACCTGCCGCAAAAGACAAAACAATATCAGAAAATTTATGAGAGATTCCTTTAAAAATAAAGCCGATAAGTGCGCCGATAATCGTTGCGCCGCCAACACCGAAAGCAGTTAATAATACAAGTTGCAAAACAGCACCTCCTTTTCGTATAGCTTTATTATAATTTACAATTCAACAATGTCAACATCAAAAAAAGATATATAAAAATCAAGATTCATCATACGGATGATTTTAAAATCCGAATCAAAACTTTTCAGGCTTTACGGCTCATATAATTTAACACGGGATTGACCGTTGCAACGGAATACCGATATAACAAATTCCCGCAGTTTTGCACTGCGGGGATTATTTTTAAAACGCCATTAGCACGCTCGCAACAAAAGAAACTGCGGCAGCTATATATTCTTTTACCGAAATCTTTTCTTTGCGTATAGCCGAAATAAGGGTTGAAAAAAGCATCACTCCGCCAGTAACAAGCGGATATTGAACAGATGCGGGAAGATGCACCAAAGAAATAAGCAAAAACAGATTTCCTATTCCGTTAAACACCCCGTAGCCCGAAGCAAATATAAGCTCCTTTCCTTTGATAACAGGAATTTTCTTATACTTCACAAGCAGCCACACGGCACAAACCGCAACGGTAGCAAGGCTTGTCAGCATCATAAATCCGGAGCTGTCCGCATGAGGCATTTCAGAGGACTGATGAATTTTTGAAATAACACCTGCCATACCGTTTAGAATAAAAACAGCCATATAATATATAATAGCCTTTTTATCCTGCTTGCCCTTTTTGATATTGAGAAGCACGGATACAACAATAAGTACACAGCAAACAGCCTTGAAGACCGTAAGCTCCTCATTATAAAATCCGACACCGAGAACAAAAGGCAAAAGCATACCGCCGAGCATTGAAAAAACGGAATATACGGATAAATTTGCAACGGCAAAGGCCTTCATGCTGAAAACCGTCATTGCAATTCCCGAAACAGCATAAATAACAGCCATTACAAAGCTGAAAAGTGTTATTTCAACCTTAAAGCCACTGATAATAAGCATAATAATTACAATAACAATACTCTTATACAGAGAAAATTCAAGAGCAGATTTCAGACTTTCTCCCCTGCTCTGCTCAAATCTCTGATTAAAAAGAAACTGTAAAGAAAATAATACAACTGCTGATGTAACCAAAAAATAATACATTAAAACAATCCTCGTTTTTAAGATTCCGAAACTACCTTTCCGCAAATATGCTCAGGTGTAAGCTCAATCATAAGCGTTTGCTCCGCATACGCTTTGAGTTCTTTTTTTATATAATCCTCGTCCGAAGTGAATTTCAGGCTGAGTTTTGTCATAATATCATTTATAACATCAACGCTGTCAATAAATTCGGCTTTACCGAAAACAATAACACTTCGGACAGTTAATGCCCACTCTCCTTCTTTGACACAGCCTTTATCATAAACACAAAAAGAAACCTTATTATTAAATTTTAACGAATCGTTTCTGTGACCGTTCTTTCCGCAATGGAAATATATTTTACCGTTTTCTTCGTTATACCAATGATTCATAGGCATACCGTAAGGATAACCGTTATCACCGTTTACCGATAAAACGCCTCTTTTTTCATTCTTTAGAATTTCCAAACATTCCGATAACGGAATCTGCTTATTTTTTCTCAAAAGTTCTCTATGCATCAAATCACCATTATATTGCTGAATAATTATTATAAAATCTTTATGCAGCTATTGAATGCGACAAGTTATTAATTCCAAAAAACTCTGCAATTTTGACATTAATATAGTACCACGAACTGAAAATTATTTCAATATCCCGAATAATTATTGACATTTTTTTAACGTTATTTATAATTGTTAACAGAATACAATTTCAATTACTCCGTTTGAAGTTTTTGTTTTATGTAACGGGAGTTATCGGCGCAAGATTTATAACCTTACAAATATTGAAAAAGGAGAAATAAAATGAACAGCATTTTTCAAGGTATTGCCGCCTTTCTTGCTTCAACAATAATGTTTATATGTTTATCGCTCGACATACCCTGCTATCCTTTAGGTGAAAAAATTGATATGAATAAATTCACCGAAACCTTTACCGAAGAATTCAGCGGTGAGCTTGACAGAAGTGTATGGTCGGGTCATTATCAGTACGGCACGATTTCAGAACCCCGAAAAGGCAGTTATTGGAATCAATATCTTGCATATACAGAAAACGGCAACTTGATAATACCGGTTACTTATCTTGAAGAAGGCATGGGAGGCAAAGGAGCAGGATGGTATTCCGCCGGCATTGATACGGATTCGGATTCTCCCAACGGTTTCAGCCAGAAATACGGCTATTTTGAATGCAGGTGCATATTGCCCGAGGGCGCAGATATCTGGAGTGCATTCTGGCTTATGAATGATGGCGTATATAATGAAGACGGAAACGGCACAGACGGCACGGAAATAGATATTTTTGAAAGCAACTGCTATGAAAAGATTTTGAAAAACAGCATTACCTCCAATCTCCATTTTGACGGTTACGGCGATGCTCATCAAAATCTCGGAGCAAAACAGTTTCTGATAAACAATAATCCATATGAAGAGTTCAACACCTACGGGCTTGAATGGAACGAAAATGAATATATCTTCTACATTAACGGTGTGGAAACATTCCGAACCGATTACGGCGGAGTCAGCCATAACGAAGAATATCTTATCCTCTCCGTTGAAATGCGTGGCGAAAACGGTATTCCTGCAGAAAGAAAAAATGAACCTGCCGAAGATGCAAAATTCATTGTTGATTATGTTAAGGTTTATCAATATAAGGATTTAATCAATTAAAAGAAAAAGCCCTTGGCTGTACATTTTAAAGTACAACCAAGGGTTATTTTAATTATCTCTGATAATTTCGCCTTTAACAAGATTAAACTCAAGCACCTTATCTTTTCCGTTATCGTCAATTTCGATTCTGATGATTTCGTCGTCAAGATATTCAGCAGATTTAACGGTTTCGTTTGTTTTCTTGAAATACTTTTTAAGAAATTCAATCTGCTTTTTGTTGAATTCACCTGCGTTATCAGAAACAAAAAGAACATTTCCGAAAAGATTATTTACTCTTGCAAGAAGATGCTTCTGCTCCCAATTAAACTTAAGATTATGATTTCTTAAGAAGAAAACATCAGGGTCATTCATGAATACTCTGCCGTTGAGGTGACGGCGGAAGATTGAGTTATTGATTGCGCTTTGTGCACTGAGCATCTCATTATTAACATGAATATGATTATAGATTTTTCCCTTATAAGTAAGGTCAACATCGCAACTGATACGGCACGCATCGCAGACACCGATTGCGGCACTCATGGGGATACCGCAGCCAAGAAGAAGCTTATCGCCTACACATTCACGAAGAAGCTGCATTGCTTCATACATGATTTCACCACGGCACTTTCCGTATCTGGGAGTAATGCACTGGCTGTAAAGGAAATCAAGCTTAACCATATCGTAATTCCAATCATTAAGAATCACATCAAAGAAATGCTTGATATATTCTCTTGCTTCATCATTGTAAATATCAAGAGTATATGCGCCGCCCCAGCCTATGCAGCCAATCTGAGGTTTGCCTTTTTCATCTTTGATAAGCCAATCGGGATGCTCTTTTGCTGTTCTTGAAACTCTCTGGCAGCTGAAGGGAGCAATCCAGATACCTGCCTTATAGCCCTTTGCATGAATCTTTTCTGCCACAGACTTCATTCCGCTCGGGAATTTATCGCAATGGTCAAGCCAGTCACCGACGAATGTTTCATAACCGTCGTCAATCTGGAAAATATTAACCTCATTCTTTGCGCAGTTAAGACCTTCAAGGTCACGGAGAATGATTTTCTCGTCAATGTTCTGGAAATAGTTATACCACGAAGTGTAACCGCTCATTAAGCCCTTTCTTGTTTCGGGCATATCAAATTTTGCAAAGTATTTATCAAATACTTCGTCGTATTCGCCTTCATAATAAACGATATCAAAAACGGTATAGGGTTCGGTCACAAGCTTACCGAGAACATCCTTACGGATTGAGAAATAGTTATCGTTCATCTTTACCTTAAAATATGTAAAGCCGGTTTTTTCACTCAATGAACCGAAAAGTTTAACCTTTTTTCCGTTTCTGATGTATGTATAGCAATGGCTGTGGAATTCACCGGGTACTTCCGAATAATCAACGATATACTGGTCGCCGAAAAGCTTCGCAGCATGGCTTGCATAGGGAATATAATTGGAAAGCTTTATAACTCCTCTCTGAATATGACCACACTGATACTCCCTTGATTTAGTCCATGACTGATAACCGCCTGCAAAGAACCAATCGTTCTTTACAAATTCATAATCGGTTTCCGCATAGAAATCAACAAGCTCAAAATCACATTTAGGATTAAGGACAACTGTGTACCTGTCCGGCTTTTCAACAATTTCAAGAGAATACAAATCTGTTTCGGTTTCATTCGATGTAATAACCGCACCTGCTGACTTATACTTGATTACATATTTCATACTCATACCGGTCTCTCCAATCGGTTTTATTAATATTTTTATTATAGCAGAATTTTATATTCAGTTCAAGTGATATTAATAATATTAATAAAATATTACTTTTTATTTGACATAACAAGTCAATAATGATAAGATAAAATAAATTTAAATTGAAGGGTGATTAATCATGTATATGGAAAAATACGAATTTTGGTTTGTAGTCGGCAGTCAGTTCCTTTACGGTCCTGAGGTACTTGATATCGTTGCTGAAAGAGCTGCCGAAATGGCCGAAAAGATGAATGAAAGCGGACTTCTGCCTTGTAAGGTTGTTTATAAAGTGACCGCAAAAACTCCCGAAGAAATCACACAGGTTGTGAAAGAAGCCAACTTTGACGACAAGTGTGCAGGTATCATCACATGGATGCATACCTTCTCTCCTTCGAAGATGTGGTTAAACGGTCTTAAGGAGCTTCAGAAGCCATACTGTCATTTTGCAACACAATACAACAGAGATATTCCCAACGAAGAAATTGACATGGACTTTATGAACCTCAATCAGGCAGCTCACGGTGACAGAGAGCATGGTTTCATTGCAGCAAGACTCCGTACTCCCAGAAAGGTTATCATGGGCTACTGGCAGGACGAAAAGGTTCTTGCAGAGCTCGGCAAATGGATGCGTTCCGCAGTAGGCGCCGCATTCTCAAAGAGCCTTAAGGTTATGCGTTTTGGTGACAACATGAGAAATGTTGCCGTTACAGAAGGTGATAAAGTCGGCGTTCAGGAGCAGCTCGGATGGCAGGTTAACACATGGCCCGTCGGAACGCTCGTAGAATATATCAACGCTGTTACCGAGGCTGAAGTTGATGCTCTTATGGCTGAGTATGCTGAAAAATATGAAATTGCAACGGACAACCTTGCTGCTGTACGTTATCAGGCAAAAGAAGAAATCGCAATGAAGAAAATGCTCGATGAGCAGGGCTGCAAAGCATTCACAAATACCTTTGAAGATCTTCACGGAATGGAGCAGCTTCCCGGACTTGCAAGCCAGCGTCTTATGGAACAGGGTTACGGTTACGGCGGCGAAGGTGACTGGAAGGTTTCAGCAATGACCGCTGTAATGAAAGCTATGACCGAAGGCATGAACGGCGGCACGGCTTTTATGGAGGACTATACATATAACCTTGCTCCCGGCATGGAATATTCACTTGGTGCTCATATGCTTGAGGTTTGCCCTACCCTTTCGGCAGACAAGCCCAGAATTGAGGTTCATCCTCTCGGAATAGGCGGCAAAAACGACCCTGCAAGACTTGTTTTCGAAGGCAAAGCAGGCTCCGCTGTTGTTGTAAGCCTCGTTGATATGGGCGGCAGACTCAGAATGATTTGTCAGGATATTGAATGCGTTAAACCCATTCTTCCCATGCCTAATCTCCCTGTTGCAAGAGTTATGTGGAGAGCAATGCCCGACCTTTGTACGGGTGCAAAATGCTGGATTATTGCAGGCGGTGCACACCATACTGTTCTTTCATATGACGCCGACGCTGAAATGCTCCGTGACTTTGCAAGAATTATGGACATTGAATTTGTACATATTAATAAGGATACAACTCCGGTTTCACTTGAAAACGAGCTTTTCCTTAATGACCTTGCAAGAAAGCTCAAATAAAATGAGATATAAGGGTCGGTTTATTCATCGCTCTGTTATTTACAGTCAGTGTTGACTTTTATTATGTTTAAAATATAATACTTAAAAAATGAAATGAGGTTGAATGAATGGCAGAACTCAAAAAAAAGTACGGCTTACTTACAGCCATTTGCATGGTTGTAGGTATAGTTGTCGGAAGCGGCGTTTTCTTCAAGGCAGAGGCGATCCTCAATCACACAGGCGGCGACCTTAAGCTCGGTATTCTTGCATGGATCATCGGTGGCTTTATCATGATTGTTTGTGCATATGCATTTGCAATTATGGCCACAAAATACGAAAAGGTCAACGGCGTAGTTGACTACGCTGATGCTATGATCGGTGAAAAATACGGATATGTTATCGGTTGGTTCCTTTCAACCATTTACTACCCCACCCTTACCATGGCGCTTGCATGGCTTTCGGCACGATATACTCTTGTTCTTATTTTTGGTGCAGAAGCAGATATCACAGGTGGTTTTTGCTTTGCATTAACAGCTCTTTATCTCATAGGAAGCTTTGCTCTTAATTCTCTTTCACCAATTCTATCCGGTAAATTTCAGGTTTCAACAACCTTTGTTAAGCTTATCCCTCTTCTTCTTATGGCAATTGCAGGAACAATTTACGGTCTGACAAAGGGTCACACAATCGAAAACTTTACAACGGTTGTTAATGAAATCCCCACTTCATCTGCTATTTTCAAAGCTGTTTGCGCAACCTGCTTTGCATATGAAGGCTGGATTATCGCAACTTCAATCAATGCAGAAATCAAAGACGCAAAGAAAAATCTCCCCAAAGCTCTTATTATTGGTGCATTTATTATCGTTGCAATCTATGTTTTATATTATATAGGTCTTGCAGGTGCTGTTCCCAATGCGGAAATGATGGCTAACGGTCAGGCCGGCGCAAAGAACGCCTTTGCCGCTGTTTTCGGAAATGTTATGGGAACCGGAATATTTGTTTTTGTTATTGTTTCCTGCCTCGGAACCCTTAACGGACTTATGCTCGGCTGCTCAAGAGGCTTGTATTCACTCGCAAGCCGTGGCAGAGGACCATCACCGAAGGTTTTCAATATGGTAGATAAACAAACAAACATGCCCACAAATTCAGCTGTAATCTGCCTTCTTCTTTGTGCCGCATGGCTTTTCTTCTTCTATTGCTCACAGATGAGTGACTTCAGCGATAAGCTCGGTATGTTTGCTTTTGACCCCACAGAGCTTCCCATCGTTACAATTTATCCGTTCTATATTCCTATTTTCTTTAAAATGATGCTCAGCAAGAATTTCAAGGGTTTCCAGAGATTTGTTGCTCCTGTTCTTGCAATTGCAGGCAGCGTTTTCATGGTTATTGCAGCCTTCCAGGCACACGCAAAAATGATACCCGGTTATCTTATCATTTTCGTAATCATTATGGCAATCGGAATAGGATGTATGAAAAAGAAGAAAATCTGATCAAGTTAAAAATCACGCACAGCCAATCAGACAATCGGCTGTGCGTGATTTTATTATTTACAGGAATCTACGGCTTCGTAGATCATTTGCGGGTAATCTGACATAATGCAGTCCGCACCGTTCTTAGTGAGAATTTCTGCCTCTTCAGCTTCATTTACGGTCCAATACTGAACTGCAATATTATATTTGTGTGCATAATTGATAAGCTCTCTGGTTCCGAGATTCACAAGATTATTCGCTGCGCTGTCACCGTAAGGAATCTGCAAGGCAACATAAGAAACATCAAGGTCTGCCAAATCCCAATTCATTCTGGAATAAATATAGAACTGAATAACCTCTGTCGTTCTTGCAGAACGGGGCATATCGGGATATTTATGCTCCATGTAAATGGAAACATCCTCTTTTGATGAAGCCCAGATAACTCTGTCCTGCAAACCACGTTCGGTAATAATTGAATAAAGCTTATCAGCCGCCTTCATACCGTTTGTGCTGAGACTCTTAATTTCAATAATATATTTAAATTCCTTGCCATTGCTGTTTTTTTCAATATAATCAATAACAGTTTCACACTTTACAACACGGAGGTTTTCAGGAATAGCCTCCCCTCTCAAACCTCTGTACGGATAAGTTTCGCCCTCATCCGGAGTAAAATTTTCGCCGAGATTCAAGTTATTATAAGCTTCTTCAAAGGTGAGTTCTGAAGCATAGACGCTTTTATGACCAAAAGCTTCTTCAGCATTTGAGGTGTCATCATATGTTAAATTATGAAGCAGAACAAGCTCGCCGTCAGACGTTATCTGAACATCGAATTCAAATGTATCAACACCGAGCTTTTTATTATTCTTCAAAACATACTCGAATGCCATCAGAGTGTTCTGAGGAACAATTCCTGCACCTGAGCGGTGTGCCGACACATCGGTATCAAGATATTCGTTTATGTATGGATTTGTAGCATTTGCATTGACCATAACGGGTGTATCAGGGTCTCCGGGCATCCAGGCTGTAAGAAAAACAGGAATTATAACCGCAATAGAAACTACACCTTTCAGAATATTACGGACTGCCGTAAAAAATCCAAGCATTTTTATTTTCTCCTTTAAACATGATGATTAATTATAAAAAAAGAAGAATTTTTTGTCAACCTCACTTCTTCAAATCTGATACAAATTAAGAAAACATTAATAAATCCGCATGATTTTGCATCATGCGGATTATCCTTGTTAATATAATATTCTTTTAAACTCATCGGCATATTGCTTTGTGTCTACCTTTGAAAGCATATGACCGTCAGAACCCATATTGAAAACTACGCCTATTTCCTTACCGATTTGAAAATAACGGTGAAAAAATTCAGGATCTCCGAAAACAGCAGGAACATTTAATTCCCATGCAATTTCATGCTTGTTTGCTTTTTCCATGATATCGCCGATTTCATTATCTGTAAATGCTCTCGTTACATCATGAAAATCCTCAAATGCATGAATATATCCTGCCATAAACGGGTGGGCAAAACAGTCAGCTCTGCCGCTGTCGATAACCTTATCCATAATCGCAAGCATATGCTCGGCATAATTACGGGGGGTTTTGATTTGAGGATGCTCCCAGTAATCCTGATGATAATGGTTAGTGGTGTAAAGCCTGTAATCAAGAGAATTATCGGTTTCAATATCATCGGCAAACTTTCCTGCACCGTAGGAGGAAAGCTCAGCACCGATAAGAACTTTTACCCTATGTTCAAATTCTTCAAGCTGTTTTTCAAGCTCAATCTTTTGCGGCGCAACCGCATTCTTTTTATGAGGATAGTTATGGTCGGTAAGAGCTATCATTTCGAGTCCTGCTTCATCCGCAGCCTTAACTATATCCCTTGCATTCATTTCAGGCTTTGCACAACGTGAAAAATTCGTGTGAAGATGAAGATTCCACCTTGCAAGCTCGTCTATATCATAGGTTTTCTCATGAAAAAACATATTAAAGCTCCAATCCGAAAAGTTTATTTGCATTTCTGCGTGTTAAATCAAGAATTTCCTGCGCCGTTACTCCCCTGACCTCAGCAAGCACCTCGGCAGTGTAAGGAATGAATGAAGAATCGCAACGCTGACCTCTGTAAGGCACGGGAGTCATGTAGGGACAGTCGGTTTCAATAAGAAGCTTATCTTCGGGTACAACAGCAGCAACTTCTTTGGGCTTTCTTGCATTTTTAAACGTAACCGCACCGCCGAGACCGATATACATTCCCAGCTTCACAACTTCCTTCGCCATTTCAGCAGAGCCTGAAAAGCAATGAACAACGCCTTTGGGCTTGTACCTTTTAAGAAGAGTCATTGTATCCTCATGCGCTTCTCTGTCGTGAACAATTATAGGCAAATCAAGCTCTATGGCAAGAACTATCTGCTGTTCAAACACTTTTTTCTGGATATCACGGGGTGAAAAATCATAGTGATAATCAAGACCGATTTCACCGACTGCAACACATTTTTCTTCCGTACAAAGCTTTTTAAGCACAGAGAGATAGCCTTGCTTACAGCCTTCAGCCTCATGAGGATGAACACCACATGCTGCATAAACAAACGGAAATTCATCTGCAAGCTCAAGACTTGTGAGACTTGACACCATATCACTTGCACAATTTATGATACCGCAAACGCCCCGCTCGGGCAGGGCGCTTACAAGCTCTTTGCGGTCAGCATCAAATGCATCGCTGTCATAATGTGCATGACTGTCAAAGATATTATTCATTTTATCTTACCTTACTTCCTGCAGGGATTCCGTCAACAAAGATAACCTTGACATCATTCTCGCCCGCATCTGCCGCAAGAATCATTCCGCAGCTTTCAACACCGCAGAGAACGGCAGGCTTGAGATTTGAAACAAGAATTATGCTCTTGCCTATAAGCTCCTCGGGCTTATAATATAATGCAATACCCGAAGCAACAGTTCTCGGATCACCCGTACCGTCATCAAGAGTAAGTTTCAGAAGCTTCTTTGCCTTTTTAACGGGTTCACAGTCAACGATTTTTGCAACTCTGAGATCAACCTTTGCAAAATCATCTATGCCGATTTTGGCAACGCCCTGAATTTCCTCTTTAAGAGGATTTACGGGGTTTGCAGCTGCCTTTGCAGCTTCAAGCTCTGCGAGCTCCTTTTCAAGGTCGATTCTCGGGAAGATAATGCCGCCCTTTGAAACTGTATAGGTTGACTCCTTGCCGAAAACGCCGCTTTCATCCCATGCAAATTCTGCAGGAACACCGATCTGCTTTCTGATTTCCTCTGCTGTATAAGGCATAAAGGGTGCAATAAGAACGGATATCATTCTTATGCATTCGCAAAGATTATACATTACCTCTGCAAGTCTTGCTTTGTTTGCTTCATCCTTTGCAAGTGCCCACGGAGCGGTTTCGTCAATATATTTGTTTGTTCTTGAAACAAGCTTCCAGATATTTGTAAGTGCGATTGAATAGTTGAACTTATCAAGCTCTTTTTCCGCATCGCCCTTTGTCTGCAATGCAAGAGCCTTTAAATCATCATCAAACTCACCTGCTTCTCTTTCGGCAGGAATTGTTCCGCCGAAATACTTTTCAACCATGGAAACAGTTCTTGAAACAAGGTTTCCGAGGTCATTCGCAAGGTCGGAGTTTATTCTGTTGATAAGATTTTCGTTTGAAAAGGAACCGTCGGAACCGAAAGTAAATTCACGGAGAAGATAATAACGAAGGGCATCTACGCCGTATCTTTCAGCAAGAATAACGGGGTCAACAACATTGCCGACGGATTTGCTCATTTTACCTCCGTCAATAAGCACCCAGCCGTGTGCAAAAACTTTTTCGGGAAGGGGCTCATCAATAGACATAAGGAATGCAGGCCAGTAAATCATATGGAAACGGATAATATCCTTACCGATAAGATGAACATCAACGGGCCAGAATTTTTTATAAAGAGAGTCGTCCTCGGAGCCGTAGCCGAGGGCGGTTATATAGTTTGTAAGAGCATCAAGCCACACATAGATAACATGGTCCTCATTAACCGGAACGGGAATACCCCACTTGAAGGATGAACGGGATACACACAAATCCTGAAGACCGGGCTTGATGAAGTTATTAACCATTTCATTCTGTCTGCTTACAGGCTCAATGAAACCGGGATGCTCATCATAATACTTTGCAAGCTTATCGGCATAAGCTGAAAGCTTGAAGAAATAGGCTTCTTCACGTTCTTTTGTAACGGGTCTGCCGCAGTCGGGGCATTTTCCGTCAACAGCCTGAGTTTCAGTCCAGAAGGATTCGCAGGGCTTACAATAAAGGCCTTCATAATGTCCCTTATAAATATCGCCCTTATCATACATTTTCTTAAAAATCTTCTGAACCGCTTTCTCATGATAATCATCCGTGGTTCTGATGAATTTATCATATGATATATTCATGAGCTTCCAAAGATCCTTGATACCGTCAACAATATTGTCAACATATGTCTGAGGAGTTACACCTGCTGCCTTTGCCTTATCTTCAATCTTCTGACCGTGTTCGTCGGTACCTGTAAGAAAGAAGGTATCAAAGCCCTGAAAACGCTTATAACGTGCCATTGTATCGGCAGCTACTGTTGAGTAAGTATGGCCGATATGAAGCTTATCCGAGGGATAATATATCGGCGTTGAAATATAGAAAGTTTTCTTATCCATTGTTTTTCACCTCTGAATTATGCGAAGATTAAAGAAGGCTTGCTGCTGCCTCATCAAGGAAGATAACAGCATCCTGATGCTGCTGAAGAATTGATGCGGGAAGCTGAGGAGTAACTTCGCCCTTAATCATGCCCTTTACCGCCTCTGCTTTTGATGCGCCCGTTGCAATAAGAACAATTTTCTTTGCCTTCATGATTGATCCGATGCCCATTGTCATTGCATAGCGAGGCATGGGAATATCATCAAAATAAATGGAGTTTGCGTCGATTGTGCTCTGTGTAAGAGCGATTTTGAAGCTTTCGCCCGTAAATGCATCGGAGGGTTCATTGAATGCGATATGACCGTTTCTGCCGATACCGAGAAGCTGAACGTCAATTCCGCCCTTTGCTGCAATTGCAGCAGCATATCTTGCACTTTCTGCTTCGGGGTCGGTTGTGTTTCCGTCAAGGAAATTAACGTTATCTGCATTTATATCAATCTTTGAGAAAAGATTTTCAAACATAAATGAATAATAGCTGTTCTTATGCTCCTTGGGAAGATCGCAGTATTCGTCAAGATTGAATGTGCTTACATTCTTAAACGATACATTGCCCGCCTTATATTCCTCAACCATATAATTATATGTGGGAATGGGAGTTGCACCGGTTGCAAGACCCAGAACGCATGAGGGGTTTTCCTTAACAATATCGCAGAAAAGCTGACCTGCAGCTTTACCTATTTCTGCTTCATTTTTAAAAATTCTGATATCCATAATTCAATTCAACCTTTCTTAAGAAATTTTAATTTCGCAGTGATTCTCGGAGGAGTCATAAATCGCCTGCATAATCTTTGATGTTTCGATTGCATAATCAATATTCTGCTGATTCTTATCGCCCGTCTTTATGCATCTGATGAAATCATCAATTTCGCTTCTGTACATGGGTGTTTCTCTTGTAGAAACCTGTGTTTCGGTAAGCATACCGTTTTTAACCGACCAGATTTTGAAATCAGAGCAATACTGAAGTCTTATGCCTGCTTTATCGCCCATAAAGTCGATATACATTTCATCAACGCCGACATTCTGAGCCCATGCGCCGTTGAAGGTAATAACGGGACCCGTTGTACGAACAATACCCGTTACGGAATCATCAACGTCGTATGTACCGTTTTCTTCTTTGGTTTCCGATGCCCACATGCCTAAATATGTATAGTTCTTAATATCTTTACCGAGCTTGCAGAAGGCTTCACCTGAAGCAGTAAGAGGCTTGGGATCACCGCAGCAATACATAATGAGGTCAAGGAAATGAACGCCCCAGTCAATAAGCACACCGCCGCCCGATTTTTCTTTTGTTGTAAAATCACCGCCGATACCGGGAATTGAACGGTGTTTTCTGAAGGAGGCATAAACATGGTGAACATTACCGAGCTCACCCTGATCAATAAGCTCTTTAACCTTCATAACATAGGTATTGAAGCGGTTGCACACACCGATATTGAGGACTTTGCCGGTTTCCTTTGCAACCTTCTGCATTTCAAGAGCTTCGGAGAGAATTCTTGCAGCAGGTTTTTCGCACATAACATGCTTGCCTGCCTTAAGAAAATCGATTGTTATAATTGAGTGGAAATCATTATGTGTGCAAACCGAAACAGCGTCCAGTTCGGGATCATTGAGAAAATCGTGATAATCTGCAACTGCTGTTCCGCAGCCGTATTTTTCAACGGCCTTTTCAGCTCTTTCAAGAATAATATCGCAGAAATACTTGATTTCTACTTCCTCATTTTCCATATATGCGGGAATATGGGATGCGTTTGCAATGTTTCCGCATCCTATAACAGCAACTTTAATTTTTGACATTTACTTTACCTCCATTATATTTTCTATAAAAGTCCATATTATAATATACCACAAAAACAAAAATTGTAAAGTTAATTACAAAAAAAACTTGATAAACATCTGAATGTTTGCTATTATAATGCTTAATAAGGCACAATGCCAAAGTAAAGGAGAAATTATCATGGGTAGATTCCCTATCGGTGTTATTATCGACAGTTTCAGAACAGATATTACCACAGCTGTTAAAAAGGCTGCAGGTGTTGGTGCGCAGGGCATTCAGGTTTATGCAACAAGAGGAGAAATGTCTCCCGAAAACATGAATGCGGCAAAAATCAGCGAATTCAAAAAGCTTGTTGCCGATAACGGTCTTGTTATTTCCGCTCTTTGCGGTGACCTTGGCGGCGGCGGATTCTGCTTTGCAGACAGAAACCCCGAAAAGATAGAAAAATCAAAGAGAATTATCGACCTTGCAAAAGAGCTTGACACCAATGTTGTTACTACTCATATCGGTGTCGTGCCCGGCGATAAATCTGTTGACAGATATAAAGTCATGCAGGAAGCTTGCTTTGAGCTTTCACGCTATGCCGACAGCATCGGCGCACATTTTGCAATTGAAACAGGCCCCGAAACCTCAGCCGTTCTCAAGGAATTTCTTGACTCACTCGGTTCAACGGGTGTAGGCGTTAACCTTGACCCTGCAAACCTTGTTATGGTTACGGGTGACGACCCCGCAGGTGCAGTTTATAACCTTCAGAAATACATCGTACATACTCATGCAAAAGACGGCAAGCAGAATTTCTTTAAAGACCCCGAAATTGTTTACGGACTTAAGAAAGATGTTATCATAACTGAAGATTCCTTTACAGAAGTTCCTCTCGGCGAAGGTCAGGTCAACTGGGAAAAGTATCTTGCGGCACTTGAGGATATCGGTTACAAGGGCTTCCTTACCATTGAAAGAGAAGTCGGAGATGACCCTGAAAAAGACATCAGAAAAGCTGTTGAATTTCTTAAAAGCCACGGTTGCTGAGGTGATGTAAAATGAAAATAGGAGTCAGCAGTTACAGCTTTCAGCAGCTTATTTCTTCCGGCAAAGAAACTCAGCTGAGCATAATGAAAAAAGCAAAGGAAATGGGCTTTGACGGAATTGAATTTATCGACCTTTCCCCTGCTGACGGCGTAAGCGAAAAAGATTATGCCGCAATGATAAGAGAAGAAAGCGAAAAGCTCTCACTTCCCGTTATCAGCTACACAATCTCTGCAAATCTTCTCAATGATGACGGACTTGATGCAGAGATTGAAAGAATATGCCGCAAGGTAGATGTTGCGGAAATTCTGGGAGTCGGCTGCATGAGACATGATGCTGCATGGAATATGCCTGAAAGCATCAAAAAGCATGCCGGTTTTGAACAGGTGCTTCCCATTCTCGTTGAAGGTTGCGGAAGAGTTACCGAATATGCAAAAGAAAAAGGCATTGTTACCATGATTGAAAACCATGGATTTTTCTGCCAGGACAGCGAAAGAGTTGAAAAAATCATCACCGGTGTTGCAGATGACAATTTCGGAGTTTTACTTGATGTAGGCAATTTCTCATGTGTTGATGAAAACAGTGCTGTCGCAACAGGCAGACTCGCTCCTTACATTAAGCATATTCACGCAAAGGATTTCCATATAAAGAACGGAAACGGACTCAATCCCGGAAAAGGATTCTTTAAATCGAGGGGCGGAAACTACTTAAGAGGTTCTGTTATCGGTCACGGCGATATTCCCGTTATGCAGTGCCTTGCAATTGCAAAAAATGCAGGATATGACGGCTATGTCAGCGTTGAATTTGAAGGACTTGAAAACTGCCTTGACGGAATTGAAATCGGTTATGAAAACCTCAAAAAAATGATAGAAATGATATAAAATTAAGGCTGTTACTTTTCGGTAACAGCCTTAATTTTATGCATTGATTTCTTCAAGTTCCTTTTCTGCATCGGAAACCGTTTTTTCACGGCGCAGTTTAAGCTCCTGCTCAATTTGCTTTCTCTGCTCTTTATCATCTTTAACAAAAGCAATTGCCAAAAGATAAAGAACAGCACCGACTACGGGTCCGAGAATGAACATGGGCCACTGCCATTTCATAAATACGGCATTCTGAGCAGTCATTGCAATATTCTGATTATATCCTACAAGAGTAAGGAGCTTGCCATTGATAAACAGAGAAATCGCTTCACCGACTTTGGTTGCAAAATTCTGCATTGAGAATGTTATGCCTTCAGTGCGTTTGCCCGTTGTATATTCAACATAGTCAATTGAGTCGCTCATAAGCGAACGGTGAGCAATATTAACCATATTTGCAGGAATGCTCTGCAAGCCCATAATAAGCATAACAATGAGAATTCTCCATATGCTCTTGAAACCGATAAAGTAAGAAACTATTCTCAGAACTATTGATGATACCTGCGCAAGAATAAGAACCTTTTTCATGCCGCCTACCGCTTCAACAATTTTAGTCGCAGCAAGCATTGCCGCAGTACCGGGAAGTCCCGAAACAGCACCGTATACAACCTGTGCAGTACCGCCACCGATTTCAAGACTGCCAACCTTATATGATACCTGACTTTCAAAGAAATATGCCCAGGGAACAGAAAGCTTAACACATTCGAGAATTCTTGCAAGAGAGATAAACAGAAGTGTTTTATTGTGACGAAGAACAAAAATCGCTTCAAAAAGACTTTCGTCTTTTTTGTTCTCTTCCTTGACTGATTCATCCATTTTGGTTGCCGCCAAAGTAATCAGCTGACCGCCAACACTTAAAATAAGCGCACCGACAAAGAAAACGGTTTTATCTGATATACCGAAGGTATTGACAGCGATATCCTTTGCCATGGGAAAAACGCCTGCAACGGTACAGCCTGCGGTAACACCCAGAGCGGTCCACTGAGCAACCCTTGCCCTCTCCTCCGAGCTTGGTGAACTCAACGCAAGCATGCCCCAGAGCGCAACATCCTGCATGGAATAGAAAACATCCCATATAAGATAGCACACAAGAATATAGATAACCGGCATATTGCCCGAGAATCCGAAATCGGTAAACATCAGCAAGCTTAGTACGCCTATTATTGCAGGGAGATAACGGAGATAAGGTCTTAATTTTTCACCGTTTTTGAATCTGTGACGGTCAATCAGCGCACCGATAATCGGGTCATTTACAGAGTCCCATAAACGGCTTATGCTTGTTATGTAACCTACGGCATCAGCACTGATTTTAAGAATGTTGTTGCAAAAATAAAACAGCCAGCCGTTAATGAAGCTATAGTGCATATTCTGGCCCGCAATACCTGCTGCGTATGCAAACAGATTTCGGTTAGGAACACGTCCGTCTGCAGAGATTGTTTTTTGTTCGCTCATATTACCCCTCCAATTTTCTATATTATAACATACGGTATAATTAAAATCAACGAATTATTACGAATTTAAAAAGTGTAAATCCGCTCATTAATTATATCCGTTACACACCGTAACAAACGCTTTAAATCCCGTCACAAAATTTATCGCTTTACACTCCAAAAGCGCAAAATGCAGTCAAAAAAGTTTCAAAGTGCACAATATTCAGTTAAAATGCACGAAGATTTAAATATCAGAACATATATAAAGATATTAATAAATTCTTAAGAATTTATCGCTTGCTTTTTAAACTTTTCCATGTTAAAATAGTGACAATTTTGTGACCTGGGGGTGTGTATCTTTGACTAAAGCATTTTACAAAGTCAGAGAAATAAGAGATTTAAGAGATTTGATTTCACAGAGCGCCAAACTCTATGCAGACAGACCTATATTTGAAGTAAAAGATACAAAAGGAAATCATTACGAAATAACATATAAAACTTATTACAGCCAGATTCAGGCTGTAGGAACCGCTCTTACCGACATGGGACTCAGGGGCGAAAAAATTGCCGTAGGCGGCGATAACAGCTATGAATGGTGCCTTTCATACATGGCAACCGTTACAGGTGTAGGTGTTATTGTTCCCGTTGACAAGGAACTTCTTTTTGAAGATATTAACAATATCCTCAACACAGCTGACGTAAAACTTTTCTTCTGTGACAAAAAGATTTACAAAAAGCTTATGGAAAGAAAGGACGAGCTTAAGAGCGATCTGACAATTATTCTTATCCATAACACGGTTGAAGGCACCGTTAACATCACAGACCTTATTGAAAAAGGCGAAAAACTTCTTGCCGACGGCGACAGACGTTATCTTGATGCCGAAATCGACCCCAACGCAATGTGTTCGCTTCTTTTCACATCAGGTACAACGGGAATGTCCAAGGGTGTTATGCTCTGCCACAGAAACTTCTGCTCCGAAGTTATGGCTGCAATGGGCGTTATCAAAATTTCTCCCGATGACTGCGGCATTTCAATGCTTCCGCTTCATCACACATATGAAAGCACAATTATTCTTTTCTTTGCTCCCTACTGCGGTGCAAAGGTTACCTTCTGCGATGGCTTCAAGTATGTTCTTAAGAACATGAAGGAATTCAGTCCTTCTGTTTTTGTTGCTGTTCCCCTTCTTCTTGAAACCGTTCACAGACGTCTTATGAAAGCCGTAAAAGCAAAGCCTCACGGCGAAACTCTTTTCAAGGTCGGTAAGGTGCTTGTTAAGGCAGGCGAAAAAGTAGGCATTGACCTTAAGAAGGTATTCTTCAAGGAAATTATTGATACCTTTGGCGGCAATATGCGTCTTATCATCTGCGGTGCCGCTCCCATCAATCCCCAGATTCTTAAGGACTTTGCAGCATTCGGCATTCAGATTGTTTTCGGATACGGTCTTACCGAATGCGCTCCCCTTGCAATTATTAACCATGACCGACTTCATCTTGCAGAATCAGTCGGTGAACCCATTCCCGGAAGCGAAGCTAAGATTATAAATCCCGATCCCGATACCGGCATCGGTGAAATCTGCGTTAAGGGCGACATGGTTATGCTCGGCTACTATAACAACCCCGAAGAAACCGCAAAAGTTCTTGATAAGGACGGTTGGTTCCACACAGGTGACCTCGGATATGTTGATAAGAAGGGTCACTACTATATTTCGGGCAGAAGCAAGAACGTTATTGTTACAAATAACGGCAAAAATATCTATCCCGAAGAGCTTGAATATCATTTGAGCACAGATATCCGTGTTGGCGAAAGTATCGTTCTTGAGGATGAAAACAGCAAGGGCGAACCCATTGTTGCAGCAAGAATCTTCCCCAACTTTGAAGAGCTTAAGGAAAGATACGGCAAAGATGAAAGCGAATTCAGCGATGAAGAGCTTCACGATATTATGGATGAGGTTGTTGAAAACGTTAACAGCAAGCTTCCCTCATACAAGAAGATTGTTGATTTCAAAATCAGAAGAACAGAGTTTGTTAAAAACACAACCTCAAAAATTCTCAGACACAAAAATAAAGATTAATATTAAAGCTGCGGACTGTATGTTCGCAGCTTTAATAAATTAAGAGCCTTCGATTTGAAGGCTCTTAATTTTTATCTTATGCCGTAATTTTCAATAATATAGTCCATATCCTTATCGCCTCTGCCTGAAAGATTGATAAGAACAGATCCTTTATCCATGCGCTGAGCAAGCTTCATGCCGTAAGCAACAGCGTGTGAACTCTCAATTGCAGGTATAATTCCTTCAAGTCTTGAAAGCTTATAGAAAGCATCAACAGTTTCTTCATCGTCAATAACATCGTACTTAACTCTTCCGATTTCCTGAAGGAATGCGTGCTCGGGACCTGATGAAGGATAGTCAAGACCGCTTGCAACCGAATATACGGGAGCAGGCTCACCGTTTTCATCCTTAAGCATAATGCTGTTGAAGCCGTGCATAATGCCCTCTTCGCCGTATTTAAGGCTTGCAGCGTGGTCGCCAAGCTTGGGACCTCTGCCGAGGGGTTCAATACCGTAAATATCAACGGGATCATTGAGGAAGCCTGCAAAGAGTCCCGCAGCATTTGAGCCGCCACCCACGCACGCAACAATTGCATCGGGAAGATGGCCTGTCATATCAATAAACTGATCTCTTGCTTCAATACCGACAACACTCTGAAAATCACGAACCATCATCGGGAAGGGATGAGGACCGAGAACGGAGCCGATACAGTAAATAGAATCATTATACTCCTTACTGTATGCATCAAATGCAGCGTCAACGGCTTCTTTGAGAGTCTGAAGTCCGTGAGTAACCTCAACAACGTTTGCGCCGAGAATCTTCATTCTTGCAACATTGGGAGCCTGCTTTTTGATATCAACAGAGCCCATATAAATATCGCATTCGAGTCCGAAATATGCTGCTGCAGTAGCAAGAGCAACACCGTGCTGACCTGCACCCGTTTCGGCG
>CAZJOH010000030.1:0-26865 GCA_964547575.1 uncultured Clostridium sp.
CGTTTTAATAGGTTAATTCACTATAAAAACGCAACAAAGCAGGCAAGAATGATATGTTCCTGCCCGCTTTATAGACAAATTATTTACGGATACCGAGTCTTGCAATGATTGAACGGTAACGCTCAATGTCAACCTTCTGAAGGTAAGCAAGAAGGTTTCTTCTGTGACCAACCATCATAAGAAGGCCTCTTCTTGAGTGGTGGTCCTTCTTGTGAACCTTAAGATGCTCTGTAAGGTCGTTGATTCTCTTTGTAAGAACAGCGATCTGAACCTCGGGTGAACCTGTGTCGCCCTCGTGAAGAGCATATTCCTGCATGATTGCGGTCTTTTCTGCCTGTGTCATTTTCTTTCACCTCATTTAAATATTTGCCTTCGCCCCCAGAATACGGCAGGTGATTACCTCATTGAGGTTTACTCCGTAACCCGAGTGACGGGCATAGCAAAAGGGATTATATCACAATGTTTTGAAATTGTAAAGACTTTTTTTGATTTTTATTTTAAAGAATAACAGAAACAAGCATTGCAGCTATTCCGAACATAAATATATAAGGAAAAATGAACGGAAGAATGGGAAGAAGGTTGAATACAGTCATAGTACCGCCGATAAACTTAATTGCCATGGTGCTTTCCGCCTCTGAAATATTCTGCCAGCAGAAGCTGATATCTTTTCCGTCAAGATAAATCTGGTCGAGACCGATTTTATCTTTTGAGGGAGCGTTTTTGAATCCGCATTCAGCAAGTCCTTGGGCAACTATGCTTGCCATTTCCTCATCCTTGAAGGTGATTCTGCCTGTAAGGCGAAGCTCATCTGCAGGCTCCTCCTGTCTTAAATGACCGTTTTTAAAGCCGGTGCACCACCAGTATTTGTCATATTCTCTTGTAAATTCACGGGTCCATGTTCCGTCAAGCTCTTCGTGCCAGAGAGTCATTTCCATATTGAGCCAATCTTCCTCTGCGGGGCAGTTGAAGAATGTCCATTCGGGCAGACCGTCATCAGCATGGGGTCTGTTGTAAATACCGATTTCTCCGCCATAGAAAATAAGTCCGTACTGACCCTTCCACATCTGAAGCATCCAGTCCTTATCTTCATAGATAAAGAAAACACGGATGTAGTCATATTCAAGAAGGACATAAGGCGAAACAACATCATAGATTTTTCCGAAGCCGAAATTATACTGCCATGCTTCCTTATCGTTTGTGTAATAATAGTCATCAATATAGCTGTACTGATAGCTGAGAATCTGCTGATCCTCAAGCAAATCTCTGAGGAAATTCTTTGAAGCGGTAACGGTGATATCGTATTCGCCTCTTAAGGTCTGACCGTTAACGGTAACCGTTGCATAAATTGTTGCTTTACCCTGACCTGTGCCGTAAACAACGCCTTCTTTATTGACCGCCGCAATCGAGCTGTCGGAAGATGCCCATGTTATTGTGGGCTGAGTTTCAACACCCGAAACCTGCGCAACAATCCGAGTATTTTCATATTTTGCAATAGTAAGACTTTCTGCCGAAAGAACAAGCACGGGAGTCTGCTCGGGTGTTTCCTCGGGAGTCTCTTCAGGAGTTTCTTCGGGTGTTTCTCCCGATACCTCACCGTCTGTGATTTCACTTCCCGTAAACTCGTCCACAGCAAGAACAGTTGCTGAAAAAACGCTTGAGAATGAAAAAATCAGAACAAAAAATATTGCTGTAAATTTAAGTGCAAACCTCTTCATTTTAAGCCCTCCAAAAAAATTTTTCCATAGTATTATATCAGATAGTATAACAAAAATCAAGGAAATTTATTCCTATCACATATTTCAGAAACAAAATACTAATCAAATAATAATAATTGCCACGTCACTTATTTTATGATATAATGTAAAAAGCAATAATTTTCGGAGGCAGCTTGTGGAATTAAAAAAGAATGACAGAATAAATCTTAAAATAGATTCCTGCTCCGTCAACGGCAGCGGCGTGGGCAGACATAACGGCATGGCGATTTTTGTGCCTGCAACCGCACCGGGCGACGAAATAACCGCACATATTCTTAAAGTTAAGAAAAATTATGCTTTTGCAAAGGTTGAAAGTGTTATCTCTCCTTCTGCGGACAGAATAACTCCCGAATGTCCCGTTTATCTCAAGTGCGGAGGCTGTGTTTTTTCGCATATGAATTACGAAGCCGAGAAGATAATTAAGGCGGAGCACGTTGCCGAATGCTTTAAAAGAATAGGCGGCATTTCCCCTGAGCTTGAGCCGATTATCGGAGCAGAAGCCGACTGCCGCTACCGCAACAAGGCGCAGTATCCCGTAGCAACCGAAAACGGAGAAGTAAAAACAGGTTTTTATTCATCTCACAGCCATCGTGTTGTGCATTGCCCCGACTGCCTTCTGCAGCCTGCCGAATTTGAGGGTATCCTCGGAGTTTTTACGGAATATATAAAAAAATATAATGTTTCCGTTTATAATGAAACTGCAAACAGAGGTCTGCTTCGCCATATTTATATAAGGAAAGGCACGGCAAGCGGCGAAATAATGGTATGCGCCGTTATCAACGGCAAAAAGCTCCCTGCCGAAGAAGAACTTGTAAAAATGCTCACCGAAAAAGAAAAGTCCGTCAAAAGCATTATTGTAAATTCAAACACAAAGGATACAAACGTTATCCTCGGCGATAAATGCCGCACACTATGGGGCGAGGACTGCATAACGGATATCCTCTGCGGACTTAAATTCCGCATTTCGCCTCTTTCGTTCTATCAGGTCAACAGAAATCAGGCTGAAAGGCTTTATAACAAAGCGGCAGAATATGCCGCTCTTACGGAAAAAGAAACCGTGCTTGACCTTTACTGCGGCGCAGGCACGATAGGTCTTTCCATGGCAAAAAAAGCAAAGGAAATCATCGGCGTTGAAATTGTACCCGAAGCGATTGAGGATGCAAAAATCAACGCAAAACTCAACGGCATAGCAAACGCACGTTTCATATGTTCAGATGCGGCAAAAGCGGCAGAAATGCTCAGGAACGAAGGCGTGAAGCCGGATGTTATAATTCTTGACCCTCCGAGAAAAGGCTGCAGCCCCGAGATGATTAATACCGCCGCCCAAATGCAGCCCGACAGAATCGTTTATGTTTCATGTGACCCTGCAACTCTTGCAAGAGACTGCGGAATTTTTGCAAATCTCGGATATACCGCAACCAAAGCAACACCCGTCGATATGTTCCCGAGAACGGGTCATGTGGAATGCGTGATAAAACTTAACAAAAAGGAGAAGCAGAAATGAGCAACGGAATGACCCGCAGAGAGCGTGAAGTAACAGATATCAACAAAATTATTGAAATTCTCGACAAATCAAAGATAGCCCATATCGGCATGGTTGACGGTGATGAGCCTTACGTTGTGCCGATGAATTACGGCTACGTTTTTGAGGACGGCAAGCTGGTTATTTATCTTCACGGTGCAAGACGAGGCAGAAAGCTTGATGTTATGAGGGCAAATCCCAAGGTTTTCTTTGAAATGGAATGTGACCTTGTGCCGTTTGAGGGCGATATCGCCTGCCGCTACGGAATAACCTACTCCTCTGTTATGGGTAAGGGAATTGCCGAAATCATTGATGAGGATACAGAAGAAAAGAAAAAGGCTCTTTCAATCCTCATGAAAACACAGACGGGCAAGGATTTTGAGTTTGAGGATAAAATGGTAAGCTTTGTGAGCATTATCAAAATCACGGCTTCGGAATTCACCGCAAAATACAGACCGATGCCTGCTAAACAATAATATACCGTAATTCACACGGGCGGCCACAGGTCGCCCTCTTTTTATGCATTCTGACAAAAATATACAAAAAAATTTGTATATATCGTATGCCTTCAAAAAATTCACCGCATTAAATCGGAAAAAAAGTATCCCTTATTCGTAAAAAGTACTAAAAAAACCATTGAAATGGTAAAACTTTTGTGATATAATCCTACTTAATACGGTGTTAATTTTAAAAAAGAAAATTTATTTTCGGTCCGCTGCGGAAATTTGCGGACTTATATACCTAAGGAGGAATTTCTTTGAAAGCTTACAGCGCAAAAGACATCAGAAACATCGTTCTTGCCGGTCACGGCGGACGAGGCAAAACAACTCTTGCAGAGGCAATGCTCTACATTTCCAATGCAACAGACAGACTCGGCAGAGTAACAGACGGCAACACCGTTATGGACTTTGACGCAGAAGAAAAAAGACGTAAGTGTTCAATTGCTTCGGCAATTGCTTCATTTGAATGGAAAAATACAAAGATTAACATTATCGACACTCCGGGTCTTTTTGACTTCGCAGGCGGCATGAGCGAAGGTATGCGTGCAGCAGGTGCAGTGCTCATCGTTCTCGCTTCAGGCAGCACACTTGACGTAGGTGCAGAAAAGGCTTACAAGGCAGCTACCGAAAGAGGCATCAACAAGATGTTCGCAATCACAAAGTGCGACGCTGAAAATGCTCATTTCTATAAAACATTTGATTCTCTTCAGGAAGAATACGGCAACAAGATCTGCCCCGTTGTTGTTCCCTATGTTGAAGGTGACAAGGTTATTTCTTACGTTGACTTCTCAAGAAACGAAGCTTTCTCATATAAAGACGGCAAGCGTTCAGATGCTCCCATGCCCGAAAATGATGAGAGAACAAACAGAATGAGAGAAGCATTCATCGAAGCTGTTGCATCAGCAGACGAAGATCTTATGATGAAATTCTTTGACGGCGAACCCCTCACCGACGAAGAAATCGACAGAGGCCTTAAGACAGGCATTCTCGCAGGCGATATCTGCCCCGTTTATGCTTGCTCAGGCTATCAGCTTGAAGCTGTTGACCTTATCAACAACAGCATCGTTCAGTCCGCTCCCGACGCAGCTTCCGTTGCTTCAGAGGGCGAAATCACCTGCGACGAAAACGGACCTCTTGCAGCTATCTGCTTTAAGACCGTTGCTGACCCCTTCGTTGGTAAGATGTCATATTTCAAGGTTATTTCGGGTAAAATCACTTCCGATACACCCGCTTATAATGAACGCACGGGCGAAACCGAAAGAATGGGTAAAATCGTATTCCCCAAGGGCGGCAAGCAGGAAGAAGCTTCTGCAATCCTTGCAGGCGATATCGGTATCGTTACCAAGCTTTCGGGCTTCAAGACAGGCGACACAATGTGCGCTCCCAAGTCGGATATCAAGCTTAAGGGCGTAAGCTTCCCCGCACCCTGCCTTCCCATGGCTGTTAAGGCTAAGAAGAAGGGCGAAGAAGATAAGGTTGCAGCAGGTCTTAACAGACTCGCAGAAGAAGACCTTACCATCAGCTACTACACCAACACCGAAACAAAGGAGCAGATTATCTCCGGTCTCGGCGAGCAGCATCTTGACGCTGTTGTTACAAAGCTTAAGACAAAGTTCGGCGTTGAAGTTGACCTTGAAGTTCCCAAGGTTGCTTACAGAGAAACAATCAGCAAGAAGGTTGCT
This sequence comes from uncultured Clostridium sp., assembly GCA_964547575.1. Classification (GTDB taxonomy): domain Bacteria; phylum Bacillota; class Clostridia; order Oscillospirales; family Acutalibacteraceae; genus CAG-177. Next base: position 5,459 of record CAZJOH010000030.1, read on the forward strand.
GTTCAGGGCAGACACAAGAAGCAGTCAGGCGGCAGCGGTCAGTTCGGTGACGTTTGGGTTGAATTTGAACATATCGATTCCGAAGATTTTGAATTTGCAGAGAGAGTTGTCGGCGGCTCCGTTCCCAAGAACTTCTTCCCCGCAGTTGAAAAGGGTCTTCGTGAAGCTATTCTTAAAGGACCTCTTGCAGGTTATCCCGTTGTTGGTCTGAGAGCTACTCTTTATGACGGCTCATCACATCCCGTTGACTCCAACGAAATGGCATTCAAGATGGCTGCAAAGATTGCTTATAAGAACGGTATGCCTCAGGCAAATCCCAAGCTCCTTGAACCCTACGGCTCACTCAAGGCTTACATGCCCGGCGACAATCTCGGCGATATCATGGGCGATATCACAAAGAGAAGAGGCCGTGTTCTCGGCATGGGTCCCTGCGAGGATGACCCCAAGATGCAGGAGCTTGTAGCAGAAGTTCCCATGGCTGAAATGGGCGATTTCGCAACAGTTCTCCGTTCCGTAACAATCGGCAGAGGCTATTTCTCATTTGAATTTGACCACTATGAAGCAGCTCCCGAAAACGTTGCTCAGAAGGTTATCGAAGAAGCAAAGGCAAACGCAGACGACGAATAATATTGTCGGGAATGTCTCACGAAGCGAAGCCCAAAAGAAACTGAATAAATAATAATTGGCTTGAATGGAAAATAAACCTGTTCAAGCCAATTTTAATTTTGTTATAAAATAAGATTATAGTTATATGCTTCTTTTCAGCACTTTTTCCGAACTCACGTATAGCGTATACGCCTATCGTTCGGAAAAAAGAGCTTCTTCATCTCCGTGAGAAATCCCCGGTTGGAATTTTAAAAAACCGCCGAGGCATAAATCCTCAGCGGTTTTTCATTCTCTTATCCCCTTGTTTGTGAAATAATCACATGCGATTTGAAAGGAATTTTTATGCAACAACGGGTGTTTCATCAGTAATGATAAGAATACCTGTTGTTATTGTAAGAACTGCTACGATTATTGCGAAAACTGTCATGTTAACACCCTCCGTTTTGTTTTATTGTATTTTTATTATAGCAATTGAATTCTTAAGAAAAAAGTGGGTAAATCCTTAAGAAATTATTAAGACGACCCGAACTTATAATAAATTTTAACCGTATTGTCATACTTTTGTAATTGTCTTATTGAAAATGATATGATATACTTTACTCATGGAAAAATATGGGGGGTACAAAATGAAGAACATAAAATTCAAAAAAAGGAAAAGAATTTCCAAAAATCTTATTGCGGTCATTTGCGTTGCGGTATGTGCCGTTCTGGTTGCGGGCATTTTTCTTGTTGCAAAAAGTCTGATAAATAAAGGCGGCGAAACGCTCAAGCCCGAAGGTTACACCTTTGAAACAGAGGGCTTTGAGAATATTTCTTCGGTTTCATGCCTTAACGAAACAATGGCAATATTCACCGATGCGACAACGGGCAAGGTCGGAATCATGACCCTCGGCGGTGAAATCACCGAAAAGGCAGAGCACAACAAAATCACCGTTTGCAGCGATTCGTGGAGAAATTACCGCTATATAGTTGAAAGTCCTCTGTCCGAATATCTGCTTCTTGCCGATGCCGAAACAAAAACGGTAACAACCCGTCAGTATCACGGCCTGCAGAAGCCCGAGATGATTCCCTGCTGGAGTGAAGTGGGAAAACACCTTGCGTGGACAGATGAAAAAGGCTATGCAGGCGAGGTTAAAACAAAAGAGGTTTCGCTTGAACCCGGTTTTTATCCTGTTGCTACCTCTCTTGATGCCGATGCAAAATACGGCTATATCGGCAGAACACTCCGACTTGAAATTGCGGCAGTCTATGAAAATGCCCGTGATTTTTCCGAGGACATGGCGGCTGTTAAGCAGGGCGGAAAATGGGGTTATATCAATAATCTCGGCGTGGTTGCAATCCCCTTTGACTTCGACTCATGCTCTGCGGCAGATACCATGGGCGAGGATATCGCTTTCGGATTCAGAAACAACCTTGCACCCGTTTGCAAAGACGGCAAATTCGGCATTATCAATTCCGATGGCGAAACTGTTGTTGATTTTACTTTTGATATTATTCTTCAGGGTGAAGACGGCAAATATATCGCATACAGCGGCGGAAAATGGGGCATAATCGCAGTTGACAAGGAGCTTTTTGTTCCCGAAACAACCGCTTCAACCTCACCTGCCAACAATGAACCTGCACTTGCACAAGGCAATTATATGGTCAAAACCTCGGGCAGCGTTCTCAACATGAGAGCGGAGGCAGACTCGAATTCCGAGGTTGTGGCAAAGATACCCAACGGCACAATCCTCAACGTTACAAAGTCCGTCGCAGGCTGGTCATATGCAAAATACAATTCATTTTCGGGCTGGGTAAGCTCCTCGTTCCTCGTTGAAGCGCCCGAAACCACCGTTGCAGCAACCGAAACTACCGTTGCAGCATAACAAAAATAGACAAAAATTGAAGAATTTGCAAAAAACTGTTGACCTTTTGATTTTTATAGGTTATACTATCAGTGTATGATGTCAAAGTCATATATCTGCATTTGTGAGCAACAATGTCAGAGCCATCCGATAAAAGACGTAGAACGGTTTTTCTGTTCTACGTCTTTTATCATTTCAGGGAGAGAGTTAATGAAAAAAATATTAGTATGTTTATGTATCGCCGCCGTTGCGGCAGGCGGATATCTGTATTGGGGCAACAACAGCCTCACAGTCAGCAATTATTTAATCAAAAACAGCAAAATTCCCGAAAGCTTCAGGGGTTTTAAAATCGTTCAGCTTTCCGACCTGCACAACAAAGACTTCAAGGGCAGGCTTTCGGAAAAAGTCAAAGAACTTTCGCCCGATATCATTGTTATAACGGGTGATTTGATTGACAGCCGCAGAACCGATATTCCCGTTGCAGAAAAATTAATCACGGAGCTGAAAAGCACTGCGCCGATTTACTATATAACGGGCAACCATGAATCAAGAATCGAAAGCTACCCCGAGCTGCGTAAAATGCTTGAAAGTCACGGTGTTAGTGTGCTTGACGGAAAGACAGTTGAAATTGAACGAAACGGCGAAAAAATCACGCTGACGGGAATTGACGATGCCCGTTCTTTTGGTTCGGGACTTTTGAGCGAATGCGAAATTCTTTTCAGTCAGAAGCTCAAAGAGCTTTCGGAAAGCAAGGGTGAGGGTTACGGAATTCTGCTTTCTCACCGACCCGAGCTGATTGATATTTATGCCGAACACGGCTTTGACCTTGCACTTACGGGACATGCCCACGGCGGACAGATAAGATTGCCGTTTGTCGGCGGAATTCTCACTCCGAATCAGGGCTTTTTCCCCGAATACGATGCAGGCGAATTCAAAAAAGGAGATACAACGATGATTGTGTCGAGAGGACTCGGCAACAGCGTTTTTCCGTTCAGGATAGGCAACCGACCCGATATTGTTTTGTGTGAATTAAAGGGAGAATAATATGAAAAAAGCATTCAAAAAAATAATAATCGCCGTTATATGCATAGGCTTGGTATGCACGGCGGCGGTGATGGGAATAAATTTCTATATTGTAAAATCCTCCGAAAAATACATTCTCGATATGGACGAAGCAGGCAGCGGCTATGATTGCGTGCTTGTTCTCGGCTGCGGAGTATGGGGCGATAAGCCGAGCCATATGCTCGAGGACAGACTTCTTGTGGGCATTGAGCTTTGCAAAAACGGTGCGAGCGAAAAGCTTCTCATGAGCGGCGACCACGGCAGCGAGGAATATGACGAAGTGAACGTTATGAAGAAATTCGCAACCGACAGAGGGCTTGATTCCGAGGATGTTTTCATGGACCATGCAGGATTTTCTACATACGAGAGCATGTACCGTGCGAGGGATATTTTCAAGGCAAAAAAGGTTCTCATCGTAACGCAGGAATACCACCTTTACCGTGCAATCTATGTTGCGAGAAGGCTCGGTCTTGATGCGCACGGTGTAACAAGCGATTTGAGAGACTACGGCGGTCAGGTTTTCAGGGATATCCGTGAAATTCTTGCAAGAAATAAGGATATGATTTACACAATTATTCAGCCCGAACCGACTTATCTGGGCGAAGCTATACCCGTTCAGGGCGACGGAAACGCAACGAATGATAAATGATTGTGACAATGAAAAGTTAAGAGTGAAGAATCAGGGATAGGCTTCGCCTATGACCAATTATACATTACTCTGCAAAAGCTGAATTAACTCCCTCAGGGTCTATAACCCAGCTCCCTCTTGAGGGAGCCTAAACATCGGCATTTTGCATAACAGATTTCTCTCTGCGTACAATAAAATTTTTAGTTGCGTTGAATTTAATTGCATTAATATTGCTTACTTCTTGGGCTTCCTCTTGAGGAAGCTGCCCGTAGGACTGAAGGAGTAAATCAGTTTTTGCGGAGCAATTATAAATCGAGTCGCAGCCCTTTAATTACGAATTACGAATTACGCATTACGAATTCCGAATTAAAAAAGCGTCGCAGACCCTTAACTTTTCACTCTTCGTTATAAATTATTCATTAAAAAAGAGGCTGTTTGCACAGCCTCTTTTATTATTCCATAAATTCTGTTTCTTCTATCATATCGCAGACCTTGAAATCAGTCAGAGCAAAAACTCTTTCACCGAGCGACTCATAATATTCGTCGTTATCACGGTCGCAGAGCATGGCGTAATTCTTGCCGATGCTTTCCTCAACGTTTCTGTTCTTTCTGACCGAAAGGAAATAGAAGGTGAATGAAGAACCGTCAGAAATATTCGCAAAAAATCCGGGGGCGGTTGTGCTCAGTTCCGCATACATCGCATTAACAACCTGAGAGGTAAGCATGGGATGCTGCATATATTTATGCAGAGCAATCTGCACCGAAAATACAATAAGCGCACGAAGCTGACGCACTTCGTTGGTAGTCAGCTTTGCAGCATCCTTCGGGCAAAGCATCTCGGGCTTAAGTGAAGCGAGCTTTTTGCCCAGCACGGCAGCCTTATCCATATTGCCGTTGCTGCGGAAGGTATCCATAAGCAGAGCAAGCTCCGCAAGGTCCGCACCTGCGCCATCGGTTTTCTTTGGGTGAAAGATTTTAATGTCTTCGTCGTTTGCTTTCATTTTTATTTATTCTCCGTTGCTGCTTTCTTCTTTTTCATTTTGGTTTTGTAGCTCATAAGAGCCTTAACCTGTGCATCGGGAGTTGAATATTCGCCAATGCTGATAGGCTGTTTTGAATACATGCCTCTGAATTCCGTGCCGCCAACGGTAAGAAGTCCGTTTGCTTTGGCTGCAGCGGCAAGTTTCTTTCCGAGCTCCTCGCTGATTTCGGGATTCCATACTTCAACGCCGTCAATTCCTGCAGGAATAAGCTTCTCTAAAAGCTCGAGGCTGTCGGGATGGGCAAGCACCGCAATTCCGCCTGCCTCATGAATGGCATCTATAACCTCTTTCGGGTCGGGGTAGCTGACCTTAACAAGAACATTTTCGGGGCTTTCGGGTGAGAAAAGCTCATAATAAAGGTCGCCGTAAACCTTATCGGTAAGACCGCATTCAAGAAGAGCGTGCATGATATGCTGCTCAAAAACTGCGGTTGCACCCGTTGCACATTTGAGAACAAGCTCGGGAGTTATGGGGTATTTTCTGGCAATTTTAAGAGTCATCAGCTGACTTGCTTTTTTTCTTGTAACAATATTTCTGTGGCAAAGACCTTCAAGCCTGTCCGGACTGTCGCTCAGATAGCAAAGAATTTCAACGTTTTTGCCTGATTCGGAATCGGTGGCAGAAATTTCCACGCCGGGAATAACGGTTACTCCCCTGCGTTCGCCGATTATTTTGCCTCTTACCGTACCTGCCTGGCAATCACGGTCAGTTATGGCAATGGTTGATATTCCACGCTTCTGTGCAAGAACAATGAGGTCATCAATACCCATTGAACTGTCGGAAAGCTTTGTATGACAATGCAAATCCGCTGACATAAATAATACCTCTCTCAAAAAAATGCATAAAACACTCAATATATACCATAATTATATACCATTTGCAAAATTTGTGCAAGCATTTTTTGATTTTTAAGGCAGATTTATAGCGGAATATTTCTTGTTTTTCCTATAATATGTGATATAATATTTATTCAGAAAAATGTATTATCGAAAGGCGGGGTTCCGATGAAAAAAATCGCTATCGGTCTGAGCGGAGGCGTTGACAGCGCTGCGGCGGCTTATCTTCTGCTTAAAAAAGGATATGATGTTACGGGCATTATTCTGCGCCTGAAACCCGAGTCGCTTGCCGATGCGGATATTTCCGACGCTCAGAAAATTGCCGACTGCCTCGGAATTGAGCTTCGTGTGCTTGACCGCCGTGAATTTTTTAAAAAATCCGTTATTGATCCGTTTGTTTCGGAATATCTTTCCGCAAGAACTCCGAATCCCTGCGTTGAATGCAACAGCACAATAAAATTCGGCGCAATGCTTGACTATGCACTTGAAATCGGCTGTGACGGCATTGCGACGGGTCATTATGCCAATATCGAAGAAAGCGGCGGCAGATATCTGCTTAAAAAATCGCAGAGTCCCAAAGACCAAAGCTATTTTCTTTACAGACTCAATCAGCATCAGCTTTCTCATACCGTTTTTCCTCTTGAAGGCATGGAAAAAACAGAGATAAGAGAAATTGCCGAAAAAGCAGGGCTTCCCGTTGCCAAAAAGGGCGACAGTCAGGAAATCTGCTTTGTGCCGAACGATGATTATATCGCATATCTCGCATCGCTTGGGGTAACCTCTCCGAAGGGTAATTTTGTTGATATAAACGGCAACGTTCTCGGCAGCCACAACGGAATAATTAATTATACAATCGGTCAGCGCAAGGGTCTCGGCGCTTTCGGAAAGCCGATGTTCGTAACGGGTATTTCCGCCGAAAACAACACCGTTACAATCGGTGAAAACGGCAGTCAGTACAGCATCGGACTTATTGCGGACAGACTGAATTTTATTTCAATTGAAAATCTGACAGAACCGATAAGAGCCGATGTAAAAATCCGTTTTCGTGCAAAACCCGAGCCTGCAACCGTAACCCCGAACGGCGACGGCACGGTGAGCGTTGTTTTCTACGAGCCTCAACGCTCGGTAACACCCGGTCAGAGTGCCGTTTTCTACAACGGAGATACGGTTATCGGCGGCGGAAGGATAATTTCTGCTTCGCAGAAGTAATTATGAATGCTTAATTCGGAATTCGGAATCAAGGGTCGCTTCGCTCCGTTTTGTATTGCTTTGCAAAAAAGTTTTCTCTGTGTGAAATTTGCAGAGTTTCGTACACCCACACAGGATTGCTCTGCAATATTAATTCCGAATTACGCATTACGAATTCCGAATTCAAAACACCGTTTCAATAACCTTATCGCTTCCCTCGGGCGAATAATTCCATGAATCAATGTGACCGTCTTTTATGAAATACTTCGGCTGCTGAATGGGATAATCCGCATCAAAGGAATCAACAATAATCAGCTTGATTTTCATTTTTGAGGGCAGAATGCTTTTTATATATACTCCTGCGTGGCAGCCTGCGGTTATTCCCTCGGAAAACTCGGCAAGACCTGCAAGATTCGGGGTAAGCTCAACGAAAATCCCGTATTTTTCAACAGAACGAACTATGCCCGGCACTGTTTCGCCCACATTGAAAAGAGCCGCATTTTCTTCCCATGTGCCGAGCAGCTCTCTGTGGCTTAAAGTGATTCTGCCGTTTTCGTCAATGCTTTTTACAACAGCGAAAATATTCTGACCCGGAGTAAATCTTGCACTCGGATGAGGAATTCTCGAAACGGAAATGCTGTCTATCGGCATGAGCGCACTCAATCCTGCACCGATATCGCAGAAAACGCCAAAGCCCTCAATATGGGAAACGGTTGCCGGAATAATGTCACCTGCCTTAAGACCTGCGATGTAACCGTTCATGCATTCACGCTGAACCTTTCTTCTTGAGAGAATCGCAACGGTTTCTCCGCCCGAATCGGTACGGAAACCCGTCACCGAAAACATGACGGGTTTATTGACCCTCGAAATAAGGGCGATATCTCTTACCGTACCTTCCTCAATGCCGACTGCGCCCTCATTACGGGGAATAATTCCCCTCATGCAGCCGAGGTCAACGTGCAGATTATGCTCGCTGTCGCATCGGGTAACTCTGCCCTCAAGCAGCGCATCGGAATAAAAAGCATCACGCAGGGCAAAGGTGCTGGAGAGATATTTTTTGTTTTCTTCGGTTGATATTGTCTGACCCTCGGGTTTAAAAAGCTTCATTGTTGACCACCGTTCCTATAATATGGATAAATTGTGCTACGCACATAATAAGGATAAGCTTTGCTTATGATTAATTCATTAAGCGGGAGCAAGCCCCCGCCCTACGGTTGCAGAAAATTGGCGTAGAGGCGATTCATGAACCGCCCGTATATAATTGTGCGCAGCCCTTAATGCACTCATAGTTTATAAATATGTCACAAACCTTATTTTAATACCAAAAAATTGAAGTATACCGTATACAATCTTTATTGTTTATGCTATAATATATTATTACCTATTATTAACAATTTAACGGGAGATATTTATGGATGTAAGAGTCGGCGACACACTTCTTATGAAAAAAAAGCATCCCTGCGGTGAGGATAAATTTGCCGTGTTAAGAATCGGTGCGGATTTCCGCATAAGATGCATCGGCTGCGGCAGAGAAGTTATGCTTGAAAGAGTGAAGGTTGAAAAAAACATAAAAAAAATAATCCGTGAGGAATAATTCGGAGGATTTATGCTCGATAAATTGATAAAAGTTGAAGAACGCTTTGAGGATATCAACCAAAAGCTCTGCGAGAGCGACGTTGTTTCCGACATGGTTCAATATAAAAAGCTTATGCAGGAGCTGAAGGTTTTAACCCCGATTGTTGAAAAATACCGTCAGCTCAAAGCAGCTCAGGCTACCCGTGACGAGGCAAAGGAAATGCTCGATGCGGGCGGCATGGAGAAGGACTTCCGTGAAATGGTTTGGGAAGAATACGAGGAAGCAGGCAGAAACATTGAGGTCTTTCAGGAAGAGCTCAAGGTTCTTCTTCTGCCCCGTGACCCCAACGACGATAAGAACGTTATCGTTGAAATCCGTGGCGGTGCAGGCGGCGAAGAAGCTTCTCTCTTTGCAGGCGTGCTTTACAGAATGTATTCTATGTATGCCGAAACGAAGGGCTGGAAAACCGAAATCCTCAATTCCAACCCCACGGAGCTTGGCGGCTTCAAGGAAGTCAGCTTTATGATTGAGGGCGAGGGCGCATATTCACGCTTCAAGTTTGAAAGCGGCGTTCACAGAGTTCAGCGTGTTCCCGAAACGGAAAGCCAGGGCAGAATTCACACCTCAACAGTTACCGTTGCCGTGCTTCCCGAGGCAGAGGAGGTTGATATCGAAATCAACCCTGCCGATTTGCAGATTGATACCTACCGTTCAGGCGGTGCAGGCGGTCAGCATGTTAACAAAACAGAAAGTGCAATCAGAATTACCCATCTTCCCACGGGAACGGTTGTTGAATGCCAGGATGAAAGAAGTCAGCATAAAAATAAAGACAGAGCAATGAAAATTCTCCGCTCAAAGATTCTTGAAGCCGAGCAGGCAAAGCAGCACGATGCCATTGCAGGCGAAAGACGTGCGCAGGTCGGCACGGGTGACAGAAGCGAGAGAATCAGAACCTATAACTATCCGCAGGGAAGAGTGAGCGACCACAGAATAAATCTTACTCTTTACAGAATCGAAGCCATTCTCAACGGCGACCTTGACGAGATTATTGACGCTCTTGTTACTGCAGATACCGCAGAGAAGCTGAAGAATGAGTAGTCAATACGCAGGGGCGATTCACGAATCACCCGTTTTGGCCTGCGATGCTTATTATATTTAACTCCCTCAGGGCTATGCCCAGCTCCCTCACGAGAGGGAGCCCAAGGAGAAAGAAACAGTTTTGCAGAAAGCTGAACAAACGCAAAAGCTATCTGATTACTTGCCTCCCCTTCAGGGGAGGTGTCACAGAGTGACGGAAGGGTTTAAACCTCCCCTTCAGGGGAGGTGGATTTTGACGAAGTCAAAAGACGGAGGGATTTAATCAGTTTTTGCGGAGCAATATTATATTCGGTCATAGGCGGAGCCTATCCTTAATTATTCACTACTCATTATTCATTTTTCGTTCAATCCGGGCGATTCACGAATCACCCCTACATTTAAGGATAAATAAAATGAAAACATTGTATTTACAATCAAACGATAAAAACACCGTAAGCACGGCTGCCGAGATACTCCGTAACGGCGGTCTTGTTGCCATACCTACCGAAACAGTCTACGGTCTTGCCGCAAATGCTCTTGACGGCGAGGCGGTTAAAAAAATCTTTATCGCAAAGGGCAGACCGAACGATAATCCGCTTATCGTTCATGTTTCTTCACTTGAAGAAATCGAGCCTCTTGTTGAGTCGGTTGACCCGAGGCTTTATAAGCTTGCGGAAAAATACTGGCCCGGTCCTTTAACAATAATACTCAAAAAATCGGAACTTATTCCGAATGAAGTAAGCCCGAATCTCGGCACGGTTGCTCTGCGTATGCCGTCGCACGAATGCGCAAGAGCGATTATAAAAGAGGCAGGCGTTCCCCTTGCCGCACCGAGCGCAAATGCATCGGGCAAGCCAAGCCCCACAAGGGCGGCTCATGTTATTGAGGACCTCGACGGCAGAATTGATGCCGTTGTTGACGGCGGAGAAAGCGATGTAGGCGTTGAGTCAACGGTTGTTACTCTTGTTACCGACCCTCCGACCCTACTCCGTCCCGGCGGAATCACCCCCGAACAGCTTACCGATGTGCTCGGCGAAATCAGAATTTCAACCGCAGTTTTTGAAAAGCTCAAGGACGGGGAGCAGGCGCAGTCCCCCGGCATGAAATATAAGCACTATGCCCCATCAGCGCAGGTTACGATTATAAGGGGAAGCTTTGATAACTATAAAAAATTCCTTCTTGCCCAGAAAGACACGGTATGCGCCGTATGCTTTGAGGGTGAAGGAAAGCATTTTGAAAAATATATCGAATACGGAAAAAAGAATGATGAGCTTTCGCAGGCACACAGCCTTTTCGATGCCCTGCGTGAGGTTGATGCCATGGGATGCAAAAGAGCGTTTGTACGCTGCCCGATGTCGAGCGGCGTAGGTCTTGCAGTCTATAACCGACTTCTTCGCTCTGCGGCGTTCAGAATTATCGACCTTGATATAAAAATTCCCGTAATCGGTCTTACGGGTCAGACGGGTGCAGGCAAAACCACGGTTGCGGCTATGCTTGAAAAGAAAGGCTGCGCAACGGTTGATACGGATATCCTTGCCCGTAAAGCAGTTGAAAATCCCGAGGTAATCGCCATGCTCTGCAAAAGATTCGGTGATGATATCATCGTTGACGGTGCGCTTGACCGCCGTGAGCTTGCAAGAAGAGCATTTGCCACAAAGGAAGGCACGGCAGATTTAAGTGCAATAACTCATCCCGAAATAACCCGACTCGCTATTGAGCTTATACATAAGGCATATGAAAACGGTGCAAAGGCGGCGGTTGTTGATGCCGCTCTGCTGTTTGACAGCCCTCTTGCGTGCCTCTGCGACAAAACCGTGAGCGTTGTTGCGGATGAAAAAATCCGCCTTGAAAGAATAATTAAGCGTGACGGAATTTCAGAGGAAGATGCACTTCTGAGGATAAACGCCCAACCGTCAACGGAATATTATATTGAAAAATCGGATATAGTTATCAATAACGGCAATAATGACTATTTGGAAAAACAGCTAAATATTTTTTGAGGATATTACATGACAGCTAAAGGCAAAATAAAAGCGGTAATACTTATATTATTATCTGCTTTGTTATTATTCACGGCTTTTTCCGTGACATCAAAAAGCATAATGAAAATAATTTATCCGCTTAAGTACAGCGAATATGTTGAGAAATACAGCGCTGACTTCGGCATTGATAAAAATCTGCTCTATGCGGTGATAAAAACGGAAAGCTCGTTCAATCCCGAAGCAATATCGAGTGCAGATGCAGTCGGTCTTACGCAGATTACTCCCGAAACCTTTGAATGGCTGAAAACAAAGCTCGGCGAGGAGGATGCCGATATATCGCTCACCGACCCCGAAACCTCAATAAAATACGGTGCCTTTTTCCTCGGATATCTTATTGATGAGTTTGAAAACACAAATACCGCCGTTGCCGCTTATCATGCAGGCAGGGGCAGAGTCAATGAATGGCTCGAGGATAAAAATATTTCTCCGGACGGAAAAACTCTTGCAAAAATACCTATCAGCGAAACGGCGCATTATGTTAAAAAAGTAAACAAAGCGTTGAATATTTACAACAATTTATATAAGGAAAGGAATAATTGATATGTGCGAAAAAACACAGGCAGAATTACTCAAGGAAGAGCTTTTTTATTCGGCACAGCATGCAGCTTACACCTGCGATGATGATGAAATTGCCGTTGCGGATGATTTCTGCGAAGGCTACAAGGATTTTCTCAACAGCTGCAAAACAGAGCGTGAGGCAGTTGTTTATGTAAAGGAGCTTGCAGAGAGAAACGGCTACAGACCCTTCGACCCCAAGGCTGTTTATGCGGCAGGCGACAAGGTTTATTCCGATATCCGTTCAAAGGCGCTCATTCTCTGCACCTTCGGCGAAAAGAGTCTTGAAAACGGTGCAAAAATCGTTGCTTCGCACATCGATTCACCACGTCTGGACTTAAAGCCCAATCCCCTTTATGAGGATGCGGAGCTTGCTCTCTTCAAGACTCACTATTACGGCGGAATCAAGAAATATCAATGGACTGCAACTCCTCTTGCGCTTCACGGTGTTATCTGTCGCCGTGACGGCTCATGCGTAAACGTATGCATAGGCGAGGACGAGGGCGATCCGCAGTTTGTTGTTACCGACCTTCTTCCACATCTCGATAAAAAGCAGGCAAACAGACCCCTCGGCGAGGCAATCGAGGGCGAAAACCTCAATATTCTTATCGGCAGCCGTCCCTTCGGCAAGGATAAGGGCAGCGAGCTGGTGAAGCTTAATATTATGAAGCTTCTTAACGAAAAATACGGTATCGTCGAAGCGGATTTTCTCTCTGCAGAGCTTGAAGCCGTTCCCGCTTATAAAGCATCGGATATCGGTTTTGACCGCAGCATGATTGGCTCTTACGGTCATGACGACAGAGTTTGCGCCTATCCCTCCGTCATGGCGGAAATTGACACGGTTATGCCCGAATATACAAGCGTTACCGTTATCACCGACAAGGAAGAAACGGGTTCTGACGGCAACACAGGTCTGCATTCAGCATTCCTCAAGCATTTTATTGCTGATATCGCAAGAACTCAGGGTCTTGAAGGCAGAGATGTTCTCAGAGCATCGGAATGTCTTTCAGCCGATGTTAACGCCGGCTTTGACCCGACCTATCCTTCCGTTCACGATAAACTCAATGCGGCATGCCTCAACAAGGGTATCGTCGTAACAAAATATACGGGCTCAAGGGGAAAGAGCAGCACTAACGATGCAAACGCAGAGTTTATGTCAAAGGTACGCAGCATTTTTGACGGTGCAGACGTTTCATGGCAGACGGGCGAACTCGGCAAGGTTGACGAAGGCGGTGGCGGAACAGTTGCAAAGTACGTTGCGAACCTCGGTGTTGAGGTTGTTGACGTAGGCGTTCCCGTGCTTTCGATGCATGCGCCTTTTGAGGTTGTTTCAAAGCTTGATGTCTATATGGCATACAAGGGATTCAAGGCTTTTTTGGAGCAGAACAGCTGAAATCAGCCTGAAAAATGAACAAAAAACGTAAAAAAGCGTCATTTGTTTACAATTTGTTAATATTTCTACAACACTAATAAAGTATTTATGCAATATTATACAGATTGTCAAAAAGTTATTTGACATTTAACATTAACAACTTCTTTTTTCATTTTTATTTTCTCTTTCCCCAACGTACTGCCGAATGCTGCACACATTCGGCAGTACAACTTTTTATACCCTTTTTCCTGCTTCACCTATTATAAGTGTAACAAGTGACAGTGCCGCTACCGTTATCCATTGAGCAGGAGTCATTGGTACGGTACCGAAGATATCTGCAAGCTGAGGTATAACCATCACTGCCGCCTGAACACCCGTACAGACCGTAACCGCAATATTCATCATCTTATTGCTGAAAATTCCTGCTTTATAAAGCGGCTGACTCGACCTCATATTGACCGCATGTGCAATTTCGCAGAAGCTTAAGGTCGCAAATGCCATTGTTCTGCCAAGCTCAAGACTGCCGTAAATCATATTTCCTATTGAAAATGCAAGCAGAGTAATAATACCGATAAGCAAGCCTTCAAGCATTATATCAAGCCACAATCCGTCCGAGAAAAAGCCCTTTTTCGGCGAAATCGGTTTGCGCTCCATAATACTTTTCTCTGTTTTTTCGGTGCCGAGCGCCATTGCAGGCAAGGAATCAGTAACAAGATTTATCCACAAAAGCTGAATGGGAATAAGCGGCTGAGAAAATCCCAGTAGTGATGCCGCAAAAACCGCAACAATTTCACCTATGTTGGTGCCGAGCAGAAAATGCACGGCTTTTTTTATGTTGTCATATATCCCTCTGCCCTGCTCAACCGCTTTAACTATGGTTGCAAAATTATCGTCGGTCAGAATCATGTCAGCGGCATTTTTGGCAACATCAGTTCCGTTTTTACCCATGGCACAGCCGATATCTGCCGCTTTCAGTGCCGGTGCATCGTTAACGCCGTCACCGGTCATAGCGGCTATTTCACCCCGAGAGCGGAACGCTTTCACAATTCTCACCTTATGCTGAGGACTTACTCTGGCAAAAACACGGCATTTTTCAGTTGCCCTTGCAAGCTCCTCATCGCTCATCTTCTCTATTTCGCTGCCCGTTAACGCACCGCCGCCGTTATAAATCCCGAGCTTTTTTGCAACTGCGCATGCCGTTACCGAGTGGTCGCCCGTAATCATTACGGGAGTTATGCCGGCTTTCTTGCATGTTTCAACCGCTCTTGCCGCCTCGGGTCTTGGAGGGTCGGTCATGCCGATAAGTCCTGCAAAAATCAGATTTTCCTCGCTGTAATCGCCGCCTGCCTTTCTGTAAGCAACAGCAATAACACGCAGTGCATTCTCTGCCATGAGATTATTTTGCTCCATAATTTTTCTTCTCCGCACAGCCGTTATCGGCGACACTCTGCCGTTTATATCAACGCCCGTGCAGCGTTTTATCACAACATCCGGCGCACCCTTTACGGTAAGCTGCTCCGTGCCGTCAACAACATTCACGGTTGACATCATTTTCCGTTCACCCGAAAACGGATTTTCATATATTCTCGGATATTTTTTTGAAAGAGCAAAAACGTCCGTGCCGTTTTCAGCCGCCGCAGAAAGAATTGCTGTTTCCGTCGGGTCGCCGACAAATATCAGGCTTTTTCCCTTTTTTTCGGCATGGGAATTGTTGCAAAGCGCACCCATACGCAGTATTTCACCTGCCTGACTGCTCTTCATATCAACCTCGCCGAGCGCATTTTCAACCCTGACAACGCTCATTTTATTCTGCGTAAGAGTTCCCGTTTTATCCGAGCATATCACCGTTGCCGCACCGAGAGTTTCAACCGCGGGCAAGTGACGTATTATTGCATTGCTTTTTGCCATACGCTGAACACCCATTGAAAGAACGATTGTTACTATCGCAGGCAGACCCTCGGGAATTGCCGCAACCGCAAGACTGACTGAAAGCATGAATGAGGGCAGAATTCCGCTTTTTCTTATAATTCCGAGAATAAAAACCACACCGCAGATTGCAATTGCACCGAGTCCGAGCGCCTTTCCGATTTTTTCAAGCCGTTTCTGCAAGGGTGTCTGCGGAGCTTCCTCGCTTTGAAGCATATGAGCTATTTTTCCGACCTGCGTATTCATTCCCGTTTGGGTTACAACCGCAACGGCGTTGCCCGCAATAACATTTGTTGATGAAAAAACCGTGTTTTTCATTTCTGCAAGCGGACAGTTTTCGGCGCAGACCGCCCCTGCATCCTTCTCGCACGCTTCGGATTCACCCGTGAGCGCACTTTCCTGAACTCTTAATGAATTTGAGGAAATAAGCCTTGCATCGGCAGGCACCATATCTCCGCTTTCAAGCAGAATTATATCTCCCGTCACAAGCTGCGATGAGGGGATTTTTTTGATTCTGCCTGAACGTTTCACCGTTGCCGTTGGTGCGGACAGCTTCTGAAGCGCATCAATTGCCTTTTCGGCACGGCTTTCCTGATAAACTCCGATAGCTGCATTGAGAATCACTATTGCAAGAATTACAATCGGTTCAACAAAATCTCCCTTGCCTTCGATAATTCCCGTAACAAATGAGATGATGCAAGCGATAAAAAGTATGATAACACAGAAATCGGAAAACTGCAGCAGAAACCTCCGCAGCAGAGAAGCCTTCTTTTTTTCAGCGAGCTTATTTTCTCCGTTTTTTTCGAGAAGCTTTTTTGCCCGTGCATCGCTCAGACCGCTTGATTTATCTGAACCGAGCTTTTCAATTACCGCCTGAGCGGATAAAAAATGAGCATCCATATTTTCATTCCCTTTCATGCAAATATTGCGTGTGTTAATCATATATATTCACATAAGGACAAAAAAATCCCCCGTGAAACAAAGCTTCACGAGGGAAAAAACAAGAAAGAAAGTGAGTGGATAAAATTATTCTGCGGTTGCTTTAAGCTTATCAATGCATGCTTTGCATATAAATTTGCCCTCAAACTCAACCAGGTCGGTCTCCGACTTGCAGAATGCACAGTCAGCAACAGCTTTTCTGCAGATAATCTGCTTTCCGTCAGAGAACATCTCTACCTTACTGCCTGTTGCGGTAAGTCCAAGCTCTTTTCTGAGCTGCATCGGAACAACTATTCTGCCGACGCTGTCAATCTCTCTGATAAATCCTGTAAACATAATCGAACCTCCGTTATTTATACATATCTTGTGTCTGAATTATACCAATTTATGGGAAATTTGTCAAGACAAAAAACGGTATTTTCTGGAATTTTTTTACATATTATGTTAATAAATGCCAATTTGAGGGAGCTTTTGTGTAATGATTAATTATATCTGGTCTTTTATGGTTATTTTTTCAGTGATATCGGCAATTTTCAGCGGAAACATGCAGGTGTTGTCGAATTCGATAATTTCAAGTGCCACCGATGCGGTGAATCTTTGTATCAGACTCGGCGGAACAATCTGCCTCTGGGGAGGGCTGATGGAAATCGCCGAGGAATCGGGGCTGACGGATGCTTTATGCAGACTGCTCTCACCTCTGCTGAAAATAGTTTTTCCGAAAATGGATATGAAGGGTAAAACCGCAAAGGCAATTTCAATGAATGTTACCGCAAACATGCTCGGCCTCGGCAATGCAGCAACGCCGCTCGGACTTGAAGCAATGCGCCGTTTACAGAGCGAAAACAACAGCGCTGACAGAGCAAGCGCCGACATGATTAAATTTGTTGTAATGAATTCGGCGGCTTTTCATCTTATACCGACCACGGTTGCCGCACTTCGCCGTGACTATGGGAGCGAAAATCCCTTTGACATCATGCCTGCATCGTGGATATCGTCTGCGGCTGCACTTATCGTCGGGCTTCTTTCGGCATTCATATTTATAAAAATTTCAGAGGGGATATCATGCAAAAAGTAACAGCATTTATTCTTCCGATTATTACTGCCTCAATTATCATTTTCGGTCTTTTCAAAGGTGTTAAGGTCTTTGACTGCTTTCTTTGCGGTGCTAAAAAAGGATTTCACTCGGCAGTCGGTCTGCTTCCTGCTCTTGTGGGTCTTGTTCTCGGCGTTACGATGCTTCGTGAATCGGGAGCATTATCCGTCATCACAAAAATGCTTTCTCCGCTTGCACAAATAAGCGGAATTCCCGTTGATGTTTTGCCTCTCGCAGTACTCAGTCCGATTTCAGGCAGCGGCTCGCTGACAATGTTTGAACAGATTCTTCACGATTTTGGTCCTGATTCAATTCAGGGCAGAGTTGCTTCGATTATCATGGGCTCAACGGAAACAACATTCTTTGCCGTGACGGTTTATTACGGCTCCGTCGGAATAAAGAAAAGCGGCTGCACCGTACCTGCGGCACTTCTTGCCGATATGACAAGCTTCGTTATGTCTGCTTTTTGTGCAAGCTTTATGTAAATAAATCCGACGGGAGCAAGCCCAGCCCTACCGCTTCAAATTATTGCTGTTTTCTAATTTATAATAACAATCCAAACATACAAAATATTCTTTTGTTTCACCGCTTGTTTGAAGTGTTTCTATCCAATATGTTTCAATACACTTTCTTCCGCAAATTTCACAAACATCTTTATTGTTTATAATAAAAGCCATTATATCCCTTCTTTTGATCTTACATGTTTGTCTAAATTATACTCAATATATTAGGCATAGTCAAGAGATTGAGTATGATAAGATTTTTTGGGTGATATAAATGATAAGCTATAAACCTTTTTACGAAACACTTTATAAAAAAGGAATTACCGAATATAATTTAATATTCAAGCAAGGCTTTTCTGCTAATACCTTATATCGCATGAAAAAAGGTGAAGCGATAAGCACAAAAACCATTGATGCTCTTTGTTATGCACTCGACTGCGAGGTCAGTGATATAATTGAATTTGAAAAAGAATAACAGGAAAAACCCCTTGCTCGTATGAGCAAGGGGTTTGTTAATTATGCTGTCTTATAATCAAACAAGCTCGATGATGCACATCTCAGCTGCGTCGCCTCTACGGGGACCTGTCTTGATTATACGGCAATAACCGCCGTTAACTTCCTTATATTTGGGGGCAATCTCGTCAAAGAGCTTCTTGACAACGTCCTCTTTTGTGACATAAGCAAGAACCTTGCGCTTTGAGTGGAGAGAGTCGTCCTTAGCAATGGTGATCATCTTTTCAGCCATTGCGCGAACTTCCTGAGCCCTTGTAACGGTTGTTTCGATTCTGCCGTTTTCGAGCAGATAGGTAACAAGGCCTCTGAGCATTGACTTACGATGGTCACTTGCTCTGCCAAGCTTTCTTGTACCGGGCATTTAGTTCACACTCCTTTACGATAGTGGGTGGATCTCATTCATCATCCCTGCGAAGGTCAAAGCCAAGTGAATTGAGCTTTGCAACAACTTCATCGAGGGACTTTCTTCCGAGGTTACGGACCTTCATCATGTCCTCCTCGGTTCTGTTGATCAAATCTTCAACCGTATTAATCTGCGCTCTCTTCAAGCAGTTAAAGGAACGAACAGAAAGGTCAAGCTCCTCAATGGTCATCTCAAGGACCTTTTCCTTGCCATTGTCGCTCTTTACGACCATAACCTCTGTATCGTATGCCTCACCTGAGAGGTCACCGAAGAGGTTGAGATGCTCGTTGAGGATCTTGGCTCCGAGAGAAACGGCTTCCATCGCACTGATGGTTCCGTTTGTCCACACCTCTAATGTCAGCTTATCATAGTCGGTAATCTGACCTACACGGGTGTTTTCAACTGTGTAGTTAACCTTTAATACGGGTGTATAGATTGAATCTATTGCAATAACACCGATAATGGGCTGCATCATCTGCTTGTTTCTCTCAGCAGAAACATAGCCTCTGCCCTTATCGCAGGTAAGCTCCATGCTTACATGTGCATCGGAATTGAGAGTAGCGATGTGAAGCTCGGGGTTGAGAATTTCAACCTCTGAATCGGTCTTTATGCTGCCTGCGGTGATTTCATCGTCACCGTTAGCGTCGATATAGATTGTTTTGGGACCGTCACCGTGAATCTTGAGGATAACGTTCTTGAGGTTGAGAACAATCTCTGTTACGTCTTCCTTAACACCGGGGATGGTGCTGAATTCATGCAGAATTCCGTCAATTTTAACGGATGTGATGGCATAGCCGGGGAGAGAAGAAAGAAGAACTCTTCTCAGGCTGTTGCCCAAAGTAGTGCCGTAGCCTCTTTCGAGGGGTTCAACAACAAACTTACCGTATCTTCCGTCCTCAGAAAACTCTGCAGTTTCAATTCTGGGCTTTTCAATACCAATCATTCAAAACCCTCCTTATAAACACGCAGGAGAATGATTCCTGCTTAAAAATGCATTCAAAAACGTACGTCGCTTTAATGCGCTGCTGAAATACCATATAAGGTAAATCAAGCAGGGCATTATTTTGAATAAAGTTCAACGATGAGATGCTCTTCAACGGGAACCATGATCTGCTCACGAGTGGGAAGAGCGAGAACTTTACCTGTAAGAGCTTCTGCGTTGAGGTCAAGCCACTGAGGAACAGGTCTTGAAGCGTTAGCTTCAACTGTTGCCTTGATCTTTGTGCTTTCCTTGCTCTTATCGCAGATAGCAACTTCGTCGCCTGCCTTGATAAGATATGAAGGAATGTTGACCTTCTTGCCGTTTACTTTATAATGGCCGTGAGTAACAAGCTGTCTTGCTTCTGCTCTGGAGTTAGCCCAGCCGAGAAGATAAACAACGTTGTCAAGTCTGCTTTCGCAGATACGGAGCAGGTTTTCACCTGTTACGCCCTGCTTGCGCTCAGCCATAAGGAAATACTTATAGAACTGGCCTTCCTGAATACCGTAGTAACGCTTAGCCTGCTGCTTCGCACGAAGCTGAAGACCGTATTCAGTTGCCTTCTTGCGGCTCTGGCCGTGCTGACCGGGAGCATATGCTCTGCGCTCAACTGCACACTTGCCTGTGTAGCAACGCTCACCCTTGAGGTAGAGCTTCTTGCCTTCACGGCGGCAAAGTTTGCATACAGCACCTGTATATCTTGCCATATTGGTTACACCTCCAAATTATTCTGGTTACACACGCCTTCTCTTGGGCGGGCGGCATCCGTTGTGAGGAATGGGAGTAACATCCTTAATCATGTTAACTTCCAGACCTGCTGTCTGTAAAGCTCTGATAGCCGCTTCACGACCCTGGCCGGGGCCCTTAACATAAACTTCAACTGTCTTCATGCCGTGGTCAATAGCAATCTTTGCTGCTGTTTCGGCTGCAGTCTGTGCTGCGAAGGGAGTTGACTTTTTGGAGCCACGGAAGCCCATTTCACCGGCACTTGCCCATGAAACTGCATTACCCTGGGTATCTGTGATTGTAACGATAGTGTTGTTAAAGGTGGATTGGATATGGGCTGCGCCACGCTCAATATTCTTGCGTTCACGGCGTCTGCGGGTACCTGTTGTCTTTTTTGCTGCTTTAGCCATAATATCCCTCCTCGACTTACTTCTTCTTGTTTGCAATGGTCTTCTTGGGACCCTTGCGTGTACGAGCGTTTGTCTTTGATCTCTGA
>CAZJOH010000031.1:0-25541 GCA_964547575.1 uncultured Clostridium sp.
ATAAAGTGCTCAACCTCCCCTTCCTTGACACAGTTGGCAGACCCGACAGAGATAACACAATCGATGTTTATATCTCCGACGAATGCGACGATGTTCTTGCAGAAGGCAAGTGGCAGAAATATTTCAGCGAAAGACCCGAACCCTTCACAAAAGAAGAGCAGAAGGCTTATCTCGCAACAATCAAAGGCGTTGCTCTCGGCAGCGATGCATTCTTCCCCTTCGGCGACAACATTGAAAGAGCTTCAAAGAGCGGCGTTACTTACATCGCAGAACCCGGCGGCTCAATCAGAGACGACAATGTTATCGAAGCTTGTAACAACCACGGTATGGTTATGTGCTTCACAGGCATGCGTCTTTTCCACCATTAATCGAAAACCCAAAGACTGAATAAAGATAACGGCTTGCAGAGAAATTTGCAAGCCGTTTATATATTTTATACTGTTAAATCTTCAACAGAGCGTTTCGGAACATAATGAACACCGTTTTCATCTCTGTAATATGCGGTGCTTCCATTTTCAGGCAAATCAACAACCTTAACGGTTTCTTTCGGTTTGCCCAAAGCAAGAACAAGCTCAATTGAATATTTTTCGGTATCGATATCAAACAAAGAGGCAAGTTTTTCACGCTGAATGCTTCCGAACATGCAGCCGCCCAGACCCATATCGGCTGCACCGAGCATAATTGTTTGTGCCGTTATGCCAACATCAATATATTTGTTTTTGCCTATTGACAAATCGCCGAGGATAATTATGTATGCCGCAGGTCTTTCACCTTCTTCGGGTCCGTTCCAATCCTTAAGAAGCCCGGCCCATGCAAGAGCAGAAAAAACCTTTTCATTATTCTCTTTATCATTGATAAGCTTAAACTTAAGGGGTTGGGAATTAACAGTTGACGGAACAAATCTTGCAATCTCAACAAGTTCCTTTAAAGTATCATAAGAAATGCTTTCATCTTCATAAAATCTTCTGTATGACCTGCTTTTCACAACTAAATTTTTAAGCATAATGAATCTCCCTTTCATTGATTTCCTATAAATTATATCAAATCACAGAATATATTTCAACATTGAAATTCAATTGCAATATACATTCAGTTGGCGTTTTGTACGATTTCTGAGAGGGACGTTTAGATTTTTTGTTATTTTTAAATAAATATCTATTGTTTTTTGGTTAATAAATTGTTATTATTATATTAGCAAATTGTTTTTTGCTTTTTGAAATCATAAAAGCGGATAATTAATTTGTCCGACGGAGGAGAGACATAATGAAAAAATTTTTTTGTGCGGTTCTTGGTTTTTTAATAGCTTTTGTTTCGCTCGGCAACCTTGTTTATGCAGTTTCGCAGACAAATGTATCGGACTGCTTAACAGCCGAGAAATTCGCAAATGAAATTGGCGGGTTGATCATGTCAGCCGACGAATCAGAAAAGCTTCCCGGCAAATCGGATTCGACATGCGAAGATGATTGCCTTGAATTCGAAACATCCAGACTTATAGTTAAAAGCGAAAGCAAAATAGATACGCTTAACGCTTCATCGGTCATCAGCGGATATGACGGCTTATGGGTTCTTCAGTTTGAAAACAGTCACGATGCCGCCGAGGCATACGATTATTATTCGACAAGATCAGGGGTTGATTTTGTTGAATCAGATAAAAAAATCAAATCAACAGACCCGTCGGTAGGTGAACAGAATCCTATTGTTATTGATGAAACAAGCAGCTATCTTTCATGGGGTCCTGAGCATATAGGAATCGACAAATTCAATAACGATATTACCGAAAAGGCGCTTTCGATCTCCGATACGGTAGTTGCTGTTGTTGATACCGGCGTTGATTCTGACCATCCTTTTCTTGAGGGCAGGGTTATCCCTACAAAAATTAATACAAGCGCATCAGGCATCAGAAATAATTCTGAAGATGACCACGGTCACGGCACAAGAATTGCAGGAATTATTGCAGATAGCACCCTCGACAATGTTTATATAAAGCCCTATAAAGTTATGGACAAATGGGGCGACGGTACGGTTATCACCGTTGCAGCGGGCATAAACTGCGCTGTAAAGGACGGTGTTGACGTCATTAATATAAGTATAGGATTTGAAGAGGACAGCGAAATTCTAAAAGCAGCCATCCGCAATGCAGAGGAAAACGATATTGTTGTTGTAGGCGCAGCAGGTAACAATGCTTCAGATACAATTTATTATCCTGCATCATACAGCAGCGTGCTTAAGGTTACGGCAATCAACAGCGACAATGTTTTTGCCAACTTCAGTTCTTACGGCAACGGCGTTGACCTTGCCGCACCCGGTGTTAATATTGTTACATCCAACATCGGCGGAGGGTTTATAACGGTAAAAGGAACCTCGTTCTCCTCCCCGTTTGTTGCCGCAGCAGCAGCCGCAATAATCTCCGTTGAACAGCACGCATCAAGTGAAGACATAAGAACTATAATCCTATCTTCGGTTGTTAGCGTTAACGAATACGAAGCTGAAAAAAAGTTCGGTAACGGTATTCTTTTCATGCCTGAATACAGCGAAGAAATCCTTCACGGCGAAAAAACCAATACGCCGTATTTCTCTCACACTCCTGCATACTATACCGAAGACGTTAATCTTGAAATATACTGCGATGAGGCTGAAACCACAATCTATTACACAACCGACAGAACTGTTCCTTCAAAAACCAATCCTTCTGCAAAAATTTATGACGGTACACCCGTAATACTTTCCGAAACAACGATTCTTATGGCGGTTGCTTATTCGAAAGACAAATACCGTTCGTCAATCGCAACCTTCAGTGCATTCGTTATTCCGTATGCCGATGAAAGCGAGCTGACGGTTGATGAATCGGGAACATTGCTTTCATACAGCGGTTCCTCACTCCATATAACAATTCCCGATACGGTAAACGGAATTAAGGTTAAGAAAATCGGAGACGGCGTTTTTGCAAACAGCGATATAACCGAGGTTGTTATTCCGAGAACTGTTACCGAAATAGGCGCTTCTTCATTTGCAAACTGCCGGAAATTAAGAACTGTTTCCGCATTTGGTGCAACCCAAATAGGCGAAAAAGCTCTGTATGGATGTATCAATCTCAGGAATATTTATTTCAGCAGTCTTTCAACTATAGGCGAATATTCTTTTTATAATGCAGGCAGAAATCAGTTTTTAATTGAAGAAAGAAGTTTCTCGTTAAAACTTGAAAAACTCATCGATGTTCCTGAAGGTGCTTTCATGGGTTCATCCATTTCCGGCGTTGAATTCAACAGCATTAATAAAATAGAAAAAAATGCATTTTCTGAATGCAATGCTCTTGTAAGTGTTAAAGCAAACAAAATCAGCAACCTCAGTGACGGTGTTTTCAAAGGATGCACAGCACTTGCAGATGTTGAAATATCCAATTTATCATATATTCCTACAGGAGCATTCAGCACATGCACAAGTCTTTTGAGCGTTTCTCTTCCGAATGTTACATTGGTAAACTCAAATGCATTTGAAAACTGCATCGCACTTACTGAGATAACACTCGAAAAAGCAGAAACAGTTTTCTCAAACGCTTTTTCGGGCTGTACCTCATTAAGAACAATAACTCTTCCCGAAATGACGGGATTTGAAAACAAATTCAATCCGAATCTTACAATCGTTCCTGCTTTCCCTGCAAGCCTTGAGGAATTCAGCGCACCAAAGCTTGAAAAAACGGTAAGCAATATGTTCTATTATTCAAAAAATATAAGAATTATCCAACTCAATTCGGTAACGGAAATCGCACCCAGCACCTTCAACGGATGTAATAACATATTCTTTCTTGATATATCGGGAATCAATACTATAGGTCAATATGCATTCAACAACTGCAAAATCGAATTTATCGATGCAAGAAAACTTGAAACAACCGCAGACATGCCTGATAACAGCGGTATTCTGCTTTCAAACAACTTTATTGAATCAACAGACAACGCAATCAACCTCACCGTTTACGGAACACCTAACACTTTTGTTGAACGCTATTCAAAATATAAAGGCTACAACTTTGTTGCAATTCCGCTTATCTACAATGAAATTCCCGAATATGTTACTGAAAACAGTGAAACAGTTTACATCTATGCCGTTGGCTTTGACCTTACATATCAGTGGTATCAAAACACGGTCAACTCAACCGAAGGCGGTACTCCCATTGAAGGAGCAACAACAAGCTCATATACTTTTACCGAAGCCGATAAAGCTCCGTATTATTACTGCATAATGACACAGACGGATATGGAGAGCGTTTCAACAATAGCAACGCATGTCATCATCAAAGATACTACTCCTGCAGATTACACAAAGTATAACGAAGCAGTAAAGCTTGCAAGTGAAATAAACCGCAATATTTATGAAAATATCATTCTTCTTGATTCCGCACTTGGGGTTGACGTAAGCGGCAGATACTCCTGCGAACAGGATATTGTTGATGAGCAGACACAAGCAATTCTTGATGCTATCTCAATGTTAAAAATCAAAACCGTAAAATCCGTTTCACTTTATGCTTCCAATACCGAGCTTAACATTTTTGAATCCTCAAAAATCATCATTTCAGCAACCCCCGTTGACGGATTATATGACAGCATTGAGTGGTATTCGGATAACATGAACGTAGTTCTCGTTTCCAGAAACGGCTTTGCAAGATGTATAGGAGACGGCACGGCAAATGTTCATGCACGTATTACAAATGCAGACGGTACCGTGACCGAAGGCACTATTACATTCTACTGCGAACTAACAATCCCGGAAAAAATAATCGGTGTTCTTCTTCGCCCGGTATTCATTTTGGCATATTGGATTGACAGAGCATAACAATCAAAAACGGACCGTCACAAGACGGTCCGTTTTTATTTAACCATAAATTCTTTTGCTGTATTCGGCATATTCGCCGCTTTTGATTTCTTCAATCCATTCGCCGTTATCGAGATACCACTGAACGGTTTTTTTCATACCCGAATCAAAATCCGTTTCGGGAGTCCAGCCAAGCTCATTTGTTATTTTTGAGGGGTCAATTGCATATCTCAGATCGTGACCTGCTCTGTCTTTAACATAAGTTATAAGCGACTCCGACTTATCAAGCTGACGGAGAATAGTCTTAACCACCTGAATATTCTGCCTTTCGTTATGACCGCCGACATTGTAAACCTCGCCTACCCTGCCGTTATGAATAATCATATCAATAGCTTTGCAGTGGTCATCAACATAAAGCCAGTCACGGACATTAAGACCCTCACCGTAAACCGGAAGCGACTGATTCTCCTGCGCTCTTACTATCATAAGAGGGATAAGCTTTTCGGGAAACTGGTAAGGTCCGTAATTATTGGAACAACGGGAAATGGTTACAGGCAAACCGTAGGTTCTGTGGAACGCCAGAGTAAGCAAATCTGCCGATGCTTTTGATGCCGAATAAGGGCTTGAAGTCGTCAAAGGCAAATCCTCGGTAAAGAACAAATCGGGACGGTCAAGCGGCAAATCGCCGTAAACCTCATCGGTTGATACCTGATGATATCTCTTAACTCCGTATTTTTTGCTTGCCTCAAGCAGACAGGCTGTTCCCATAACATTTGTTTCAAGGAAAATAAACGGATTTTCGATAGACCTGTCAACATGGCTTTCAGCTGCAAAATTAACAACAGCATCAAACTTTTCATCTGCAAAGAGTTTATCAACAAGCTCCTTATCGGAAATACTTCCCTTTACAAACTTGAATCTTTTATTATCCTTAACACCGTCAAGGCTTCTGAGATTTCCTGCATAGGTCAGCGCATCAAGGCAGACTATTTCATAATCGGGATATCTGCCGAGCATATAATAGATAAAATTGCAGCCGATAAATCCTGCGCCGCCGGTAACGAGCATTTTCATGAGCCATTCTCCTCGGTTTCAATTTTCTGTTCGGGTTCTTTTACGGAAACTATTTTTCTGAATTCCACTTGGTCATAAAGCTTTTTAAAACGAATACCGACGGAATATGTCAGATTGCATTCGCTGCAATAGAAATTCGCCCTGAAAAACTGACAATGAAATTTCCACTTTGTAAGCTGCTCACAAACAGAGCCGCAGTTTTCGCAGTTATGGCAAAGCTTCTTTTTATCAACAAGAGGATTATCGATATTTCTGATAACCTTTGCCTTATAAAGCAGACGTGAATAGAATTCCTCGTTGCACTCAATATATTCCGGTTCAACAAAGCCGGTATTATATATTTTTTTGAGAATTTCGGCGGTCAGCATACTGTCACCCAACGCACGGTGATGAATATACATTTCGGGGTCTATGCCAAGCATTTCAGCAGCAGCAAGAAGCCCTGTTTGCTGACCCTTGCCTGCCTTGCTGTATTTTTGGAAGCACTTTTGCAAATCGCAATATGTTTTAAGGAAAGGAACAACCTTTATGCCGTTGAGATATTTAAAATTATCAAGCAAAACACGGATATCGCCATCGCCCCATGTAAAAATAACCGTTTCTTCATTGCCTATCCATTTTCTGAAAAGCGAAAAGGTTTTGGTAAAGGGCATACCTGCGCTGATATCATCATTTGTAAGATGAGTCAGTTTTTTAACGCTTCCTCGAAGCTTTTTGCCGATCTGCGAGCGGATAATGCATGAAAATGTGTCAACAGTTTCAATATCTTCATCGAGCTTAACAGCACCGATTTCAATAATTTCGTTGATATATCCGTTTGCCTTCTTGGCATATGTGTTATTCCATTCGAGGTCCATTACAACGAATTGCATTAAAACATTCCTTTTACAAGTTAATTAAAATAAACACTTTATTAAGTATACAATATTTTATATATTATTGCAAGTATATTATTTCATCATAAAAGCCCTTACCTGCTGCGGTAAGGGCTTTGCAACATTATTTGCACGTACTGATTGTTTTATATCCGCCGAAAGAAACATAATAATCATCAGATTCAAGGCTGCTGTTAACAGGATAATCGGTTGAAATTATCTGCGCTCCGCTTTCAAAAGCAAGCTCTCTGCGCTCTTTCGTAACCTCTGTAAATTTATCGGCTCTTGTGCGAACCACAAAATTTCCTTCATCAAGTTCTTTTTTGGCTTTAACCGCTTCAGCAGGCTTGTTTATAATCAAAAACGAGGCATTGACATTATCTGAATCTTCAAGATACATCATAGGAAACATTGCCTGAGTTTTAAGGGTGTTATCTGTTTTTATATAGTAATCGGTCACATTGCAGTCATGCAGAAGAATAAGCACTTTGCCAAGCATATCATTAACCTCGCACCAACCGTTATCTGCTCTCAATGCAGCAAAATTTTCATATTCGCCAAGCATATCTGCCGGAGTAAAAAGCTTGTCACCAAGACCTTTTTTCAGCGTATTGTCAAATTCTTTTATGTAATCGATATTCGGAAATTTCATATCTTCAAGAGGAATAAAAAGCTCTTTAGGTTCAATTATAATTGTTATAGGTAAATGGTTGGGATTATTATCTGACCACATTGAGATTTCTTTTAAAGCAAGCTCAAAATCATAGCACGATGTACCCATTTCGATATATGGACTGTGCATACATGTAAACGATATTTCACCGTTTCTGTCAAAAGTTTCAATATCAAGCTCCATGCTGTAAATTCCGTTATTGAGCTGTTCCGTTATTGTCGGGCTGACAAAATCACCCGTTTTTGCACTGACAAGCCCGAAGGTTAAATCGGAGAGATTTCTGTAAACTTTTTTGATTTCTTCGGTTGATTGAGTCTGATAGCTGTTATGAGTAGCAATATAACGAAGCTCATTGAATTTAATTCCGTTTGCAAGCTCTTCTTCAAGATTACCGTCAAAAAACTCGGTTTCGTCAACAGGTTCAATCTCTCCGTTTTTATATGCCTGCTCAAGAGCCGCCACTCGCTGCACCTGAAGCGCAATATCCTCCTCAAGCACTTCAAGACTTGCGGGAAAAGCAGAGCAAAACGCAATTACGGTTGAAATCACAAGCGGAATAAATCTGAAGATATATTTAATCATTTTTGTTTTCTCCCTTATTAAAATCACAAAACATAGCATACTTTTTAAAAGCACCGTACCTGAACGAATACGGTGCTTAAATATTATAACAAGTCTGCGATATCGTAAATAAGTCTTTCGGTCTTATCCCAGCCGAGGCAAGGGTCGGTGATTGATTTGCCGTAAATGCATTCACCTATTTTCTGAGCGCCGTCTTCAATATAGCTTTCAATCATAAAGCCCTTAACAAGCTTTTTGACATCGGCATCGTGACGGCAGCTATGAAGCACTTCCTTGGCAATTCTTATCTGCTCAAGATACTTTTTGCCTGAGTTTGCGTGGTTGGTATCAACGATAACACCGGGATTTTCAAGTCCACTCTTTGCATATACCTCTGCAAGATGAACAAGATCCTCATAGTGATAGTTGGGAAGAGACTGACCATGCTTATTGACATAGCCTCTTAAGATTGCATGGGCACAGGGATTGCCGTCCGAATGAACCTCCCAGCCTCTGTAAATAAAGGTATGCTTATGCTGTGCAGCGGTAATGGAGTTCATCATAACGGAAATATCGCCGCTGGTGGGATTTTTCATACCTACAGGGATATCGAGTCCGCTTGAGGTAAGTCTGTGCTGCTGATTTTCAACAGAGCGTGCGCCTATGGCAACATATGCAAGTATATCGCTCAGATATCTGTAGTTTTCAGGGTAAAGCATTTCATCAGCGCAGGAAAATCCGGTTTCCTTAAGCGCTCTCATATGAAGCTCACGGATCGCAACGATGCCCTTATACATATCGGGCTTTGCGTTGGGGTCGGGCTGATGAAGCATGCCCTTGTAGCCGTCACCCGTTGTTCTGGGCTTGTTGGTATAAATTCTGGGAATGATAAATATTTTATCATTTACCTTGTCCTGAACAGTGCGAAGGCGTGAAATATAGTCAATAACGCTATCCTCATTATCAGCGGAACACGGACCGATAACAAGAGCAAGCTTATCGCTCTTGCCGGTAAAAATATCCTTTATTTCTTCTGCTCTGGCACTTACTATTTTGGCAAGCTCATCGGAAAGAGGATATCTCTCCTTTACCTCCTGCGGAATGGGAAGCTTTCTTTCAAAAAACATACTCATAAAAATCACTTCTTTTTTGGGGAATTTGAAAAATATTTTACTACTTTATTCTATAAATTGCAATAGTTTTAAAAAATAATATACAAGATTTTCGTATAATTATTTATATTTGGCAAAAAATGCGGGAGTTTCACCGAATTCGTCTTTAAAACATTTTATAAAATAGCTCTCCGTGCTGAAACCGACGGTATATGCTGCCTGCGATATGCTCATTCCGCTTTTCAGAAGCTCTTTTGAGGCGTTGAGTCTTTCTTTTTTGATATATTGCGGAATCGTTATTCCTGTATACTTTTTAAAAAGCACGGATAAATGATCCTTTGACATTCCGCATTCATGGGCAATCTCGGGCAAAGTTAATTCGGTAAAAAGACGAGTATTGATAAATTTGAGGCATTTTTTTACTGCCTTCGGATAACCCGAAAGCTTACTTTCTCCGACTACGGCGGTAAGCTCTATGCATTTTTCAACAAGATAATCAAGAATCTCCTGCTCTGTTTTCATCACATCTATTTTCATAATGCATTCATCAGAAAAATTATAGCAGAAGGTTTCATCCGCACCGCCTGCAATTGCATATCTTGTTGCAATAGCAACACAGCAGACTGCCCAATACTGAATCTGGCGGAAATCATTTGAAGATAGCTTACCCGTCACGATACCGCTGTTAAAAAGTGTACGGAGCATAGCCTTCATTTCTTCAACGTTACCTCTGCCTATGCTCGAATAAAACGCCGTTTCTATTTCATAGGGAGTATGTACCATTCCGTTTTCTCTTTCATCAAAAAGATGTGAGCTCGGCAAAACATCAATTTTGAGCTTATTATTGCTCATATCCACCACCTCAGCTCTATAATATTATATTTCGGAAAAAACATCAATTCTTTTTGATAAAAAAACCGTATTTTTGATATACATCTGCTTGTTCAGCAGCTAAAATCAAATTGAAGGGAGTGATATTATGCAATCGTTGACATCAAAAATATTCATGGATATACTTCGTATGATTTTTCATTCGCCGCTGTCTGACAGCTCAAAGCTTTCTGATAATGCAAGCAAAATGGTAAAAGACAAAAAATCAAGATATAAGCCGTCAAAGGAGTTTGTTCACACGACACATAACGGCTACGAAAAGCTTGAAAGCCGCAAATGCAAAACCGATAAGGTGATTTTGCTCATTCACGGCGGTGGCTTTAAGATAAGGCTTATTGATACCTACAGAAGGCTTGCAGAAAAATACAGCACAATGCTCGACGGTGCAACAGTAATAAACGTTGACTACAAAACATTTCCGCAGTATCAGCTTCCGTCACAGATGTATGATGTTACATCTGTTTATCTGCATTTGCTTGACGAAGGGATAAAGCCCGAAAACATTATTGTTATCGGCGACAGTGCAGGTGCAAATCTCGCTCTTACCTCATCATTATGGCTTCGTGATAACAGCTATCCCCTGCCCGGTCATATAGTCTGCTTTTCTCTTTGGGGAGATGCAACGGCAAGCGGTGACTCCAGAATAAAAAACGCTTACACCGACCCGTTTTACGGCATTCCGAAAAAAGAAAAAATTGAAGATAATCTGCATCTGCTTCGCAGAATTTCAAAATATGTTCTGAATGCAGACAGAACAGACCCTTATATTTCTCCATGCTTCGGCAGCTTTGATAATTTTCCGCCGACAACTCTCGTTTGCGGTACTGCGGAATTGGACGAAAGCGACAATGACAGAGTTTATGAAAAAATGAAGAAAACCGGCGTAGATGTTGCACTTTTTAAATTTGAAGGAATGTGCCATGATTTTCAGCTTTTTTCATTCCTGCCCGAAAGCAAAGAAGCTTATCGAAAGATAATTGAAAGGATAAACGGAGGTAACTAATATGAAAACTTTTTCCGTAAACAACAAGGTGCTTATTGAACGTCTGCCCGAAATCGCAGAAAAACATATGAATGCAAAAGCTGCATCAATTAAATTCATAGGCGGAGGAAGCTACGGCAAAGTTTTTAAGTGTACTCTTGCCGATAAGCGCATTGTTATTCTTAAAGCATACCGTGTTCAGGGTATGCAGGAAAAAGAAGCGGGATATCTGCGAATTCTTTCAAAAAACACAAGTGTGAGCATGCCTGAGGTATATTTTACACACGCAGACGATACAACTGAGGTTATGGGTATGAGCTTTATTGAAGGCTCGAATGTGTTAAGCCCCGTATATCTTCTTAAAAGCAAAAATGCACGCAAAAAATTTGCAGAGAATGTTATCTCAGGCATGCTTGAGTGGCATGAGGTAAGCGGTGAAAAATACGGCGATATACTCAATCCTACCCATACATCGTGGATTGAGTATTACAGAGAAAAAATGGTTGAGCCGAGACTTGACGGGCTTAAAATGCTCTGCGAAAACGGTAAATATCCACGCAAAAGCTTTGATTTGCTTTCAGAAGCAACCGAGCTTTTCTTCAAAGTGGTCGAAGAGCCCGAGAAGCCCGTTCTCACTCACACCGACCTTAATATAATGAACATTATGGCTGACCCGAAAACCTTTGAGCTTAAGGGCTTTATTGATCCGTGCGGCTCAATGTGGGCTGATAAGGAATATGACCTTTTTCAATTTCTTAATATGTGGGGCGGATATTATAAGCTTTATGATACATATAAAGAAATGTCGCAAACCTCGGAGCATTGCGATTTGAAGGTTGCATATTATGCGGCACTCAACGAGGCATCCTGCCGCCTCAACGGTGCATTGATTATTCCTGTATGGGAAATTCAATGTAATCACAGACTGAAAAAAGCAATGAAAAGATATAAATAAGGTGAATGGATTGATGCGAGCCGTGTTTTTCACGGTTCGTTTCCATTCACCTTAAATTGTTTGTTTTACTTTAATCCAAAGGAAGATAATCCTCAAATATAGCTTTTTTAACCTCTGCAAGGTCAGGAACAAGCACAGCCATTCCTCTTACCATTGCATTTTTATAAGAACCGCTTGCCGGCACATGATATGTCGAGATTTTAAGATTAATCAATGAAGGAGCATATTTCACCGCAAGAGATGTTATCTGAACATTGGTCATATCGGTTGTAATCATCGGCAGAATCGTGTTAACAAGGCCGAGAAGCTCGGAAACGCTGCTGTCCTTAAGCTTTGAGAAAACGGCGTTGAGAACGTTTCTTTGACGCTCTGTTCTGCCGAAGTCGCTGTCAAGCTTTCTTATTCTTGCATACATAAGGGCGTGCTCACCGTCGAGGTGGCTTTTGCCTGCTTTTGCACCGTCGCCGATTATCTTTGCTTCCGCTTCGGTAAGCTCGATATCCACACCACCGATAGTATCAATAACATTCTTGAAGCCGTTAAAATCAACTTCAACGCAGCCATCAACGGTAACTCCGAAATTGGTGTTCAGAGTACTTTTGAGTAACGGAAAACCGCCGAAAACATAGGCCGCATTTAGTCGGTTATCCGAATATCCCGGAATCTGAACATAGAGATCACGCAGAAAAGATATCATTGAAAGCTCGTTAGTTTCAGGATTGAATGAGCAGAGAATCATTGAGTCCGAACGCTGACGGCCCTGACCCGGTCTTTTATCCTGACCTATAAGAAGAATATTTATTAAATCTTCATCATTTCGGGTTGCAGCATTATCCCATACAATACTGTCAGGGTCAACAACCTCAAGAGAAGGGTCCGCCTCATCGGTTTCAAAATATTCCTCTTCAACGGGAATGGGTTCAACATCTTCAACTCTGTTGATTTTTCCGAGATAGTGATTTGCGGCAAAGAAAATTCCGCCTATACAAATCGCCAGAATCAACAGGAGTGCAGCGGCGACAGCACCTCTTTTTTTCTTTTTCATTATATCACCTTAAATTTTTTCA
Source organism: uncultured Clostridium sp. (assembly GCA_964547575.1). GTDB lineage: Bacteria > Bacillota > Clostridia > Oscillospirales > Acutalibacteraceae > CAG-177. The sequence continues at coordinate 13,000 of CAZJOH010000031.1, forward strand.
ATGCACGGCAAAACAGCATTGCCCCAGTCCTTGAACCAATGTCTGAGATTCAGGGATTTTTCGCCGTGTTCAACGGTAAAGCGAAGAGTTGTGCAACGATCATAGAACATTACGCTGCCCGCCTCATCCTCATCATAAAGAATGATGTCAACAGTATATTTACCGGGTACCAGGAACGAGGTATCAAACTCATAATCAGCACTGTTTTCGCCTTTTTTATGGGTTAACTCTCCGCCGAAAATAACGCCGACAGGAGTTGTATCTATACCGTTGATAACCATTTTCATTTTAAGCTTTTCATCTGAATTTTCGCTGTTCCATGTTATTCTGAACGAAAATTTCTCACCGTATTCAAACACATTCGCCTTTGAATCAAACAGATGAAGATTCTGCATGAGATGGCGTTTGTTGCATTTCGGATGACGCTTTGCATCGGCAACATCAAAGAAAACTGTATTGTCAAGTTTCTCATTCTCCATATATACAGCAATTGCCTCTTCCGTTGAGCCTTCAAAAGCAAGCTGACCGTGAGAAAGCACTATGCATCGCTGGCAAAGGCTCTTGACGGTTGCCATGTTATGGCTTACATAAAGAACCGTTCTGCCTTCTTCCTCGGCAACCTTTTTCATGCGGTTAATGCATTTATTCTGGAAGCTTACGTCACCTACGGCAAGAACCTCATCCATGATAAGAATTTCACTGTCAAGATGTGACGCAACGGAGAATGCAAGTTTTACCTTCATACCGCTTGAATAACGTTTTACTGGGGTGTCGATAAACTGACCGACTTCGGAAAATTCGACAATCTCATCAAATTTCTTTTCAATTTCAGCCTTGCTCATACCAAGAATTGCACCGTTAAGGTATACATTTTCTCTGCCTGTAAGCTCGGGATGGAAGCCTGTTCCGACCTCAAGCATACTGGTTATTCTTCCGTTAAGATATATGTTGCCTTTTGTGGGAGCTGTAACACGGCAGATAAGCTTAAGTATTGTTGATTTTCCTGCGCCGTTTCTGCCGATAATTCCGACTGTTTCGCCCTTTTTAATATCAAAAGACAAATCATTAAGTGCAAGAAAACGCTCGTTCTTATCGTGTGCTTTTTCACCGATTTTTAAATTCGGGTCTTCCTTATGAAAAAGCTTTGCAAGCTTTGACTGTATTTCACCCTTAAGGGTTGCGCCGCCGATTGCTCCGAGGCGATATTCCTTGGAAACATTTTCAACTCTTATTGCCAATTCTTCCATATCACACCTCACACCGTATCCATAAAGGTTTTTTCGGATTTGCTGAACATCATTGCGCCTAAAACAGCAACCGCAACCGTTGTTACCCAGCTTATTCCGTAGAACATCCAGTCAATATCACCTGTTCCGATATACGCATATCTGAACATATTTATTGCAGGCGTTACGGGATTCAGCATATAAAGATTATAAAATGCACTGCCCGGCATAAGCTGCGAGCGGCTGAACATATCATAAGCTACGGGTGAACAGTACGACCAGAGGCTTACACCGAAACCGACAACCATATTAAGGTCACGGTATTTTGTTGTAAGAGATGAAACAATCATACCGAAGCCCATACCGAGAGTGGCAAGCTGAATGAGAATCAGCGGAGTCATAAGCATAAACAAATTCGGCTTTATGCCTGCATCGGTTATAAGATAAAAAACCATAAAGCAGAGCATAAATGCATACTGAATAAAGAACGAAATAAACTGAGAAATCGCCGTGGAAATAGGCATTACAAGCCTCGGGAAATATACTTTACCGAGAATTGCAGAGTTACTTGTAAATGTATGAGATGTTTCGGTAAGACAGCTTGAAAAAAGAGTCCATACAACCGTTCCCGAAAGATAGAATATAAAATTCGGAACACCTGCTGCACCGAGACCTGCAACATTACCGAAGAATACGGAATAAACAACCGTTGTGAAAAACGGCTGAATAATAGCCCATGCAGGACCAAGAACCGTTTGCTTGTATTTTGCGACAAATGTTCTGCGGACAAAAAGGAATATCAGATCCTTGCAGTTTTTAAGACCTTTTATATCCATATCAACTATTTTGTTGCTTGATTTTATAACAGTAGTCCATTTTTGTTGTGACATAATTATCTCCTGCGTTTTTCAGGCAATTCGATCCAAGAGCCTGTTTTATTTTCCCATTCATCATAAAACGGAAGAGTGCTGCCATGATGAAAAAATGTCATTTCTCCCACCGCAAGGAACTCCTTCCAGTTGTTAAAGTCAACCCTGAGAAACGGGATTCCGGCCGAAAGCTTTTCCGCAATCAAAACCATTTCATCCAAAAAAGCAGGTTTTTGATATATATCGCCTGCTCCCTCTCTGTCAATAACCTTAACATATTTCCAGTTCGGTGTATAATAATCTTCCTTAAGTGTCCCCGTAAATCTTTCTGCATATAAAGCTATAAGCTTTACCTTACCGCCAAAGCACATCAGCTTATAATCCACTGTTGATTCATTATCATTCGGATGCATAAGTTTTTCACAGATAATTTTTCTCGGAACATCTTTATAAGGCCACTCACGAAGCTTTTTATAATAATCTCGGCTAAGACGAAAAGCAAGCTCTTTCTTCACTTTCTCAATATCCAAAGTGCTTTTATCTTTGCAAATTATTACACCGTTATCATGGTTGCATTTCAAAACAAATTCATCGGGAAGAGCATCAAAATCGATTTCATCGGGAGAATCCCAAACACCAAATAGCGGCACAAGATATTCTTCACCAATTCTTTCAGCTATATATTCTCTTGCCTTATATTTATCAACCATAACCGTATATTCAGGTCTGCGGTCATAAAGCTTGAGCCAATTACATTTTTCGCTGAAGGTTTTCGGATTAGTCAGATTCAGATTCTTGCCTGTTCTTGCTTTATAAAGTTTCTTTAAATATGTTTTGTCTGGAAGAATGCAGTCATACTGACCCTCTATGGTAAAAAACCTTCTGTACCAAGTAATTATTTTCTTTTTTATACTGTAAAGATGCTCAAATAAAAGCATAGAAAATTTCTCCTTTAATACTTCAAACCGTTTAATGGATATTTTTCCGGTTTTTCACTTAATAGTTTTCTTAAATTCAGATTTCCCGGAAACGGTATAGTATCTCTTGCTATTCCTTTTTCGTTCCACTCCTCTTTCCAATACACTTCACTTTTGAACTTTAAAGGAAGTCTGTTGTTAAGAACAAATTTGTTTGAAAAAGGCAAAGAATCAAACATTTCAAGCTCTTTTTCAGTACACAAATCCATACGTGAAAACTTAAGAATTATATGATCATAATTCACACGGGCTTTACGCCTGTCCCATTTTTCTTTTGCTTCTTCTTGGGTTTTATAGTGTAGAAAAACTATCTCAACATCACCGAGAATTCCTATAGGCTTATCGGTCTGATTGCGTTTTTTCAGTTCCTCGTAATACTTCGAATTTTCTGCCTCTATGAATTCAAGCGGCGTTTCAAGATATCTGTGCAAATCAGAAACAAATTTTATATAATCAGGCGCAAAGAAATAAAGCCCTGCCGTTGGTGAAAGATAAGGCATATCAAGATATTGATACAGCCTGCCTGCCCAGCAGTTGTTGGAGATAACGGAAAAATGTTTTTTTCTGAAAAATATTTTAAGAAACAATCTGCGTAAAGAAAAACTTCCGTTATCATATTTTGCTTTGATCTTTAACCAAAAATATCTAATTTTTCTTTTGGTGTATTCTCCTGCCATAATACTCCTTGAATTTATATTAAAGAACGAATTTTTCTGATTGTTTTTTTAGTTTTTTTCTTAAGATTTTTAAACCGCCGTTTTATCTTATACAAAGATTCTCTGAAATCACTTTTAGGAGCGGTTTCAGGTTTTGACTGCATTTTCTCACCGTTTGCTCTTTTGTATAAATCATAATCTATACCAAGAATATCAAAGTCAGCTTTTATTCCGTACTTTTCAAACAACTCAATATTATTGGGAAGCCACTTACCACAAGTGACTCTATATCCGTATTTTACATCAACACCATAATCAAAAACAGCGTTACAAACACCGTTAATATTATTGATTATCATTACTCTTTTGGAAGTCCTTCTTGATCTTACGGAACCATATTTTTCAAATTCCCAGGGTGTTTCATGATTTCTTAGTAATCCAAACAGCCAGTCTTTTCTCCAAAGTGCAGTCATGCTGTTTACACGGTTAACCGTTATTACATCATCCTTGTTAAGAAAAGGCTGTGACAAATCTGTTTTTGATTCATCCTTAAAAACATGAGTAGGATTGTATTTCAATCCAATATAACCTACATCGTCATTTGATTTTATGAAATCGACCGCTTTCAACAAAGTATCGTTATCGACCTCTTGTAAAAGGAAAAAATCTTCAAGAAAATAAAGAATAAATTCAGTATCTATTTGCTTTAAAACATTCTTAAGTCTTTCCGACCATGTAAACTTTGTTCCGCTGCAGATGGTTTTTACATTCAAAAAATCACAATTATAAACTTTAGTTTCCGTGTTCAGAACAAATTTATAATCTTTACATTCCGGCCATTGCTTTAAAAGAAGCTTAAAAAAAGGATCCCAAACACTTTCATATTTGTCGCATGAATTAACAAGAATTGTTACGTTTCTCATATAATCACCTTATATTGTTTTGATTAAATCAATCCATTTTGCTGCTACAGACTCTGCCGAAAGCTCCTTTCGGACTTTTGCTGCATTTTGTGAGCATTTTTCTGAAAGCTCATTATCCTGCGCCATTTTAATCAATGCATCCGCAAGCGCATGAGTGTCCTTTATAGGTACAAGCAATCCGTTTTCGCCGTTTTTTATCATTTCTCTTGCGCCGCCGCCCAGGCAGTCTGTGCATACACACGGCAAGCCGACTGCCATTGCTTCAATCATGGAATTTGATAACCCCTCAAAATCCGACGAAGAAACAAACATAGCACAGTCACGCACAACGGCATGAACATCTGCTCTCGGAGGAAGAAAACTGATATATTCGTCCGCATTTAACGATTTGACATATGCTTTCAGTTCTTCGAGAATATCCTCTTCGTTTTTTTCAACGGTATTACCGTAAATTTCGAGCTTATAATCAGGACAGCTTTTTTTAAATTCCATGAACGCTTCTATGAGCAAAGGCAGATTTTTCTGCTCGGCAACCCTGCAAAAATTAACGATAACCTTTCGTCTTTCACCAAAATAAGGCTCCGGCAAATCAGCTTTTACGGGATTATGAATTACTGCCGCATTTTTAAGCCTGCCTCCAAAGAATTCAAGCTCGTTTTCCGTTTGCAAAACAGCAGCATCTGCTTTTGAAACAATTTTAAGCAATCGTTTTTTTTCATTTTCATTCTTTGGAAATTCAAGCTCCGGTGCATTTCTTTCGGCGTAGATTATTTTACAGCCGATAAAATAAGATGCGCCATAGGTCTGTTCATAGTAAGAAATACCGAACGGAATATATAAACTATCGGAATTTATCGCCATATAAACGGCAAGCTTTTCGCTGTGCCTTATTTCTTTTATAAGGCATGCAACTTTATTATCCAACGAAGGTATAAAATGTGTGATATAGCGAAGCGTTTTAAGAAATCTAATCCTTTTGCCTCTTTTTTTAAGTAAGCGCTTTACATTTGCATCATCGGAGTATTTCAACACATAATCATCAAGGGAAATAAGCTCAACATTTTCATGGCGGTTAAAAAACACATTTTCGGCAATACCCTTGGTTGCAAGAATTGTACAGCGATATCCCAACCTTGCAAATTCGTTCGCAAGATTAGTTGAACGCATCGGGACGCCACCGTTTTTGTAATTGCCGACCACAAATACAATGTGTTTCATTTTTCCTCCGTCATTTTTTGTGTCTTAAAGCTTTATATACAGGATTTTCCGTAAGGAAGTTGATAACGGGATTCACATACTTCCTTTTAAAACCCTGATTACGTTTATATTTTTTGGTAAAATCAAGAATTTCAGCCGCTTTCTTTTTATGAATAAGCTCATAATATTTACGGTAAAGCGGATTTAATTTTTCCGTTTCGATGTGACCGTAAAAACATTCACATATAGGGTCATTAATTATCTGTTCAATAAGCTCAATTTTCTTCTTTCTGTCATTCGGACAAAGAGGCTTCATCTCGTTTTCGATACAGTCCGTTGCAAAGAAAAATGCACGCAGATGCATCTGAGGCATCAAATCGAGTTCCTTGAAATTCTCGGTATCTTTATAGAGAATATCAATAAGATATGTATAAAGCGGCCACATATTTTTGGTATAGCCTCTTGAAAGAGAATCTGCAACCACACGGTTATGATAAAGCGGTTCATCTATATAATAAAAATTCTGAGCCGCAAGCATCGCTTCGTATGTAAGCTGCAAATCCTGACTGCGGCGAAGCCTTCTGTCAAATTTTATACCGTTTTTATTGAGGGTTTCGGTTTTATAAATACGCATACAATTCGACCAGCGAATTGAGCGTTTTCCGCCGTCTTTGGAAATATAAGCAAGCGTTTTTGGCAGCAGCTCGCTTTTGATTGCCTCTCTGTTATATGCACCTACGGGGATTTCACGGCTGAAACGGTAGCCGTTCTCGTTCTGAATACAATTACAGAATACAACATCCGAATCGTTTGATTTGGCGGCAAGATACATTTTTTCATACATATCGTACTCAATCCAGTCATCCGAATCGACAAAGCCTATATACTCGCCCTTTGCACGCTGCATACCGTCATCACGGGCAGCGGCAAGACCTTCATTTTCCTTATGATAATATGTTACACGGGAATCGGAAAGATATTTTTTACAGATTTCGGCACTTCCGTCGGTTGAGCCGTCATCGATGAGAATGATTTCAATTTCCTTGAGGGTTTGGTTAACAATGCTGTCAAGGCACTGTTCGAGATACTGCTCCGCATTGTAAATCGGAACAATAACGCTAACCTTAATCACTGATAATCTTCACCCATTTCTCAATTATTTTTTCTACAGACAAATCATTGCGGATTTTAACCGCATTCTGTGATATCCTCTGTGCAAAATCGGGATTTTCTATAATCTTTTTCATTGCTTCGCACGTTTTTTCAGCGTCGCCTACGGGAACAAGCAAACCGTTTTCACCGTCTTTTATAACAGCTCTTGCACCGCCTGCAGGGCAGTCTGTGCAAACAACAGGCAAGCCGAGTGCCATGGCTTCGAGCATTGAATTTGACATTCCTTCAAAATCCGATGACGAAACGAACATGGAATAGTCTTTTATATAATCATGGATATCGTTTCGTGACGGCATGATATGAATGCAGTTTTCACAGTTGAGTTGTTTTATATGTTCATTTACCGAATTGATATAACCTTCAGCATCGTTTCCGACGGGGTCGCCAATGATATCAAGTTCATAATCGGGAAAGTCTTTGTGAAATTCAGCGAAGGCTTCAACAAGCATTAGCAGATTTTTCTGTGCCGATATGCGGCAGAAGTTGACTATGCGTTTTTTTCTTGCTCCGAAATGGGGTTCGGGCAAATCGGATTTTACGGGGTTGAATATAACCATTCCTTTGGCAGGGGTGTTTTCGAGATACCATTTTTGAGCATCGGGTGACTGGAAAACGATTCCGTCTGCTTTCGGAAATTCGGTTTTCATAAAAGCCGCAACAGTTTTACTGCCTGATGATTGTGCAGGGTCGCCACGCTCTGAAATTATAAGTTTAGTTGACTTGTTTTTTGCAAGAAGAGCCAAAAATATTGAATCATATAAAAAAGCGACAGACGATGAGTTTTTGTGTTTTTTGAAATATTTTTTGAGCCATATTATAGAATTAAAATTTCTCGAGTAATATTTCAAAACAGCCGATTTTTCTTTTAATCCGAGTTTGCCTGAAAGCCTTGCGAACAGCATAATTAAGCGAGAAAATAAAGGCGAGAACTTCTGATTTGATATTTCATCAGGAAGTGAGATAACATTTATTTTGTCATCAATACCGTGAAGCAGAGCATCTTTCTTGTTTTGATGAGTAAGAAGCAGGGATACCCTATATTCTTTTTCAGTTGCAGCATGGCTCAAAAGAGATATAACACGTTCTGCACCACCGCCCTGCATGACTTTGATAATAAAAATGATTTCTTTATTCATTTTTTCAGCAACCTTGATTTCAATTTACGGTATTGTTTATATAAATGTTTGCAAACAAAATACAGTTTTAATTGAAAATATTTTTTATTTGAAATAAGAGTGTATAACTTACGGGATGTTTTGTTTTCGTAGGGATTGTTTGTGCATTTTTGTGTTTCTTCGGGCAGCATTGAATTCCAATCGTAATTCAAAACAGCTTTTCTTTCGTTTTTCTCAACATTTTCATAATAAATTGAGAATGTATACACAACTTCGTTCAGCCATCTGGCATTGAGTTTTTGATGATATTCCTCTGTATCCATGTCCCATTTCGGAAGATATTTCATAAACCGGTCATACACATAAAGGATATTTTTCTTCTCAATGGTTTCGGGACGGAATGAACGGGAAATGCTTGCTTCGTTTGTTCTGTAATTGTAAAGAGGTTCATTGATATATACGATTTTTTTTGCTGCAGTAAGCAGGTGAACGGTTCTGAACCAATCCTCTGCCATGTTTTTATCATAATAAAAGCTGTAATCCGTAGGATCTTTTTTGAGTATTTCTGTTTTTAATGCTTTTGTCCATAACGAGGTAATGAAACTTGTTGAAATTAATGCTTCATATATTTCTTTTTTGTTATCGTTTGTGAATACTGTTTCATTATTTGCAAGCGTAGCTTTTCGTTCGGTTGTTTTGCCGTTTGAATAATAACAGAAGGAATAAATCACCATATCCGGATCATTACGGTTAATACTGTCGTTGACAGTTTCAAGAAGATTTGTTTCAACAAAATCATCAGAATCGACAAAAAGAGAGTATTTTCCGTTTGCCACTTCAATTCCTACCTGCCTTGCGGAAACAAGGCCTTCGTTTTGCTTGTGAACAACTTTGATTTTATCGGGATAATCTTTGAAATATTTATCGCAGATTTTGCCGGAGGAATCCGTCGAGCCATCATCTACGAGAATTATCTCATATTCGCCGTTATAGGTCTGATTAAGCAACGATTCAACACACTGCTCAAGATAATTTTCCACATTGTAAACGGGAACAAGTATGCTGAACTTCATTTGCTTTTTCACCCCTCTAAAAGAGATTTCCACTGCTCTTTATATTTTTCAAATTCGTGTGAATAATCGGCTGATTTGAGATTGTTTATTATATTGCGGTAATTTTCTTTATTGTTAATGAGACTGATTATACTTTCTGCTATTGCTTCGGGATTGATTTCACAAATTATGCCGTTTTTATTGTTTTCAACAAGCTTGCATCCGCCCACAGTTGCGGTTGTGATAACAGGTCTGCCAAGTCTGTGAGCTTCGATAATGGTAACGGGCATAGCTTCTTCATATGACGGCTGAACATATATATCACATGCCGCCATATAAGGATAAGGATTTTTTTGCATTCCTGTAATAACAATGTTTTCGTTCAGATTGTGTTTTTCGATAAGTTTGGTGAGATTGTCTTTTTCGGGTCCGTCACCGACAAAATACCAAATAAATTCGATTTGATTATCTTTGAGGATTTTCGCCGCTTCAACAGCCGTATCAAACCCTTTCACGGGAGCAAATCTTCCGCAGGAACAGATAACGGTCTTGTCTGATTCGGGGATTGAAAATTCATTGCATTGTTTGGTTATCAAATCTTTGTCGGTGTAATTTTCAACAATCTTTATTTTGCCTTTTGAATCCGGATACCAATTTTCGAGCAGAGCCTTTTGCTGTTCGTGTAAAGCTGCGACGGTTGCGTAATTTGGAATTACGGCGTTATGAATTTCGGGAGTATCATTTGTGCTTGTGTGATAAAAAAGAATTTTTTTATCTGCGTTTATGCATTTGTCAACAAACAATGCAACATAGCCCTGCACATAAGCTACCGCAATATCATAGTGAGCATTGCCGAAATATGTTTTCTTTTCATACTGCATTGCATCCTGACGGATTTTTTCTTCAAGAGCATTGTTGAGTTTGTCCGCCATATCCTTTTTACCGAAAAATTTTGCAACAAGAGTTTTAAGCTGCAAAAGAATTGCATAAGGCTTTCTGTAATAGCGATTAGGGTCGGTGTTCACTATTATTTTGACCCTTTTATCAACAAACGGGAGAAGGTCGGTGCGGTTTTTGCGAAGATATAGCGTGACATCATATTTATCATAATCGAGTGCTTTCAATGCGGATATGAGAGATTTTTGCACACCGCCTATAGTCATGTGGTGGGCTACTATTAAAAGCTTTTTCTTCATTTATAACAGCTCCATCCATTTCTTTGCTGTGTTTTCAAGAGAAAGGTCATATCTGATTTGTACGGCATTATATGAAAGCTTATCGGCAAATGTTTTGTTACTTGCGATTTTTTTCATTGCTTCGCACATTTCTTTTGCGTTGCCGACTTCGGTGAGAATTCCGTTTTCACCGTTTTGTATAACTGCATTTGCACCGCCGATGGGACAGTCTGTGCAGATAACCGGCATTCCGATCGCCATAGCTTCAAGCATGGCATTGGACATTCCCTCATAATCCGATGAATTGATATACATTGCATCTTTTATAATAAGATTGTGGACATCATTGCTGAAAGGCTCGAAGTCAATATAATCCGATATCCGAAGGTTATTTATTTCATTTTTAACCTGCATTAAAACAGCTTCATCATCGGCATTCTGCGTATCGCCGATAATTCTCAATCTGTAATTCTGATTATCATTTGCAAAAAGCGAAAACGCTTTAACAAGCATGAGTAAATTTTTCTGCCTTGAAATTCGGCAAAAGGTTGTGATGTTATTATTTCTTTCACCAAAATAAGGCTCAGGCAAACCGTTTTTGACAGGATTCGGTATAACAACACCCTTGCATGAAATATTATCGGGATAAGCCGACTTTGCATCGTTAGTCTGGAATACTGCGGCATCGGCTCTTTGATAATACTTTTCCGCAAAATCATAGCCGTAGCGCTTTTTCATCTGCCTTTTCGGGTCGCCTCTTTCGGAAATTATGACTTTATTAGGCAATCCTTTTGCAGCAAGCAAAGTAATAGGGATTGATGGCTGCAAAAAAGAGATGACCGTTGCATCAGGATTGTCTTCAAGCTTTTTTCTCAAAAGCTTTATTTCGTTGTGATACTGAGCCGCAAAAGAAAGATAAGCAAAGCTCACGGGAGCAGTTTTTCCGAAAAGTTCAAAAGGTTTGCAAAGAAGCGAAGAAAACACGCTGAGCATGACATAAAAAAACTTAATTACAGAATTTCCCTTTTGATTGTTTTTACCGAGAACAACAATAGGGATTTCAGGAGCAAGATCTCGGTTTATTATTTCATCATCGTTTGATGAAGTAAGCAGAAATTCCGCTTCATAACCGTTTTTATGAAATTCATTCATAAGGAGCGCCGCTACTCTTTCGGCGCCGCCGCCCTTCATTACGGGCATAACCATCAAAACCTGTTTTTTACTGCTCATTGTTTTCTTTTCAAAACCTTTTCAAAAACTTTATAAACAAACCAGAAAAGCTTTCCTCTGCATCTCATTTTAAGTGCATCATCGCCGTAGGCTGAATTCTGAAGAACATCATTTTTAAAGCTTATCAGTTTATTTCTCATTTCTTTTTTCTCGGATTTTCCGAGCTTTTCAAATATATTGAAAACATTATATGCACAGCGGATAATATATTTTTTAGCTGTTTCATCAGGAATAATATTCAATTTTATTGTGTAATTTCTGACTTCAAAATAAACTCTTTCGGCACTTTGAAAATGCTTTTTGTTCTTTTTGGAGGTCATAATGGAGCTTTGGCGGTATCTGCGGCAATAAAGAGCCTCCTTGCATTGTGAAACAACTTTTGCACAGCAGAAAATCTGATATGTATAAACCATATCTTCATAATATATCCCGTCAACAAAGCTGAGCTTATTTTTTTCGATAAGACTTTTTTTGACAAAAAGCAGGGGTACTGCACTGTGATATTCGCCTGCATCCTGAAGCCTTTTGAGCATTTCAAGCCCACTGCATTTTTCGTATGATTTTTTACGTATATAATTCTGATTTACCTTAAAATCTCCGTCGGCAAAAGACACTGCATCAAAGAAAACAACATCGGAATTATTGCTTGTTGCCTCTTTATAAAGAGTTAAAAGGGTTTGAGGAAGAATATAATCATCGCTGTCAAGAAAATAAACGTATTCGCCGTTTGAGGCATCAAATCCTGCGTTTCTGGCGGCAGAAAGTCCTGCATTTTTCTGATGAATAACCATTACCTTTGCATTAGCGGCATATTCATCGCAGATTTTGCCCGAGGAATCGGTTGAACCGTCATCGACCAAAATTATTTCATAATTTGAATATGTCTGCTTAAGCACGCTGTCAATGCACTCATGCAGATATTTTTCAACATTGTAAACAGGTATAATTA
>CAZJOH010000032.1:0-24521 GCA_964547575.1 uncultured Clostridium sp.
ACGGCAAGGTTATTCCGCACGATTACATATCCACTCTTGACCCGCCGTTGCAAGGGTTTTCAATCATAGATAATCCGCATCTTGTCACAACACACGAAAATACGCTTGCCGAAACTATCCCCGAATTTCCGTACAATGTCGGCGATGTTATTTATCTTGAAGATAATACACCTTTTGTAATCGAAGCTATCGGCGAACACGAAATACGAATGAGGGATACAACTCTTGTTTATCCCATCAGCAGAGCCGAAAGCAAAGAGAACTTTGCAAAGCTCCTTGAACGGTATCCGCAGGAAGAAACTCCAGCCGTTTCCGAAACTCCCGATTTGAGTGCAGAAATCAAGCCTGACAGCTTGGTTTTTTCTATCGGATTTTCCGAACATCCCGTCTTTTATGACAAACAGCTAAATGACAGATTTACGGATTTGTCATTTGCTCTCGGCAACAGACTTCTCGGTGTGCTTGATGAGAAGCAGCATAGAGAACGAAACGAAAAAGAAATCGGTTGGTATCACAAAACAGATTTCAGAATAGATGCAGTTATTGACGGCGAAGATTTCACCTATACGGGCAGATTTGACATCGGTGACGGTGAGGGCGATTTGATTTCTCACATCAAAAACAATCTTGAATACATTTTATCTCCCGATTCATTTATGATTGCAGAATGGAAAAAAGAAGGTGAAGAATACTGTAATCAGCAGATTGCAGAACATCGCAGAGGTCTTGATATTCTTATACCTTTTTTGGAAAAGCACTCCGAACTCACTCCCGATGACGGAAAGAAGTTTGATGAGATTATGGCAACAGAGGTTGATTGGTGGACAAGACGGGAAGAATCCGTTGCGGAAACAGCGGAATATTCCGTTGAAACAGATACCGTTTATCCCGCCGTTGAAAATGGTTTGCCTTATGATGTTGTTCTGCAAACCCTCAAAACAACAGAACCCGAAAGAACCGAAGCAACGGTTACGGCAGAGAATTTCCATATAACCGACGAACATCTCGGTGAAGGTGGAGCAAAGGCGAAATTCCGTATGAATATGGATGCCATAAATCTGCTGAAAGAACTTGAATTTGACGGCAGGAACGCAACACCCGAAGAACAAGAGATTTTATCACGCTATGTCGGTTGGGGCGGTTTGCCCGAAGCCTTTGACGAAACAAAAGAGAGTTGGGCAGATGAATACAAAGAACTTATCGTTGCACTTTCTCCCGAAGAATATGAAGCTGCAAGAGCTTCGGTGTCAAATGCTCACTATACAAGTCCCACAGTTATCAAGGCTATGTACGATGCTCTTGCAAATATGGGATTCACAAAAGGCAACATTCTTGAACCCTCAATGGGTATCGGTAATTTCTTCGGTATGCTCCCCGATGAAATGAGAGAATCAAGGCTCTACGGTGTTGAGCTTGACAGCCTTACCGGCAGAATTGCAAAACAGCTTTATCCAAAAGCGGATATTACCATTGCAGGATTTCAGACAACAGACCGAAAAGATTTTTTCGATGTTGCAGTCGGAAATGTACCCTTCGGGCAGTATAAGGTTAATGACCGAGCTTTCAATAGGCTCGGTTTTAATATTCATAACTACTTTTTTGCAAAAGCACTTGACCAGGTTCGTCCCGGCGGTGTTGTTGCTTTCATTACTTCCCGTCACACAATGGATTCAAAGAATCAAGAAGTAAGAAAGTATCTTGCTCAAAGGGCAGACCTGCTCGGTGCTATTCGCTTGCCGAACAATGCTTTCAAAGCAAACGCAAACACAGAGGTTGTTTCGGATATTATCTTTCTTCAGAAACGGGAAAGTCCTATTGAAATTGAACCCGATTGGGTAGGTCTTGGAGTAAACGCACAAGGATATACCGTGAACAGATATTTCCTTGACAACCCCGAAATGGTTATGGGCAGAGAAACAGAAAAGAGTACGGCTCACGGTATGGATTATACCGTAGAAACGTATGAGGATTTATCTCTTTCAACACAGCTTGCCTATGCCGTTAAGAATATCGGCGGTACATATACTGAAGCACAGATAACCGATATGAGCGAAGAAGCGGAAGTAAAAGTCATAAAATCCATACCTGCAGACCCGAATGTAAAGAACTACTCTTTTACAGTTGTTGACAATGAGGTTTACTACCGTGAAAACAGCATTATGGCTGTTCCCGATGTCAATGCAACCGCAAAGGAACGCATAAAAGGAATGGTTGGATTGCGTAACTGCGTTAATGAACTCATTGCCTTGCAGATGGATGAAAGAACTACCGATTATGAAATCAAGGAAAAGCAGGCGGAACTCAATTCTCTGTATGATGCTTTTTCAAAGAAATACGGTCTTATCAATGACCGTGTAAACAAGCAGGCATTTGAAAGTGATTCATCATATTATTTGCTCTGCTCGTTAGAGGTTCTTGACGATAACAAGAAGCTCAAAAGAAAAGCAGATATGTTCACTAAAAGAACAATCAGACAGAGAAAACCCGTTGACAGAGTTGATACAGCAAGTGAAGCTCTTGCGGTGTCAATCGGTGAAAAAGCCTGCATTGACCTCGGATATATGGCACAACTTATGGGAGGTGCAGATAAAATCCCGCAAATTGTTGAAGATTTAAGAGGGGTTATTTTCAAAGACCCCGTAACGGGTTCTTTTGACTATGAACAAGGCGGAGAGAATTGGGCAAGAGGCTGGCAGACCGCCGATGAATATTTATCGGGTAATGTCCGTGCAAAGCTCCGCACGGCAAAGCGGATTGCCGAGAATAACCCCGAATTTCAAATCAATGTTGATGCACTTGAAAAGGTGCAGCCGAAAGACCTCGAAGCAAGCGATATTGAGGTTCGTATCGGTACAACTTGGATTGATAAATCGTATTTTCAGCAATTTATGCAGGAAACTTTTGAAACTCCGTACAGATTACAGGATTATGTCACAGTAAACTTTTCTCCCGTCACAGCCGAATGGAGAATTGAAGGGAAAACAAACATAAGTGACAAGGATATAGCGGCACACACCACCTATGGCACAAAACGAAAAAGTGCCTATGAAATTCTTGAAGATTCTCTTAATCTTCGAGATTCAAGAGTTTACGACCTTATCATCGAAAACGGCAAAGAGAAACGAGTGCTGAATGTCAAAGAAACAACCCTTGCTGCACAGAAACAGCAGCTTATAAAAGATGCTTTCAGAGATTGGATTTGGAAAGACCCCGACAGAAGGCAGACACTTGTCAAGCAATACAATGAAGAAATGAACTGTCTGCGACCACGTGAATATGACGGAAGTCATATCACATTTTCGGGTATGAACCCTGCTATTGAATTGCGTGAGCATCAGAAGAACGCTGTAGCACACGTTCTTTACGGCGGTAATACTTTGTTGGCTCACGAAGTCGGCGCCGGTAAGACTTTTGAAATGGTTGCCTCTGCAATGGAACTGAAAAGGCTCGGTCTTTGCAGTAAATCTATGATTGTTGTACCGAACCACTTAACAGACCAATGGGCAACCGAATTTCTCTCACTCTATCCCTCTGCAAACATTCTTGTCACCACTAAAAAAGATTTTCAGCCTGCTAACCGTAAGAAATTCTGTGCCCGTATTGCTACGGGTGATTACGATGCAGTTATAATCGGACACTCTCAGTTTGAGAAAATCCCTATTTCCTATGAAAGACAAGAACGGCTTTTAAAAGATGAGATAGCAGAAATAACGGCAGGTATTTCAGAACTGAAAAGCAAAAGGGGCGAACATTTCACAATAAAGCAGTTGGAAATCACCAAACGAAAAGTCGAAGCAAGGCTTGAAAAATTGCAGGCAAATTATAAGAAAGACAATGTTGTTACCTTTGAACAGCTTGGCGTTGACCGTATATTTGTTGATGAATCGGATATGTTCAAAAATTTGTTCATTTACACAAAAATGAGAAATGTAGCAGGTCTTTCAACAAGCGAAGCACAGAAGTCAATGGATATGTATTTGAAATGCCGCTATCTCGATGAGATAACGGAAAATCGTGGTGTCATATTTGCTACAGGTACACCCATCTCAAACAGTATGACAGAGATGTATACCATTCAGAGATACTTGCAGTATGACCGTTTGCAGGAAATGGGAATGGGACACTTTGACTGTTGGGCATCACGATTTGGTGAAACAACAACGGCTCTTGAATTAGCTCCTGAAGGAACAGGTTACAGAGCAAGAACGAGATTTGCAAAATTCTTTAATCTTCCCGAACTTATGAATATGTTTAAGGAAGTTGCCGACATCAAAACCGCTGACCAATTAAATCTGCCCACTCCCGAAGTTGAGTATCACAACTGCGTAAGCAAGCCAACGGAAACACAGCAGAATATGGTTAAGGTTCTCTCCGAGCGAGCTTCAAGGGTACACAGCGGTGCTGTTGACCCCTCGGAAGATAATATGCTCAAAATCACTTCTGACGGCAGAAAACTCGGTCTTGACCAAAGAATAATCAGTCCTTCGCTCCCCGATGAAGAAACAACGAAAGTCAATCAATGTGTAAACAACATTCTTCAGTATTGGCGTGACGGTGAAGCCGACAAGCTCACACAGCTTGTATTCTGTGATATATCAACTCCGAAAGGAAAAACTACAGGTAAAGCAAAACTTGAAGTTTTGACGGAAACTGCAGACCGTCCGTTCACTATCTACGATGATATTCGTGACAAACTTATCGCAAACGGTATGCCGCCCGAACAGATTGCATTTATTCACGATGCAGACACCGAAGCGAAAAAACACGACCTTTTCGGAAAGGTGCGAAACGGTCAAGTCCGTGTACTTCTCGGCTCAACTCAGAAAATGGGGGCTGGTACGAATGTTCAGGACAGATTGATTGCTCTTCACGATTTGGATTGCCCTTGGCGACCCCGTGACCTCACACAGCGAAAAGGCAGAATTGTGCGACAAGGCAATATGAACCCGAAGGTTCACGTTTGCAGATATGTAACCGAAGGTACATTTGACGCATATTTGTGGCAAACGATTGAAAACAAGCAGAGGTTTATATCGCAGATTATGACTTCAAAAACTCCTGTGCGTTCCTGTGAAGATGTTGACGAGGCTGCATTGTCTTATGCCGAAATCAAGGCTCTTTGTGCAGGTGACCCCCGAATAAAGGAACGAATGGATTTGGATGTTGATGTTTCAAAGCTGAAGGTAATGAAAGCAGAACATCAGAGCAACCAATACCGTCTTGAAGATAACCTTATATCATACTTTCCGCAGACTATCAAAAAGTTCAAAGAATACATAAAAGGATTTGAAGTTGATAAAGAAACTCTCGCAAAGCATCCGTTACCTGCCGAAGGTTTTATCGGTATGGAAATCCGTGGAGATAAACTCACGGACAAAGAAAATGCGGGTGCAGCTTTGCTTGATGCTTTAAGAGATGTAAAGACAAGTGCCCCTGTTCTTATAGGAAGTTACAGAGGATTTGAAATGTATGCTTCTTACAATGTGTTTGGACAGCATCACGAGATTTCTTTGCGTGGTGAGATGTCACACTCAACCGAACTCGGAAAAGATGCAAGAGGTAATATTACCCGTATAGACAATGCTCTTGCTAATCTTGATAAGAGATTGGAAAATACACGGCAGTATCTTGATGACCTTTACAAACAGCAGGAAGCAGCACAATCCGAAGTCGGTAAACCATTCCCGCACGAACAGGAACTGACGGAAAAAGTTGCCCGTCTTACCGAGCTTGATACTTTGCTCAATCTTGCAGATAAGGGTGAAATATCACCCGATCAAATTGTAGCAAAAAGCGGCAGACCGTCTGTTCTTGACAAGTTGAAGGATGCACAGGCACAGAGTAATTCAATGTTCGGAAATCCAAAATCAAAAACACAGAAAAGAGAGGTTTTATCATAAATGGAAATTGCAATCAGACCGTTTACTTCGGTTGAAAAAGACTATTCTTATTCACAATCAAACAAGATATTGGCTGACAGCGGATTTATAGGCTATCTGCGTGGTGACTTTTCCAAAGACGGAAAAAGTTTTTTTACAACTTGGGAAGAACATAACTCTGAATTAAAAACGAAAGAATTTTCAAGAGAGTTTGATGATTTTGTAAATGCACTCCGATTTGACAAAGAGTGCGGAAAAGTATTTATGGACAGAAGCTCACTTTCTGCATATTGTCAAGCTAACCCCGAAAGTGCTTTTGAGGGAAATTACACAACCGAATACGGGTTCAGAGCCGACACCGAAAAATACAGCTATATTCTTCGATTAAATCCCGATATTCACGACTACAATTTTTATGTGTATGCTTATGAGCGTGAACAGCTCGATAAACATTTAAGCGGTATTCAAAAAATGACAGTTCTCGTTGTTAATCCGGGAGAAAGTCCAACAGTTGAAACGATACCGTGCGGTCTTGAAAGTTTGCAGAAGCAGGTAGGCGGAGATATTGAAGCAATATATCCTTTTGAAGAACCTGTTGGAATTGTGTGTAACGATGAAGGAAAAATAAACGGGTCAAAATTAAACCGTGCTTTGCGAGATGCAGAAGATAACATCTATGATATTCTTACGGGTACATTTCTTGTTGTAGGTCTTGGTAATGAAGATTTTTGCTCTCTAACACCTGAGCAAATCGAAAAATTTTCAAAGCTCTATAAAGACCCCGAAATCTTCTTTATGCTTGACGGTAATATACAGGCTATTCCGTATAATGACTTAAAAAAATATCCGCTTTATGAAAAGCCTTTTGATGAAGCGAGTAAACGAGGCGAAGTTTCTGCTTTCAGACTTTCATCAAGAGTAGACGGAATGTGTAAGACAGCCATTGAAACAGCTATCAGCGATAATTTTTCAAACAACAAGCTCGATCCCGAAGGTGCGAAAAAGGTTGTTGAAATCTACGGTCTTGACCGTGTGAAGAAAATCCTTGCTCTTACAGTTATCGAAAAAGATTCGGATAAAAGAATTTCTGCTGAAAATAAGGCTTGGGCAAAAACAGTTCGTCCAAACGATACAAAATGGGAAATTGATTTATCTCTTGTTATTGACAGAGTAAATCCCGGTCTTACCGACATTTTCATAAAGCAGGTCAAGAAAATGGAAGAAGAACGAAAACCGTCTGTTTTGAAGAAACTTGAATCTGCAAAAGAAAATGTTGTTCCTATATCTTCTGCTCCAAAGAAGAAAGAGCAGGTGTTGTGATGTGAGTGAAAGAAGAAACTATCGTTTTATATTTCGACTTAATGATGATGAACTAAAACTGATAAAATATAAAATGGATTTGTTTGGTGTTCAGAATATGAGTGCTTACCTCCGAAAAATGGCTATTGACGGTTATGTTATAAATATTGATATTCCCGAAATCAGCGAACTCATTTCTTTGCTTCGCAGGGCAAGCAACAACATAAATCAGATTGCAAAAAAAGTAAATTCCACTAACAGAATTTATGAGAATGAAATTAAAGAAATTCAAAACTTTCAAGAAGAAATTTGGAATAAAACAGATTTGATACTCAAAAAACTTTCTGTGTTGGAGTGACATCCTTGCAAAGATTTATTCCTTGCAGTAACATAAAGATGAAACGGAGGTAATATTATGAAAGTTTTAGGATTTATCGGTAAACTCTTTTTGAAAATACTTTTTGCACCCTTGTGGCTCTTGCTCACAATTCTGATAGGGATTTTTTCAATGCTTATAGGAATTGCCGCTTGGATATTTTGTATCATTGCATTTGTACTTGTTATAGTCGGTATATTTGTTTTGATAACCGAAACAGTTAAAGACGGATTGCTCGTTTTGCTTCTTGCGTACTTATTAAGTCCTTGGGGAATACCGATGTTTGCTACTTGGGTTTTATCAAAATTCATTCTTTTAAAAGATTGGCTGACAGCAAAGGTTTATTAAATGGCAGCAACAAAAATTATTGCGATGCACCAAAACGAGGGAATGACAATAGCTCACAGTATCAGCAACAGAACCGATTACGGAATGAATCCAGAAAAGACTGAAAACGGAAAATTCATTTCATCATTTGCTTGTGACCCGCACACGGTTGTTTCTGAATTTGTTTTGTCGAAGAAAAAGTATTTTGCTTTGACAGGCAGAAAACAAGAAAATGATATTTTGGCTTACCAAGTTCGTCAATCTTTTAAGCCAAATGAGATTACACCCGAAGAAGCTCACAAAATCGGATACGAGTTTGCAGAAAGATTTTTGAAAGGCAAATATGCCTTTATAGTTTGTACTCACACAGATAAGGCTCATATTCACAATCACATTTATTTCAATTCAACCTCACTCGATTGCAAGAGAAAATTCAGAGATAAATTTTTTATTTCAAAAGATGTGGCAAGATTAAGTGATATGATTTGCATTGAGCATAATTTGTCTGTTATTGAGAATCCGCAAAAACGAAATTCTGCGTACAACAAATGGGAGGGATACAAAAAGTATTCCTCCCTTCGTGATTTATTGCGAAGTGATATTGATGAGGTTTTGAAAAACAAGCCGAAAGATTTTGATGACTTTATCTATCAAATGAAAGACAAAGGTTACTCAATAAAATTTGGAAAACACATAACTTTTTCACACTCCCGTCAAAAGAAAAACATCCGATTACGCTCACTTGGAGAGGGATACTCTGAGGAAGAAATAAAAGCGATTATACGGGGCAATAAAAATCATCGTGAAAAGAAATCAAAACAAAAAACTAAATCCACAAATCTTCTCATTGATGTTCAACAGAAACTTGCTAAAGGTAAGGGCAAGGGATATGAGAATTGGGCAAAGGTTTTCAATTTAAAGCAAATGGCAAAGACCGTTTTATATTTGCAAGAAAACGGCTTTTCAGATTATGATGAGTTTTCAAAAAAGACCGGTGAAGTCACATTAATGGTTAATGAGCTGCGTGAGGAAATCAAAACTTGTGAAAAGCGGATTGACGAATTAACGGTTCTTCGTGAGCAGATTATAAATTATCTGAACACCCGTGAAACCTTTGCAAAATACAAAGCATCAGGATATTCAAAAAAGTTTTATGCAGAACATGAAAGTGAAATCATTTTGCATCGTGCTACAAAGAACAAGTTTAATGAACTCGGTTTAAAAAGGCTGCCCACCGTTAAGACGATAAATTCAGAATATTCCGAATTAATTGCAAAAAAGAAAAAGGCTTATTCCGAATATTACTCTCTCAAAGATAAGCATAGAGAAATGCTGATTCACAAATCCAACATTGAAAAGATACTCGGCATCAGTCCTGCCGAAGCAAACAGAGAAAAAATAAAAGAAACTTCACAAGACACAATCTCATAAAAATTTTTAAACTCCGAATTACAGTTTTTTAGCTGTGGTTCGGAGTTTTATTTTTTTGTTGCAAACAAGTAGCCTCTGAGTTATAATTTTTTCAGGAGGCGGTTTTATGAGATATTATGTTGTTAGAATTTGTGATAAGGATGAAGAAACGGTTAAAATTCTTATAGACAGAAAAAAGATAAACGATGAATACAAGTACAAATTAAAAATAGAAAATTTCCTTCCTTTGGATGCGGAAAGAAACGAAACAATTATTTTCTATTCTCAAAAAGACTGGACAGAAGCAATAGCAGATGTTTTGGAAGATGAGTTTTTTCTTGAAAATGATTGCAACTTGTTTGAGATAAAACGAGTTGTTTTATAAAAACACTAAAGAGAGATTTCAACAGAAATGTTGGAACCTCTCTTTTTTTAGCTCCGTAGGAGCGTAGCAAATCAAATTTATTTGATTTTTTGTAGGGGTTTGGGGAAGATAATTCACCAACAAGCAGATAAAATCTCAAAACAAATTTTTGAGATTTTTAGCAAGTGTGCATACACTCGCACTGCTTGCCAAAAATGATTTATCATAGTAATAAAATTATTTATTGTGGAACAATGCATTTAGCTTGAATTGTTTGGAAACATCGTCATATGACCACTCTAATTCTCCGTCATATGTTCTCACTATATGTTTTATGCTTTTTATTCCATACCCATGAATTCCAGGCGTCTTTTTTGTTGAAACAAGTGAAAATCCTTTTGAAATCGGTTCTTTATCACAAGAGTTTGTGCAACACAACACATCAAAATCATTTCTTTTGTTAATGTATAATTCTATTGTTTTTTTATCTGATTGTGATGCAGCTTCAATTGCATTATCAAGAATATTGCTGATAAACGAAATAAGATCCGGAGCATTCATGAAAGATAAATTTGCGGTTTTTATGGAGTAATCAAAACGGATGTGTTTTTCTTCGCATTCAGCTTTATATTTGTTCAATAAAAGGTCGAGATATTTGTTTTTAGTATTTCCGAACATCGAAACTTCTTTTATTTCTCCATAAATTTTGTCGATATAGTTACTCACATCCGGATTATTAGAAAGCGTTTTAATTATTTGTAAATGATTTTTTTCATCATGTGTAAATTTTTTTAAGGCTTCGTTTTGTCTATCTAATAGTGCGTAATAAGTAATGTCTGTCTTTATACGTTCAGCTTCACTTTGCTTATTATGCAATTCATCCAATTTCTTTGAGGTGTTTCCATAAAAGATAAACGTTAGGAAAATTGAAACAAGTATTGCTATGCTTGCAATCGAGATAGCAATGCTGATTTGTTTTGAAACATCATACTTGACTGATATAATCCAAAAAGTATAAAGAATTGAAAGTGTTGTTGTCGGATATAAAAATAAGAATAGAGGAACATTATAATTGCTATTTCCGTTTATATAATATCCAGCATTAACCACTATTTTTGTAAACAAAAAATAAATCAATCTTCCGAGAACAGCAACTAACAGAAACAAATATGGGGAGGATAAATACACATAAACATCTTTTTTCAATCCTATTGCTAAAAGATTCATAATCAAAAATTCCGAAGCTGTCAGTGCTACAGACAAAAATAATGAACTGATTATTGAACTTTTCAACTTACAGTAATAGCAACCGTTTAAAATGATAATATTTACTAAAAAGAAAGATAAGATATTAACAATTGTATTATCAAAAATACAAAAAGCCCAAAACTCAACACCATACAAAATCACGGCTGTCATTATCAAAACAAGTTTCTTTTGTTTTAGTTTATATATATCATTGAAGAAAGCAATAGAAATAAAGGCTTCCAAAAAATGCGAAACCGCTGAAAATAAAATTGTCATAACCTTATTCTCCTAAAAAGTCAAAAAATTTGCTTCGGAACGAAGCTTGGTTTCTGTATGAAACAGGTACATCATATTTTCCTGCCAATTGAACAAGGTCTCTGTTGTATTTGGTGATATAATTCATATTAATTATGAAACTTTTGTGAGTCTGAACAAAAAATGAAGCGATGAGTTTTGATTTCCAAAAATCTATTTTGTTGTCTGAATAGAATACTCTGTCTTCAAGAACAATTTTAGTGGTTCTTCCGACAATCTCAATAAAAATAATATCATGCGAAAAAATAGTTGCAATGGATTTGTTTTGTGATAAATAAAATGAAATCTGAGAATTATCAATATACTTAAGTGCTTTTTCTACCCCACTTCTCAGCCTTAAAATATCAAAAGGTTTTTTTATGAACCTAAATGCATTCAAATCCATTGCTTCATCCAGATATTTATCATAAGAGGTTATAAAGAATATGATTATATTTTTATTGATAGATTTCAGCTTCTGGGCAACTTCAATACCACTGTACGGAAGCATTTCAACATCTAAAAAAGCAAGATCGTATTCAATTTTACAATTGTATATTTCGCTGCTGTCTAAATATAAATCAAAGTCTGCTTGAATTTGTTTCTCTTCAAGCAGACTTTTTACATTAAGTTTTATTTCGTCTGCATAAATCTTATCATCATCACATACAAGTACTTTCATTTTTTCACCTCACATAATTATTTTATCATGAGATTTTAAAATGTCAAATTACTTCAGTATCTTTTCTGTGAATATAACAATCGATTAACAGCCAGACTGTTTTTTGCTCTTCAGGAGTTAATGAAATTATCATTTCTGCAATTTCTTCAGGAAGAGAGGGCGATACAATTCCAGAAATCAAATAATCTGAGTTGCATTCAAGCTTGTTACATATTTTTATAAAGTTATTGAGCTTGGGATAACTTCTGCCGTTTTCAATATTAGAAATTTGCTTTTCAGTTACATCAATTAATTCTGCCAATTCTTTTTGCGTTATTCCCATTAGTTTTCTTCTGTGCATTATTCTACTACCAATAATTTTGTTTTTGGTATTTTCGTCCATTATAAATCACCTCAATAAATCCTAACATTTTGTGATTTACAATAGAACTTAATTAAATTTACTTTTACAATCTGATTGGATATTTATGCGTTTTTTGCAAAAAGTCTAATCTAATTGGTGCTTTGTGCAGTTTTGTGGCTTAAAAAATGCAATTTGTTTATTTGGCTTGAAGCAAAAGTATTATTTGCTTAATATAAAATTGTCTTAATTGACAAAATTATGAAAGGGCAATATTTAAAAATATTGTGAAGGTGAAAAAAATGAAAAAAAGTAAAAAAAACGACAAATTATTGATTGCTTTGGCAAAAGCAGTTACCAAGAATGAACTCAATTCCACAAGTTCACCATGGACTTTTCAACTTAAAGTTCCGGAAAATTCAGAGTTGCTAAAAAAGAAATGATTTACAAGTTATCGTTAATTATTGTTTCACAATTATCAAAAAAAGGTCATCTGTTAGAAGAGGATAAAGAGGTTGTGACCTATGGTCTCTTTTCCTTATTGTTTAACTCTTATTGTACGCTATTTTGTTTGTTTTTAGGTGCGTTTTTACATTGCTTTAGTAAAGCAATAATCTTTCTTTTATCTTTTCTGTTTATTAAAAAATATTCTGGAGGATTTCATGCATCGTCTGAAGGAAGATGCTTGCTTGTTTCTTCAATGGGAATTACATTTTCTTTGATCTTAGTTAAACTATGTTTGATAAATATAAAAATATATTGTTTGTTTCTAATAATTGCTCTTATTTTATCCGTTATTATTATGTGCTTTTCTCCGATTGAATCGAAGAATAAGCCGTTAGAGAATGATGATAAAACGAAGTATAAAAAATTTTCCATAATAAGAATTCTTGCGGTTGTTTGTCTTGTCTTGGTGTTTGAATTTATGAAACAAACAAATATTTCTATACCATTTATAGTTTCGATAGTTTTTGAAGGAGTACTTTCAATAGCAGGAAAAATTCAAAAGAATCAAAACAGATGTGCAGTTTTGTAGTGGATAGTGTGCAGTTTTGTTAAGGGCAATGACATTTAGAAATATACTAATTATATTAAGTAGTAGAGAGATTCTTATTAAGAAAATATCTCTACTATTTATTTATATTGGTTTTTTCGGACTTATATTATAAGGTGTAAGCTAATGTTATTTGCAGATTATTTGTGAAACAAATCAAAAATCCATTATCTGGGATTTGATGTTAACGGATAAAAACAATGAAACATTTATAATCAAGGCGGTGAGTCCGATGTTTTATTTTTAGACAATTCTAAAAAATTTGTGAAATTTTAGGAGTTTGATTATAATTTTAAAATTTAAAAAGAGGTATATTTTATGAGGAATTTCAAAAACATTATAAAGAAAAGTTCTTTTAAAATGATTTCTGTTATGTTAGCTTTGGCGCTTTTGCTCCAAACTGTATCAATTGCAGTAACAGCTATAACTGAGTCGGACTTGTTAAATGCAGAAATGGTTTCTATTGATGATTCATCTGAAACGATGCCTTCAATTGTTGGCGAAGTTGAAAGCAGCAGAGATCGTTATACAAAAGTTTATGAACTGGCTGACGGTTCATTTTATGAAGTTATATCCAATGATCCCATACACAAAAATGTTGATGGACAATGGGAAGAACCCGCAAACAATATGAATATACCCGAGTCCGTAGAAGATGTAACATCATATTGCAATGAACTTGTAGATTCATTGTCTCAAGAGCAAAACAATAGCGATGTTTCGACATTCAGTTATGTCATGGATGAAAATTATAATGAACAGGAGAACATTCTTCAAAATGCGTATGTGGTTAATATTGAGTCGGGAAATCTTTCGAATGATAGGAAATTAGTTACAGACATTAATTGTTTGTTGGTGAAAATTGATGATTCCATTTTGTCTTTTTCGAAAACAAATCAAATTACTTTAAAACATAATTTATTTATTGTATGCAATACCACCACTATTAATGATCCTGAAAGTAAAATTAATACTCATGCTATATTTGATCCTTGGGTTATAAGTAATAATAATCTTTCTATTCTTGATGACAATGGCGATGCAATCAGCAATAGCGTTTATGACATGATTTATCAAGAAAATATATTGGATAGTTCTGCAATAAAAGCAAATACTGTTGAATGTGAATTTGATATTACTGAAATATGCCATCAATGGCAAAAAAGAGTTGTTAATAACAATGGTTTGATCTTTTTTATTTCAGGAGATAGTTCTACAACAACTGTGGAAAGTTGCTATATAACAAGAAGATATCTTGAAGTTGATGCTTATGACACAGATTTTACATATCATTCTATCGATATGGGAAAAGCTGGTCAAGTTCTTGTGAATGACTTTACCAATACAATAACAATATTAAGAAACGAAATGTATTATCCAACAGGAAAAATGCCAATTAATCTGTATAGATATTTTGATTTCTCAAAAACTTATTCAGATTCAAATCCTTCGGGAATTGGAACGCATTGGAATTATGAAAGTCCGATAACAGCTGAAGACGTAGACAGAATCGCCTGGAGTGCTTTTGACGGGCGAACAATCAGATTCAAGCCTTCTGAAACGGATTCAACAAAGTGGTATCCAGAAAACAACAAAGAGTATACGCTGTACTTAAATAATGCAGATATAACAAATTCAAACTATGATGGTGTAACCATTGAATCTCCTGACGGTCTTACCTATATATTTGGAGCAGCAGGAAAAATAATAGAAATTGACGATGCTAATAGTAATTTTATTGAAGTAAATTATAATAATACGACGCAAGATTACATTACGAGTATCGAAAACAATTCAGGATACAAATATACTTTCAATTATACAAGTAATGAATATTTCTTTAATAACTTGGGAATAAACGCACTAAAATCAATCGAATATAAGGATGCTCAAGATAACATAATTAAAATCAATAATATAGAAATAAAACTATTGTATGACTATACCATATTGCCTAACGGTACTCTCGCGTTGAGTAAAATCACATATCCAACTTCCGCAACAGAAACCAACTTATTTGTTGAATATCACTACGATGAAAACGGAAGATTGACTGATGTAGTTGATGTAGACAAAAGAAAACTAACCTTAATATATTCTGGATATGTTCCTGATTATGCTAAACGAGCAATAGCAGAAGAAGAAGAAGATTTTAACGCTACAAAAGAGGTAGATAACTATCCCAGTATATTCTCACTAACTGAAAAAGTTTTAAACAAAGAATATTCTTCTGATATTGAAGGTTCAAAAAGATATTTGGAAAAAAGTTCACTTGCTATAGAAAGGCACTTAACGTATCAAAGAACCTTTACTGATAACTTTGGAAAAGCCGAAACCATTCACTATAACCATAATTTTGAATTGCTTTATTATACCAACGATAATAAAGATAATTATTATGTTGATTATGCTACAAGTGAAGATAGACACTATGTATCCCAAATTATCTCACCTGAAAATAAAGAATCATTAAACACAGAGCCTGGCTTTGAAAAGGGAAGAGTCGGTCAAAAACCTACAGGCTGGTCTGAATTTGGTGGAACTAATATATTAAAAGGGATAACCGGAGACCTTAATGGAAATGGTAATCGAATAGCTCAAATAGAAGGTTCTATAAATGCAGAAAGAGCTGCAACTCAGTATATATCAATAAGTGAAGCCGAAGTTGGAGATATAATAGTAATAGGATGCGATGCACGTGCAAGTGCAGCGGTGCCTAATGAATCTCATTTTTTTGGAATAGAAATATATGAAGCAACCGCTGATAACAGTGGTTATAAGAGCCCTACTGATAACTTGCTTTGCAGACTTTATTTCGATTCTACAATGGAGAATGAATCGCAGTGCAGGCTGGGAGCGTTTAAATTAACTGAAGATATTGATTGGATTCAGTTTAGACTTGTGTATTCTTATCAAACAGGCTATGCCTATTTTGACAACGCCTTAACATATATAGCTTCAGAAAATAATGTTTCTTTTTTTGATGAGCCTTCAGAGGAAAATGATAATAATGACAGTTCGTCTTCTTCGTCAAATGAAAATGACGATGACGATATTTTATTTGACGGAGTAAATCAGATGGGAACACTGTATGACTATTCTGCCGAAACCAACTATTTGACGGAACTTACAGACAGTAACGATGTTACAACAAAATTTAGTTATGATGATTACACCGGATTTTTAAAACAGAAAGGTGTAGAAATGGGTGACAATTCATCAACTATGGTTGACGAATATTCTTATGATGCAATGGGGGCTTTGACAGGAGTAACACGTATAATAGACTCTCTTGAAAATACAAAAGCCGGTGCCTCCTATACATATGAGTACGGCAAAATCTCATCAGTTGTCCACAATAATATGATTTATACTTTTAATTATAATTCGTATGGAGATTTGGAAGATATCGTTGTAGAGCCAGATGAAATTGATGAAGAAGCCGGAGTTTTAGACATAACTGCTACTTCATATGATTATACGACTGATACATACCGTAATATAAACAAAATAACTTATTCAAATGAGTATGTTTTAGAATACACATATGATGAAAACGGTAAAATTACTTCCATATTGGACGGTTCCACCCCTTCTTCAGAATCAATCAAACTTTATGAATATATTTACAATGAAGAAAGTGGTGATTTGTACAAAATAAAAGATTATGTCAGCAGTAGGGTTATGGAGTATTCGGACAATTTGTTTACGGTTAAAACATTGATAATTGATAATGGCAATGAACTTGATGGCGAATTGCTATACTCTAAAGGAATCGAAGATGGTAAAGAAGTACATGATGTCTTTTCTGTTGGATATATCAAAACGCCTGGCGAACCGACATATAATGATGAATCAAAAACAACAACCTATTCATCAAGTACAACCACGGACATAGGTTATTCAGTAAATATTCAAGCTGCTTGTGATTATTTTGGAAGAATAAAGAGTTCATCAATAGTCGTTAGTGAAAATGATACAGTAAAACATTCTATTGTAAATGAGAGCACATACTTCAATAATGAAGAGGATGCTTTAACCACAAATTTGTTGAAAACTTATTCTTCTACAATACTAAGTGGTTCTGCAGAATCAGGTACGATACTTAATGAGTTTACCAGTGAATATTCGTATGATAAGGCAGGAAGAATAACTCATATTTACTACAAGCAAAATGATAATAATAGGGAATTGAAATATTATTATGAATATAATGATGCAGGTTGTTTATCGGGAGAAATAGATTTTTCGGAAGAAATCTATACTAGATATACTTATGATAACTATGGAAATATTATTGAAAAAAAGATTTATTCAGGAAATGATTCGTTTGTCTATGAAAATGGTACCGTTTCTCCTACTTTCGGAGCAATCCCTGAAATCATCGAAATTGAATATAATCCGAATTATCGTGATGTGTTAGAGGTATATAACGGAGATTTTATTTCCCACGATGAATATGGTAACCCTTTAACATATCATGGTAACAATCAAGGAACACCTACAACATATGAACTTACTTGGGAAGGAAATATTCTCCGTTCAGCCAGATCACTAGATGATGATTCGTTTTATGTATACAAATATGATGACGAAGGTAGAAGAACTCAAAAAATCTTATATTCCGACTACGATCCGAATTCTCCTGGAACCAAAACAGTAGATATGATAATGGACTATATTTGGGATGGCAACAAACTTATTGGATACAGATGCCGTTTGGGCGATTTAGATTGCCCTGTAACAATTGATGCTGCCATTTTATATGATGAGTTAGATGATCCTATTGGTTTAAGATTCTGTATAAACGGTCTTACAGATAGTGAAAGTGATTCTGAGTTGTTAAATGAAGATGTTTTTTGGTTTATAAAAGATGGTCAAGGAAATGTTGTTGCAATATATAGCGAAAAAACTGACTATACGATTGGTTGTAGTTATACATCGGATGGTAAATTGGAAATAAGTGATTTAGACAAATTCAAAGAAGAATTGAATCAAAAAATAGAAGAAACCGATGATTTCCAAAGTGGTTTGCTTATAGCCCTGTCTGCTATTTTTGCTATTCGATTTTCAACAATGCTTTCAACAGATGCATCTCAAGCTACCTATAGCAGCTCTATAATGGATGTTGAAACGGGACTTTATTATTGCCAAAACAGATATTATTCTTCGGAATATGGTAGATTTATAAATATTGGCAATGTTGAAGAAATAGCTTCTGATATTTACAACCCCTTTAATTCGAATCCTTTTGTGTATTACAATAACGATCCTATTAATTGCAAAGGCACTGTATCAAGTAAAAAGCCTTCAACAAAGGTGGTTGGCATACAAGCTGAATTGTCAAAATCTTTGACTTCATTTACGGATTCTACAGGCATAGAATTAATTTATGATTCTGTAAAAGATGAACTCTATGCATATTATTATCAAGATGCAAATTCATATTCATATTCAAATTATAATGGTATGCAGAGAGCCATTGAAATGATTACGGATATTTTTGAAAATGTTTCATTTTCTTCAAATATTTCTTTGAAGAATTTGGCATTAGTTTTCAAAATGAACAATTATGTTTCTTTGAGTTATTTTAATGCTGAGACAAACAATAGGTTTATTTGGCCGACTTCGTATCTCGGCGTGGCTAAAGTAAAACCCAACGATAATAACAGATATACTGTTTATGGTAGCGGTTATCAATCAAAAGGTATATGTTATTATCCGGTTTCTAACATTGGCTTTGGAACTAAAGATATGTCCGTTAGATACAAAAAAATAGGATTAGACTCATCGGCAATTAAAACTTATTTATCGGCAAATAAAGATAATATTATTGAAGCGGTTAAATAAAGTCCATTAAATCTTACCAATGGAGGTATTTGTATGAAAAAATTTATAAGTGTTTTATTAACAGTATCCATATTATTTACATTTTACAGTTTTACTTTGCCTGTTAATGCTTCCACAAATACCTCCATTGAAGAATTTGCGGAGGATATGTCCGAGTTATATGCGGAAGAAGTTGCAGAAGGCAAAAAGCTTGAAGAGTCTGTAGCTTGCAGAGTTATTGTTAAGGCAATGACAAAACCCGATGCATACAAAAATGCAGAGTGTATATCCGGCAGCAACAACCTTTATGTTTATCAGTATTCGGATGCGGAAACAGCACAAAAAGCTGTTGAATACTATAATGAGTTGCCTTATGTAAAGTGGGCAGAGCTTGACGGAGTTGTTGAAAGCCAAGCTCTGTCTTATGGTAACTATATGATGCAGGGCGATGAAGCAAAAGAGTATGTTGTTAATAATAATATCCCGATGAATGAAGTGGTGGTTGCTGTTTTGGATACGGGGGCAAACTGTTATGCAGAAATTTGGGAAGGCAGGGTTATAGATTCCGGATATAACCTTAGTGATACAGGCACACCAAACAGTGTGGAAACTGAACATCGTCATGGGTCTCATGTTACAAGTGTTATTTTTGATAATACCCCTGAAAATGTGAAACTTGTTGAGTATAAAACACTAAATTGTTATGGTTTTGGCACTAACTTATCCGTAGCGTTAGGAATAGAATTGGCAGTTGATGACGGTGCGGATGTTATAAATATCAGTAGTGCAAGTAATACATTTTCAAATGTTCTTTATGAAGCGGTGCAATATGCACATAGTAAAAATGTTGTTGTCGTTTGTGCTGCAGGCAATGAGGGTGCTGATGTCAGGAATTCCTATCCGGCGGCTTTTGATGAAGTTTTTACGGTAGGTTCTATAGATCAAAAGGGAAACCATAGCTTCTTCTCAAATTTTGGAGAAGAAATAGATTTTGTTGCTCCCGGTCACAACATTGAATTCCAGGACTCGACAGATGATTACGGAACATCTTTTTCTGCACCATTTATTTCGGCAGTTGCTGCGATGGCTCTGGCAGTTAAGCCTGAACTGACAATTGATGAAGTGAAAAATATTTTGATAGAATCATCTGTTCCATATGAAGAGCTTTTCTATCACGATGGTTTTCATGTTATAGAAGATTATGATTATAGCGATGACAATGCGCCAAAAGAGGCGTTAATCGAAGATATGGCTTCTGATGAAAGTCTTTATTACGGTTACGGAATGCCTCAAATACAAAATGCCATAGGAATTGTTTTAGGTTATGAAAAAGCAATTAAGCCCGAAATTTCTGTTGAATCGGGTACATATCACGATGAGTTTAAAGTAACTATTTCTGCACCTGAAGGTTATGAAATCTACTATACAACCGATGAGGTATATCCCACAAAAGATACTGCTACTTTATATTCTTCGCCTATTAATATATCAGGTTCACAATCAATTCGAACTGTTGCATATTCTCCTGAAGGGATGAAAAGTGTTCATAACACGGCAGAGTACAGAATGCTGTTTTATGCAGACGAAAAAGATTTCACAATAGATTCTGACGGATATTTATTATCTTACACCGGGGAACTTAAAGAATTTATTGTTCCTGAAACAATAAACGGAATAACGGTGACGGGAATCGGAAAAGAAGCTATACATAACGATAATATAGTGAGTGTTGTTTTCCCTGAAACATTAACCGACATAGCATATTATGGTCTTTATGTCAGAAATGCTATATATATATCAGCAAAAGGCTTGGTTAATGTTGGAGACAGCGGAATATTAGGAATAAATGTTGTTGAATTTGATGCTCCAAACATTGAAACCGTTGGAAGTATGATATTGGGTGTAAGGGAAATCAACTTTCCAAAACTTACCGAAATCGGCAAGAACGCATTCTCAACTTTTAAATATTTAAAATATGCGGAACTTCCTTTAATAACTCAATTACCCGCTTATGCTTTTAAAAACTGTAATGTTCTGTGGGAAGTCAATTGTCCCATGGTTACTTCTATTGATTTTGGTGCATTTGCCAATTGTTATTGGTTAAAAAAATTAAACATACCAAATGTTAAAGAATTTATCTCAACAATAAGAATTACCCCTGCAGTAAAACGTGAAGATCTTGGAACGTTCAGTAAATGCATAAATTTGATTAAAATTAGCTTTCCTAATGTGGTTACAATTGAAAACTGCAGACTTTTTAACAGATGCTATAATCTTACTTCGATATCACTTCCAAAAGCAGAAACAATTTGTGATGAGGCGTTCATATATTGTGAAAATTTAATCAGTGTATTTATACCTAAAGTTAAAATTGTCGGAAACGATGCTTTTGCAGAAACATATTCTTTAAAAAATGTCAGACTGCCAAATGTTAAAGAGATCGGTAATTATGCGTTTAAAAACTCTTCAATAGAATCTTTGATTGCTCCTAAACTTGAAAGCATAGGCAAATATTGTTTTACATATTATAACATTTTGTATGAGACGCATCATCAAAACACAACATTCAATTACTTAAATGCTCCTAAACTTAAAACTGCCTCAGATTATGCCTTTGCGTATACAGGTGCATTAACTAAACTTGAATTGCCGTCTTTAACCGATTTGGGTGAAAATGCGTTCCTTGAAAGCTCTGTATCGTATCTTGATGCTCCTATGCTCAATAGTGCTTCAAGTTTGCCGACTGCCGAAAGTTCAATCGCAATTCTTTCGTCTGAATTTTCAGAATGTTCACTTGATGCAACGGGATATGACCTTACGGTTTACAGTACTCCCGAAACTTATGCACAAACTTATGCAGAACAGTACGGATTAACATTTATTCCTGCACCTGCAATAATCAATGATTTACCTGCCGAATATTTTGAAGGGATACTTACATTTGATGTTGCGGGATTCAACAAAACATATCAATGGTACGGCACAAACAGTATAAGTTCAACAGGCACACAGATATCTGGCGCAAAAAATATTAAGTTTGTCCCGTCGGGACATAACTATAAGTATTTTTATTGCGTTGTGTCAAGTGATGATAACGGATATACGGGAACCGTAAAAACAAGCTTGTGTCAAAATATGCTTTATTCTGCAACTGCCGTATCTTCTAACGCAAGAATTACAATTGCCACTCCATCAGAGCGAACTGTTCAATACGGTGAATCAATAGTCCTTTATGCAAATGCAACCGGACTTCCCGAAGGTGCAAAAATAAAATGGAGAATTGTTGAGGGCAGTGGCGTTACACTTGACCCCTCTGCATCAGGCACGAGATGTACGGTTACTTCAAAATCAAATGGCGATGTTATTATCGAAGCCTATGCCGTTGATAATAACGGCAACACCATTGTCAATGAAAAAGGCAACAGAATTTATGACAGAGAAGGTATCACTTCAGAAGTAAGCCTGTGGTGGATAATTCTACACTATATAAGGCAACTTCTTTGTGCTACCAAAACTAACCTTACATTTCTCCAAGGGTATATAATTTGAATGTTAGAGCAAATTTTAATCGAGGTTCTAACACTACTTTTGTCATTTATCCATAAAACACTAAAATCAAGAATTATACTCCGAGTGAGACTGTGATGTTTTATTACCCACATTAAAGTCTCGAAAAGACATTGTCACAAAATTCAGAAAGGATGTAAAAAATGAAACATTCAATTAAAACAAAAATTTTATGTTCGTTTTTGTCTGTGTTGCTTGTAATGCAGATTGTTCCATTTTCAACTTTTGCAGTTGAGGAAATAAGCGATACACCTTCTTACACAGTATCAACAGAAAATGGGTTGAATGAAACACCTGATATTCTTTATGAGGTGGTAGAAAAAAGAGATATGTACACAAAGGTCTATAAAATGACTGATGGTTCTTTTTGCGAAATCAAATCATTTTCACCCGTACACGAATTTGTCGATGGAGAATGGATTGAAATTCGTTCTGCAAATACTGACGGTGTTGAAACATTAGAAGAAGCAACACAAATATTAAGTTCAGGTTCTGATTCGGCAAGTGCTTTATTTTCATTATCAAACTCAGAGCAAACTGTGTCAAGCGAAGCAAGTATTCGAGCTTTTTCTAAAAACGAAGAAGCAGAGAACGATCGTTATTATGAAACAGCAAATTTAGAGGTTATTAATGAGGATTCTGCTGTTATTGTATATCCTGAAGCTCTTGATGCAGTTCGTGGCAAAACGCGAATAGTTGTTCAGGCTCAGATTGTTATGAATTGTGAATTGAATCAATTCGCAAACGATGATCATAATTACATTACTGCATATGAAGCAACAAAAGAAATTGAAAAAGAGTATGAAGTGATATACCCTGAAACCGAACCCGGAGCCGAACCTGAAGAACCAATAGTTATTGAAAAATTCATTTATGATGTTGACAACGGATATGGTGATTTGATTTTCGATAATGTTAATATTGAGAACGCAGGATACTATATTTGGGATATTACCGAATTGTATAATTTATGGGAACGTGGTCTTTCAGAAAACAATGGTGTGATATTTAAAGCCTTCGAAGAAGCTGGAGTTAAAATTAATGGTGGTTCTTTTTCTGTAACATACAGAGAAATTTCTCCAATTGATGAAAACTTTTCGTATTATTCATTTGATATGGGACGTGCAGGCACGGTTTATATAAATGAGTTTACAAATGAAATAACAATTGTCAGAAATGATATTGGCATTGACGGAAACATTATGCCCGTATTAATCAGTAGCTTGTATTATAAAAATAATAATATGTCATCGGAGCAATATGGTGAAAATTGGAGTTTTAACTACAATAGCTCATTGAAAAAAGATGGATACAATTATGTCTGGAATATGATAGGAGGAAACTCCTTAGTTTTTTATAGAGACATTTACTATGATCCAGATACACATGGCGGATATTCAAAATGGTTAGACGAAGAAAAAGAATATACATTATATGTTCATGAGAATAGTTCTAACAAAAATCCTAAAAATTATTCCTTGAATTATATAATTGATAAGGATGGTAGCAAATATTCATTTTATGATAAAGTGTTTACTGAAGGTGCATACTTAAAATCTGTTGAAATGAATTCAAATACAATTGCATTTGAATATAATAATGGCAATCTTAAATCTATAATTGACGGTGTAGGACGTAAATATATTTTCACTTATTTCGAAGACACAAACGGACCGGATTACCTTTCAAATATATCTGTGAACAGTCTGGTCGAAGGTACAACAAACACTTACGAACCAATAGTTATCGAATCCTACACAAACGAAGAAACGGAAGTGGAGGTATCCTATGATTATACTCTCATAAATAATAAGCCGTATCTTACAACAGTTACTTTCCCTGATGGAAAAAG
>CAZJOH010000033.1:0-23483 GCA_964547575.1 uncultured Clostridium sp.
CCACCGGCGAAGTTTTTTGACTCAATTTTGTAACACATCATTGACAAACCTACAAACTATAAATAAAATATTTATAATATAGCATCAGCTTGATACGGAATTAATAATTTCCTCAATATCGGTGCATAATTCTCGGGCCGCCTCCATTGTATCAGCCTCGGCAAAAACCTTTATTCTGTTTCCGCTTCTCTCAGGAATAACCAACACTCTGCCCTCATTTCTGACAAGCTTTATCCCCTCACGGGCGGATGATTTTTCAGATTTTTCATTTCCTATTACAGCAGAAAGCCTTGATGGGGAAAAATTAACAGGGAAAGTTTTTCTTTCAATATATTTCGTGGGAAGCTCCGCAGCAAGAGCCTCAAGACTCATGCTGCGCTCATTCATAACAGACAACAGCTTAACACATAAAAACAGGGCATCTCTTACAAAAATCTGTTTTGCCGCAAGAGTTCTTGCTGTTGCATCGGAATTATCGGCAGGAGTTGTCAGGTAACGGAAAACTTTTCTTCCGCATTTTTCAGCAATGGCATCAAGATAATCAGGTGCCTCATACGGAACGGCAACATCCCTGCCCTTTCTCATTTCGTCGTAACAACAGATCGCAAGAAGCTTTTCGAAACCGATTTTGCCGTTTTCCGTTTCAGCTTCAACGTGAACGCCCGAAAAATCAATATTAAACACCGTTTCCGAACCTGCGGAAGCTCCGAGCCGTGAAAAACAGCCGTTTATCAAATCCGAAATTTTATCATTGTCGCTTTTTACCGTTGCGGAAAATCCGTTGAAATCACCCTTGAATTGCTTCATAAGCTCCTGTGTATACAGCAGCTTTATGCCTGACATATCCGAAATACCCCTGATTTTCTTTTCATCTGCTTCACAAAATTCACATCTGCTCATTCCGCTTTCAATTTCTCTTTCAAAGCCTCTTCCAATCGACATCCCTCCCTCTGCACACACAGAAATCCTGCTGCTTTCCGCAAACGAAACAAACATTCCCGAATCAAGAGCGCAAAAATTGACAAGAAAATTAAGCTGAGCCTCAAAGCACTCTCCGAAATCCCACACATCACTTCCTCCGTCTGCAAGACCTGCCGAAAGAGCAATCTGCATAACGGATGCCTTCTTTGTGCCATCCGATCCTACTCCGACCTTTTTACCGTTTTTTGACGCAGAAACCGCATAACCGAGCCTCACACAGGTTTCAGCATTGAGCACTGCACCGTTTTTTTCGTCAATTCCGTTTTCTCCGAGAATCTCAGCTTTTATGCTTCCGTACTTTACATTAGCCGATACACTTGCACCGGAGCCTATGATTTTTCCGGGCCAGATGAGCACATTAGGCTTAACACTTGCACTTTCGCCTATAACACATCCCGAGCCCGCAACACTGCCTTCAAACATTGCCGCACCTTTTTTGAGAGCCGCACCCGAGCAGACAACTGCGCCTGTTACGCATGAATCGGGTGCAAGGGAGCTGTTTTCAAGCACCGCACTCCGCCTTACCTTCGCATTTTCTCCGATATAACAGTTATCATCAATAACGGCATACGGACCTACTATTGCACCGTCTGATATTTCAACATCCGAGCCGATATACACAGGAGGCACAATGCTGTAATCACCGGCAGGAAGTTTATCTTTTACATATATTCCGCTTGCCGAGCAGCCTACGGGAGGATTCATTTTGCCGTCAAAAATATCTCTCTGACATCTCAAAAACGTTCCGATATTCCCCACATCGCACCAATAATCGCCGGTATGATAACAATAAATCGGCATATCCCTTTCAAGCATCAGCGGAAACAAATCGGCAGCGAAATCATATTTTTTACCGTTCGGAATAAGCTTAAGGCATTCGGGGTTAATAATATAAACACCTGTATTGGCAAGACTGCTTATCGCCTGATGCCATGATGGTTTTTCAAGAAAGCCGCAGACTCTGTTCTCCTCGCCGACTTTAACAACTCCGTATTCACGGGGATCGTCAACATCAGCCGCAACAATGGTTACAGCTGCACCGCTTGCCTTATGATAAGCCATTATTTTTCCGATATCAAAGCTGCACATTGCATCTGCACTGATAACAATGAAAGGCTCCTTGAAACCGGAAGCAGCATTCTTAACGCTGCCGGCAGTACCAAGCGGTTCATCCTCTCTTATAAAATCAAGCTTAAGACTTTTATATCCTGCTTCATAACTGTTTTCAATAACATGAGGAAGATAACCGAGAGTTACTGCAGCATGGGTAACTCCGCCTGAAATAAGCGTATCAAAAACATATTCCACTATCGGCTTGCCGAGAATTTTTGCCATGGGTTTGGGAACGGTGCAGGTCATGGGTCTTAATCTGCTGCCTTCGCCGCCCGCCATAATAACTGCCTTCACAAAACCAATCCTTTCATTTTACTCTGCTATATTATTGGCAAAAAAATTCCGAATAACCGATTTTTCTATTGTTAAATGAAAAAGCAGATGTTATAATGTTAAAAAACTGTTAAATAGGTGAAACCGATGTCCGAACTGAAAAAAATTGATATATATACAGACGGTGCCTGCTCGGGGAATCCCGGTCCGGGAGGCTGGGGCGCAATTCTTCGCTACGGCAGCCATGAAACGGAGCTCAGCGGCGGCGAAGCTTCAACAACAAATAACCGCATGGAGCTTACTGCAGTTATTGAGGCACTGAAAAAGCTCAAATATCCTTGTGATATAACTATTTATACCGATTCAAAGTATGTTGCCGATGCTTTTTTGCAGGGCTGGATATGGAACTGGATGAAAAAAGGCTGGAAAAAGTCTGACGGAAAACCCGTTCTCAATCCCGAGCTGTGGAAAACGCTCATATCGGAAATAAACAAGCATGAATACAAAATAGTCTGGGTCAAGGGTCATGCAGGTCATCCCGAAAACGAAAGATGCGATGTGCTGGCAACAACCCAAGCGGCAAAATATTCAAAATAAAAGGAGTAATCAAGATGAAAAAAATAATCAGCATCCTTCTTGCGGCGATATTAATATTTTCAATTCCCGCCTCTGCACTTGCGGCTGAAAAATGCAACTGCGGAGTTCTTCCCGTGGTTTATGTTCCCGGTTTCGGCGAAACGATTTATAAAAACCCCGGAACAGAAGAAGAAATTTCTGTTTTTCCTCCTGAAGAAGATGCAATCAAAGCTGCCGTTCCCGATATATTAAAGGCGGTAGGTGCGGTTCTTATCGCAAAGGATTATGATGCTTTCGGCACTTATGCCATTGCAGCGGCAGACAAACTTCTTTCCGAAGCAGGCTGTAATCCCGACGGAACATCAAAGGAAAATGTAGGCATCGACCCCTGCACACTTCCCCGTGAGGACAGACACAAAACGGCGGTTTATTCATTTGATGCAAAAGATGTTGATAATGAATCCGAATTCAAATATACATATGACTGGCGCCTCGACCCCGTTGACAACGCAAAAGGTCTTTATGACTACATTGAGAAGGTAAAAGAATTTACGGGTCACGATGAAATTATTCTTACATGCCACAGCCAGGGCAACACGGTTGTCGCTTCTTATCTTCACCTTTACGGCAGCGACGGAATAGAGAAAATAGTTTTCCTCTCCCCTGCTTATCAGGGTCTTTCTCTCGTAGGTGCGCTTCTTTCAAGAACCTGCACGGTAACAGATAAAGAAGATGCCGTTGCCGAATTTATAATGGGTATCATGGGATACGAGGATGTTACCGCACAGCTTGTAGGCGCACTTGTTTCCGTTCTTAACGATTGCGGAGTAACGGGTTATCTCCTTGATTTTGTTCAGAAAATTCTGGATGAACAGCTTGACAGAGTTTTTGACGATTATCTCATTGATGTTATGGGTACGATGCCGGGCGTATGGTCATTCGTCCCCGATGAATATTATGAAGATGCAAAAAAGGCAACCTTCAGAGGTCTTGATAAATACGATGAGCTTGAAAAGAAAACCGACTATTATCACTACAATGTTCAGTGCAAGGTAACGGAGCTTATTGACGAAGCAAAGGCAAACGGCACGGCAATCGTCAGTGCTTTCGGATATGATATCTCAAGCATTCCCGTAACGCAGGAAAAAGAAAACCATTCTGATTTTCTCATTGATACAAAATATATGAGCCTTGGCGCAACTGTTGCTTATATGGGCGAAACTCTTGGTGAGAATTATGAGCAGAAGAATACAGAATGCGGACACAACCACGTTTCATCCGATAACATTATTGATGCTTCAACGGGCGCATATCCCGAACATACATGGTATATAAAGGGCAATCCTCACAATGAATTTGTTGAGCCTTACCGTGAATTCATCACATGGATGATTCTCTTTGACGGTCAGCCGACTGTTTTTTCAAACGAAGCTTATCCGCAGTTCATGGAAATAAAAGACGGTGAATTGAAAGCCGTCGAGGGTGCAAGAGAAAAAGACAGCAGAAACAACATAAGAATTATCATAGAATCAATAATTGTTCTCGTTAAAGATTCAATTGAAAAATAAAAATATTACAGCAACACGGGCTGTTTCGTTTATTGCGAAGCAGCCCGTGTTTTTTATTTGCGGTCATACATTGTCCTGATACTGCATAGATTTTACAGAAGCAAAAAATCAATGGATTCGGAGGAATTATAATGGCTGTCAACAATATTTATAACGATATTGCCGCAAGAACAGGCGGCGATATCTACATCGGAGTTGTAGGACCCGTAAGAACAGGCAAATCCACATTTATCAAGAAGTTCATGGAAAACATGGTGCTGCCCAACATTGAGGATTCCCGTCGCCGTGAACGTGCAACAGACGAATTGCCGCAGTCATCGGCAGGCAGAACGATTATGACAACCGAGCCGAAATTCATTCCCGAGGATGCGGTTGAAATTACTCTCCCCTCAAAATCAAGAATGAAAGTCCGCATGATTGACTGTGTGGGATATATCGTACCGTCTGCACTCGGATACATAGAAGGAGAAAATCCGAGAATGGTTAAAACTCCGTGGTTCGATGAAGAAATCCCATTCAACATGGCAGCAGAAATCGGTACACAGAAGGTTATCTCAGAGCATTCCACAATCGGACTTGTTGTTACAACCGACGGCTCAATAAGCGATATCCCACGTTCGGAATATGCAGAAGCAGAAAAAAGGGTTATCAATGAATTGCAGGAGCTTAACAAGCCTTTTGTTGTTCTTCTCAACTGCAAGGAACCCAAATCAATCGCATCACAAAAGCTTTCGGCTGAAATGACCGCCGAATACGGTGTTCCCATAGTTGCCGTAAACTGTCTTGAACTCGGTCAGGACGATATTTCCGATATTCTTGCACAGGTTTTATCGGAATTCCCGATTAAAGAGGTAAGGGTTGATTTACCGGGCTGGATTACATCTCTTGATAAAAGTCACTGGCTCCGCTCCGATATTTTCGGAAAAATCAGCGCTCTTGCAGAAAGCCTGAAAAAGGTGCGTGATGTAAAGAATTTCTCAGACAGCGTTGCATCGGGTGAGCATATTGCGGCATCAAGCGTTGAAAGCATGAATCTTGCAACGGGCAGCGCAAAAATCAGCGTTACGCTTCATCCCGCCTTATTTTTTAAAGTCATTGAAGAGGAAACCGGTATTTCCGTTGAAAACGAGCAGCAGCTCATGCTGAAAATAAAAGAGCTTTCCGCAGCACAGAGCGGATACAAGCGCATACAGAATGCTCTTGATGAGGTTGAAGCTACCGGCTACGGAATCGTCCTGCCCGATATTGAAGATTTATCGCTTGAAGAACCCGAGATTATGAAGCAGGGCGGCAGATACGGTGTTCGTTTAAGAGCGAGTGCACCGTCGCTTCATATTATGAAAGCCGATATACAAACAGAGGTTGCACCGATAGTAGGCTCGGAATCGCAGAGCGAGGAGCTTATAAAATATCTTCTTAAAGAGTTTGAAGAAAACCCCTCAATGATTTGGCAATCAAATATTTTCGGTACATCGCTGCATCAGCTTGTGAACGAAGGACTTCACAATAAGCTCTACAGAATGCCGGGAGATGCAAGACTTAAGCTGCGTGAAACGCTTGAAAGAGTTATCAACGAAGGCTGCAGCGGTCTTATCTGCATAATTCTTTAACATTGACTTTTTCCTCCCATGTTGATAAAATATTATCAGTAAATATCGGAGGAAAAAGATGTCGGAATACAAATATCAGATGCATACCCACACATATCCTTGCAGCCATTGCGCCGTTATGACTCCGGAGGAGCTTGCCAAGGCACTTCATAAGGGCGGCTACTCGGGATGCGTTATTACAAATCATTTTTTCAACGGCAACACGGGAATTGACCGCCGTTTACCCTGGAATGATTTCGTTAAGCAATATGAAATTGATTTCCTCGAATGCAAAAATCAGGCAAAAAAATACAATCTTGATATAATTTTCGGCATTGAGGAGCATATCGGAGGCGGTCTTGAAATTCTCTGCTACGGCATAACGCCCGATATTCTTTATGACAGACCCGAATTGAAAGAAAGAGGGTATGAGCAGTGGTTTAAGCTTGTTCATTCACAAGGCGGCATTGTTATTCAGGCTCATCCCTTCAGAAGAAGGCTTTATATTCCCGAAGCCAAGCCCCTGCCCTTTGAATTCATTGACGGAATTGAGGTTTTTAATGCAGGAAACAGCATGAGGGATAATCTTGAAGCGGAATACCTTGCAGAAAAGCATCCTGAATTCATATGTGTTTCGGGTGCAGATACCCACGATGAATCAACCGTTTGCCTCGGCGGTATAATTTCTCCCCGCAGAATCAAAAATGAAAAAGAGCTTGTAAATCTCCTTAAATCAGGAGAATACAAGCTGATTAAAGAGTAAAATCACCCTCGGTGTTATGAATACCGAGGGTGATTAATTTATCTTTTGCTATTTATAAACTCAAAGGGTTTGATTTCGCCGCAGAAGGGCTTGAATGCGGTTGAGAATTCAAACGGCTCAAAGCTCCATTTGCGTTCGGGTTCAACCTCGTCATATCTGCCGTGACCGCCCTGAACATCAATGCGGTAATCGGTGTAAACAACAGTATCTTCAAGAGGCACAAGCTCATCATTATGCTTCGTTTCCTCGAGCATATACGGAGTGAAGTGCGAAGCGTTGAAGAAGAAAGATTTTTCGCTTGCAGGAGCAAAAATCATACCGTATTCACCGTCTGATACCGTGCCGTATCTTGATCCGAAGTGCGCACCGTTCTCAATAGGTCTGATATAAGGAACAAAATTCTCGGAAACGGTAGTTTCAAACTTTCCGTAACGTGCGGCAAGATGACGGTCCGCATATGCTTCCTGAGGACCCTTGCCGAAGAATTCCATATTCTCATATCCGCCGCTGAGTCTGAATGCAAAGCCGAATCTCGGAAGTTTCATATTCATTTCGGCAAGCAGCTTTCTGTATTCGCCGTTAAAGCCTATAACTGCACTTCCGTCACCGTAGAATTTATAGGTCATTTCACCCTTAAGAACGGGAACAACGGCAGGTCCGCCGATTGAAACTGGGCAGGTAATCTTTACGCAGTCTTTTTCTTCGGAAACGGCCACGGAATAGGTTTTCTGAACAGCTGCCTGAATAGCGGCGCTTCTTCTGTCATCGGCATCTCCGAGCTGATTC
This sequence comes from uncultured Clostridium sp., assembly GCA_964547575.1. GTDB lineage: Bacteria > Bacillota > Clostridia > Oscillospirales > Acutalibacteraceae > CAG-177. The sequence continues at coordinate 7,650 of CAZJOH010000033.1, forward strand.
CATGCGTGGGCTTTCCATATTTCAACCTTGACAGGTTCGGAAAGCATTTCTTTTCCGCCGCAGAGAACGGATGAAATCCTGCCGTAAGGCTTATCAAATGTATAGATTACAGCTTCGCTTTCAATTTTGATATATCTCTCGCACTCGGTTACTGCGGGAATTGCAGCTGCAAGAGCTGTTTTTTCGGTTTCAACCGATAAATCGAACTGAACAAAGCCCGTTTCAAAACCAGCCTTTGCCCACTTCTTATCCTCTTTCTCGTGGAAAGTGAGGGTAAGATAGCAGCAGTCGCTTACGGGTGCATTTTCAAAAAGTGTGTATTCCTTTGTACCCTGCGGAGCAATATCTGTATCGTCTATTCTGCCGCACATTACGCTTTCGCCATTGACATCAAGACTCCACTTGATATACATATCGGAAAGGTTCTCAAAATAGCGATAATTCTTAACGGTAATTTTTCCGTTTTCATAGTCCGCACCAAACTGCTGATATCCCTTTTTCATATCATAGAAACCGGGTCTTAATTCTCTGTCAGGGAATACAAGACCATCTATGCAGCAGGTAGAATTATGGGGATAATCTCCGAAATCGCCGCCGTAACGGTAGCCCTTGCCGCCGTTTACAGATATTGCATGGTCGGTCATCTCCCAGATGCATCCGCCCCAGATTGCAGGATATTTCTTAAACAAATCGCAATGGGCATGGATATCGCCCGTTGTTAATGAGCATACAAACTCGCAGAAATAGAAGGGCTTTTTGGAATTCTTGTTCTTTGCGTATTCTTCGGTATACTCGAGAGAAGAATACATGCGGCTTTCAACATCGGAAATATCGCTGTAATTCTCACCGACGGGAACAGCCTTGAATTCAAGGTGAGAGTTTTCATAGTGAATAATAGCCTCGGGTTCACGGCTCTTTATGTATTTGCCCATGGCTCTGTGGTTTTTGCCGCAGCCGGATTCGTTGCCGAGCGACCACATGATAACGCAGGCGTGGTTCTTATCACGCTCAAAAAGGCGCTGTGCACGGTCAACATATGCAGGCTCCCACTCATCCTCTGTTGAAAGCATTGACCAGCGCATCCAGTCCCATGTGTCACGGTATTCAAAGCCCATGCCGTGGGTTTCGATATCTGCTTCGTCAACAACCATAAGACCGTATTCATCGCAAAGCTCAAGGAATTCGGGAGCATTGGGATAATGTGATGTTCTTACAGTGTTGCAGTTGCCCTGCTTGATAAGGTGAATATCACGCAGCATATGCTCTCTGTTGCAATAATAACCCGTTTCGGGATTGGAATCATGACGATTGATTCCGTAAAGCTTTATAGGCTGATTATTTACATAGGCAACATTACCTCTGAAATCAATACGCTTTATGCCGATTTTAAAAGGAATTACCTCACCGCCCACGCTGATAAGCAAAGTATAAAGCTTGGGATTTTCGCTGCTCCAGAGAACGGGGTTTTCAAGAGTAAAATCAAGCTCTGCACCCGTGAAAACAACCTCTCCGTCGGGTGAAATAAGCTTATAGTCAAATTTTTCATCATCGCCGTACCAGAGAATATCCTTGACATAAAGCTCTGCCGATTTCATATTCTCGGCAAGATCGGCTTTGATATAAATATCTTTTATATGAGTTTCGGCTCTTTCAAGAATATAAACCTCTCTGAAAATACCCGAAAGTCTGAAATAATCCTGATCCTCAAGGTAGCTGCCGTCGCACCATTTTACAACAACAACATCAATTGTGTTTTCGCCGTTAACAAGCTTATCGGTTATATCGATCTCGCTTGTGCAATGGCTCACCTGGCTGTAAGCGGCAAATTCGCCGTTAACGTAAAGATAGAAGCAGGAGGAAACACCCTCAAAATTGATATAATAGCTCTTACCCTCTTTTTTATTGAGAGTGATTTTTCTGTTATAATGACCTGCAGGGTTTTCATCGGGAACATGAGGCGGGTCAAGCGGAAATGGGTAGAAAAGATTGCTGTAAAGCGGAACATCGTAGCCCTTGCCGAGCTCTGTCTGCCAGCACTTGGGAACGGGAATCTTATCCGTAAAATCAGCCTTCAGGAAATCCTCGCCGATATCCTCAAATGAATTGTAAAACTTAAAATTCCACTCGCCGCAAAGATTCATAAAATAGTCCGAATTCTCTCTTTTGCCCGAAAGAGCGGCTTCTTCATTCTGATAAGGAATAAAATACGCTCTCGGGTCCTCACAGCCTATGTGCAGACTGCCTAAATCCTTATGATAAGCTTTAATCTTCATAGTTCCTCCTAAATTAAAAATATATATTATATATATCACAGAGCATCTATTTTTTCAAGACAAAGAGCGAATATTTATGTTAAAAATCACAATAAAAGCTACCTTGAAATATTATCGGAATTGGATTATACTTTATTACAGCAAACATATGTGAGATGATAAAAATGAAACAGAAACAATTGCAACGGGTTGCAATTGCGGCTTTACTTGCGGCAATAGTCTGCGTAGCAACGTTTGTTGTTAAAATACCGTCACCTGCAACAAACGGCTATTTTAATCTCGGTGACTGCTTTGTTCTGCTTTCGGGTTGGCTTCTCGGACCCGTTTACGGCGCACTTGCGGCAGGTCTGGGCTCTGCTCTTGCGGATATTCTGTCGGGCTATGCGCAGTATGCCCCAGCAACATTTATTATCAAAGCAATAATGGCTGTTGCAGCATATTTCGTTATAAAAACAATAAGTAAAAAGCCTTTAACCGGCAAAATTCTCGGCAGCATTGCGGCAGAAGCAATAATGGTGCTCGGATATTTCGGATATGAGGCGGTTATTTTAGGCTACGGCATTGCGGCTGCAGGAAGTATTTTTTCAAACGTTTTGCAAGGTATCGTTGGAATAATTGCAGGAATTGCGGTAATAACTGCAATTGAAAAAAATAAAACTTTAAATTCATTCTTCAAAAAGAGGTAATCATAATGCAGGATATTTTTAATCAGGCACAGCTTGCCGCAAAAGAGCTTATTGAAAAAGCTGAACTCAAAAACGGAGATGTTGTTGTTATAGGCTGCTCAACGAGCGAGGTTATCGGCGAAAGAATCGGCACAAGCGGAACGGTTGAAGTTGCGCAGCAGATTTTTGACGGTCTAAACAGCGCATTTGCCGAAAAAGGAATTTACCTTGCCGCTCAATGCTGCGAGCATCTCAACAGAGCGATTATTATCGAAAGCGAGAAAGCTGATAAGCTCGGACTTGAAAAAGTCTGCGTTGTTCCCCATCCCCGTGCAGGCGGTTCATTTGCAACTGCGGCATGGCACACAATGAAAAAACCTGCCGCCGTTGAAGAAATCAGGGCTGACGCAGGAATTGATATCGGCTTCACACTTATCGGAATGCATCTCAAAAGAGTTGCAGTGCCTTTAAGACTTGAAAATAATGTTATAGGCGAAGCAAAGCTCAACGCAGCAAAAACAAGAGCAAAATATATCGGCGGCGAAAGAGCTAAATATGAATAAGATTAAGGCAGGATTCAGAACGAATCCTGCCTTTGTTTTTTTATTTTTTTACAAACACATCCCCGTCTTCAACAGGCAAAATCATATCGGAATCTGCCGACGGTTTATATTTCTGAATTTCAGAGGATTTATCCGCATCAAAAATCAGATTATCGCCGTCTTTTTTGAAAACATATGTATAAAGACCGTCGTCGGTTTCGAGGATTAAATTATTTGTATCATAACGATATTTACCTTTACAAACATAACTGTTGAATGGTGAAATAAAGAAATGGAAGCTGCCGTCTGCTTTTAATGTGACACGGGGTTTCCATGTGCTGTTGCTTGACACCATAACATAAAGCATTGTACCCTCTTCGGTCTTTACCACATCAGGTATAAAACCGATATTTTTGGTTTCAGCTATTCTTGCAATAACGATATCCGAATCGTTGAGCAAACCTTTCTCCATGGTGACAGCTATAAGTGTACCGGTCATAACATCGTCGCATATTTCGGGAACATTTCTTCTTATTTCAATATGGACATTATTATTCTTTGAAACACTTATAACCTCATGTGCAATGTCTGAACTCGGTTCGGTTATGTATATCAGCAAAAGAACATTCTTATCAAAAAATTCTTTGTTATATTGCAGTTTTCTCCAGGCAAACGAATGCCCTTCGAGTTCAGAACCGTAAGAAAAAACATTTTGAGTATTCTGATAGAAACCTTCGAATCCTTCCAATGTTTCAAACATTGCTACGGAATAATAATCTCCGTTGCTGTAAGGAGTATACATAGGAATCTCTGCATATTTCATCAGTATATCTGCACCGTTTTCAACATAGCTTACAGAATTTTTGGTTGCCGAAAAAACCAATGATTTACCTGACACCGCAGACGGCTCATCCACTTCACTTCCGATACTTGCAACTATATTGTTGCAGTCCGAAAGAAACTCTTTATCAACGGCAACGGTTATAAACCAGCTTGCCATATCGTCTGTACAAGCTTCGGGAACGATACGGTCCATAATAACATAAGCAACCCCGTTTCTTTTTGTTACAGAGTCTACTTCATGCCTTATCGAGCCGCTCGGTTCAGTAACATTAACAAGAACAACACTTTTATCTTCAAAAAACTCTTCGGTATATTCTTCCGTGTTTTTGAGGAAAGAATAGTCCTGGTCGGAATCGCTGTCAAGATAGAAAGCCTTTCTGCCTTCTTTTATAAATCCGTCAAGCTCATCCTTTGAATCAAATCGTATAACGGGGAACGGAGTCTGACTGCTGTATTGAGTGTAAATTGATTTTTCAGCATATTTATTGATTATATCATAACCTTCATTTGTGGATCCCACACGGCTGAAGAGCGATTTGTAATCGGGGAATATATACACCGATTGGGTTGTGTGTTCCTCATCCGTATCAAGCTTTATATCGCCGAGTATAAAATCTATTATAACCTGACCTTCCCCAACCTTTGCATTCGTGTAGAAATTCGTTACAAATCGGTAATATCCCGGATATGAAAAATCAAAGAGGTCAAGATTATAGCTCTGCTCTTTTATTTCTCCCGGTTTAAGAATGAGTGCAGGAGTGGTAAACGCCATTTCCTCGGGTCCGTAGGGCTCAAAGCCGAGAGTATCGGGATTAAAGCGCTGAATATAAAACGGATTGCCGTAGGTTACAGTATCATTATCAAGATTATTGCACCATTCTATTCTTATGAACTTGCTTTCTGACCCCTTTTCATTGCTATGCAGATTATAATTTACAACACTTACATCCACATCGTCGAGGTTTGTTGCAGCATAGAAGAATTTGTTATCATAATAGAACGTTTCTGCTTTTTTCTCGAGCGACTTATGGTCATAATTGTAATACATCACTTCGCTGACGATGTTTTTGGGATACTTTTCACGGATTGAATCGGCATAGCGTGTGCCGTCCTCGGCTGTCCAGTATTCGATAAGAGAATATGTGCCGTCAATGCATTCAAATGTCAGCACCGTCGGGCAAGCACTTCCACCGATTGATACAAGCGAATCGCCGTATTTTATATATTCGGCATAGTCCACCCACATATATGCGGTCACGATTTCATAATCACCCGTGTCTGCGGATTCGGTTGCAAAAATCTCATGATTTTCGCAGGCAAAGGTTCCCATCATGTAGTTACCCTTGTTTTTCTGCATGATTGCTTGAGAAATAACGGTTTCCAAATCCTGTGTTTTCACAAATTCAAAGGTAATGCTTCTGTAAATACCGTTGCTGTCAGCCGAAAGAGTGTGCGGAGTGTTTTCGTTGATAACAATATGACTGCACTCCTGAAGTCCGTTTCCAACGGTACTACCTACAAGGCTGTAAATAGATTCACCGCTGAATTTAATTGTCAGCTCGCCCGTTTGGAGATTAACCTCGGTGATTTCAAATTTTGTGCCGTTTGAAAGCTCGCCTTTTGTACCTTTGCCAACTTTATAGCTCATTTTTTCTGTTTTATCGGGAAGCTGAGTGGTAGCAGTATAGATTTCTTCCGTGATTTTAAGGCGGTAACCGAGTTCGGTATATTCCGTTGATGACTTGGGATTTGTAAGGAAGCATACAGCCGCAACAACGCATGCGATAACCGCAAGAACAACAACCCAGAAAGCGGGCTTTTTATAGTTCATAACACCCTTTACACGTTCCTTAAGACCTGTTTCACCGAAAGCAAGCGGACAGGCTGCAATGCGTCTGCGATTGACTGCGCATTCAAGCAGAGCATTTGCGTATTCCTTGCGGTTTTCGTCATCCATCTGCGAAATAACCTTTTCATCGCACGCACGCTCGATATCCTTGCAAAGCAATATGTATGCAATCCATATCAAAGGATTGAACCAATAAACCGCAAGCAGCAGAAATCCGAGCGGTTTTATCCAATGGTCACGGCGTTTGAGGTGTGCATTTTCGTGAGCAATAACATGGCATCTTATTTCCCCGTCCATCCCGTAGGGAATATAGATTTTCGGCTTTATTATGCCGAGAATAAAGGGCGAAACAACCTTTTCGCTCTGCCATATGTTATCCTTAAGTAAAATTGCGTCCGAAACTGTTTTCTTAACCCTGAAATAACTGACAATCCCGTAAACGAGAAGTGCTGCGATACCGATCACCCAGACAACCGAAGCAATACCCGTTATAATCTGCAACGGGTTTACACTTGCACCGACCTCAGGTGCAAAAGTCTGCGAAATAATCGGATTAACAACACTGTTAACGGTTGATATTCCGCTGTGAATTGCAGGGCTTTGCGATAAGACTATATCGGGCGGCACGGTTTCGGCACTCGGAATAAGACTCAAAACACTTTCAAATGTAAACGGAAGAATTAGTCTTATTCCCGCAATCGCCCATAAAATGCAGATGAATTTTCTCGGAATTTTCGGAAAGAAAAATCTTATCAGGATTACGGCGAGAATTATATAGCTTGCTGTTATGCTGATATTCAGAAAATCAAGAAACAAGGTATCCATATCACTTACCTCCTTGCTCGATAATCTGCCTAATCTCGGCAATCTCCTTCTCCGAAAGCTTGCGGCTTCTTGCAAAAGCGGCTATAAAAGCCGGAATCGAGCCTTCAAACTTTTTTTTCATAAGCTCATCGATTTCGGAAACCTGAGCTTCGTCCTTTGAAACAAGTGAGGTTACCACGGTGTTTTCATTTTTCAGCACTCCTCTGTCAGAAAGGCGCTTGATAACGGTATAGGTTGTGGTTTTTGACCAGCCGAGTTTTTCTTTGCAAAGCTCGGAAAGCTCACGGCTGCTCACGGGCTCATACTCCCATAAAACAAGACAAAAACGGTATTCACTCTCAAAAATCTTTGGTGTTGACATCTTTCATCTCCCCCTATTTATACGATGTGTTTCGTGTATTCTAATGCATTAGTACAGCTCTATTCTAACACGTTAGAATAGAGCTGTCAATAGGGATATGAAAATTTTTAAAAGTCAGTAAAACATGTCCTCGATAATATCCGCAACATGAATTGCTTCAACCTTTTCCGAATTCAGCAAATCAACAAAATGCTCGGCTTTCGTCATGTCATCGGTAAAATCACCGAAATCATGGCTTTCATCCGCAACGCCGAACAACACAGCTTCCTTGCCTTCAACTTGTCTGCAAGCCTTAGTTAAAATATACATAATGCCCCTTCTCACCTCTTTTGTTCCGTATAGGAACACATTATATATCGTTAAACTGACTTTTGCAAGCAAAATTAACAAATTTTTCCGCAAATTGGTAATTTTTGTTAAATTTAACTAAAACCAAACGACAGAATTATACAATATGTAACATTAATTATTGATTTGGGACAAAAAAGCCGCAGACCGAAGTCTGCGGCACATACAAAAATCAATTATTCTACAGTGACCGTTCCGTCAACATCAACGGTAATCTTCATGCCGTCCTTGACATAATCAAGGAATTCCTGACCGAGGCAGTCAACGGTTACCATGGGTTCATCAGCCCAAACAGCAGCAAGAACAGCGCCTGCACATGCAAGGGAGTCAATATGCTCGGAGAAGAGCATGCAGGTGGGGTTTCTCTTCATGGCATTTGCGCAGTAGAGAACCATGCCGCCGGTTGTTGAACCGATGGTCTGGGGAAGGCAGAGAGCGGTATTTACCATGGGCTTGTTGTAAAGATCAGCATTGTTCTGGTCGCCGCACTTTGCTTCTTTATCACCAAACTGAAGAGCATTCTGGAATGAGGCGAGAGTATTGAAACCGCCGTGGGAAACGAGAGCGGTAGCTGTGCATTTACCTGCAACAACGGGACGTCCTTTGAACTGTTTCATCTTACTTTGCCTCCTTTGTGATGATATCAAGAATCTCTTCGCTTCTGTAGTAGCGAGAGGTTGTGTATGTTCTGAGCTTATTGGAGTTTGTTATAACGGGCATCTTCTTACAAAGAGGATTATTCATATACATAAGCGGGCAGATATAGCTGAGAATAACGCCTGTTGCCTTAAGCTTTTCTGCATAAGGAGTCTTATTGAATTCCTCAACAACAGCGGGGGCTGCGGTGAATACGGTGGGAACGGAAACTTTCTTGAGACCGTTCTTCTTAAGAGCTGCAGTAACGTTATCAGTCCACTCAATGAGCTGTGCATGTGAAAGATGGGGGCAGCCTACGAAGCAAAGCTTCGGTTTTGCATTCTTATCCTTCCACATAACGGGATAATTTGCCTGAACTCTTGCAAGCTCTGCATCGTCAACAACATAAACCTTTGCATCCTCTGCAATAAGAGCTTCGCCCTGTTCAACTGCTTCGGGAGTAAGGTTTGCAACGTGATAAAGGCCAACTGCGCCGTTTGAAGCGGTAGCTGCACCGAAATCCTTAAGATATGCCTTGGTATCGCCGTCAAGCTCTGTGCCGATCCACTGATCAAGACCCTTGATATAGGGAACATCTTCCATAACCTTCATACCGATAGCGGAACCGAGAATCTGAGCCTCGGGCTTCTTTGTTGTTTTCACTTCAACAATCCATGTTGCCTTTCTGCCCTCATCGGTAACAAGTCCGAAATAAGGAACTCTGCCAACGATTGAACCGAAAAGCTCGATGATGCCTGAATTTCTGTTGCAGCGAGCACCGAGAACGGAGTTTGCATAAACAACAGCTGATGATTCAGCCCATGAAAGAACCTCGCCCTTCTGAGGAATATTGCCTACTTCGTCCATATAGCATGTGCAGGTGTATGACTTATTGTCAATAAGACCGAGCTTTGAAAGCTGTGCATCATAGCTGTCCTGCATGCTGTACATAAACTTATTGAAAATAAGCTTCTGAAGGAAGTTTGCGGGAACATTGGGATCGAGAGGCTTGGGGTCAACTGAGAATTTCTGCTGAGAAAGTGCGCCGCCTGAAATAAGCTGATCCATGAGGTCATAAACAGGCTTCATAACCTTAAGACCGAAGCTTGTTACGAGGTGACCCATCTTGCTTTCAACGGGAACCATCTTTGTTGCACCGAAAGCTTCACCGTAAAGAACAAGGGTTTTCATAACCTTTGCCATTGCTTCGCCCTTGGAGCCGTTAAGAATTTCCTGCTCCTCGGGTGTAAGAATCATTTTGTACTCCATAATAGCATTATCCTTTCCGAATAATATTCAATTTATTGTATCATTATTGTTTTTACATTTCAACACAAAAATGAATATTTTGTAAATTATTTTTTCGGTTTTACAGCTTTTAGATATTGCATTGATTATGTGTTTTTGATATAATTCTGCAAGTAAATAAATATAGGAGTAATTATTATGAGTCGTGAAAACTTTAAATCCCGTCTGGGATTTCTTCTTGTAAGCGCAGGCTGCGCAATCGGTATCGGTAACGTATGGAAATTTCCGTATGTTGCAGGTGAAAACGGCGGCGGTGTATTCGTTCTGTTTTATCTGCTTTTTCTTCTTATTATGGGCGTACCCGTGCTTACAATGGAATTCGCAGTCGGAAGAGCAAGCCGTCAAAGCACGGTAAAAGCATTTAAATCGCTTGAAAAGCCCGGCCATAAATGGCATATTCACGGTTGGGTAAGCATTATAGGCTGCCTGCTTCTGATGATGTATTACACAACCGTTTCGGGCTGGATGCTCGGATATTTCTTTAAATATGCATTCGGCACTTTCGACGGAATGCCTGCCGAACAATCGCAGCAGGTATTTCCCGAAATGCTTGCAGACCCCAAGGAGATGATGCTCTGGATGGGACTTACGGTTCTCATCGGTCTTGTTGTTTGCAGCATGGGTCTTCAGAACGGCATTGAGCGCATAACCAAGGTAATGATGATGGGCTTGCTTCTGCTTATAGTTGTGCTTGCAGTCCACAGTCTCACTCTTGACGGTGCGGCGGAGGGTCTTAAATTCTATCTTCTTCCCGATTTCGGCAGAGCAGCGGAAAACGGAATAGGAAATGTCATAACCGCTGCGATGAATCAGGCATTCTTCACCTTAAGCATAGGCATTGCTTCAATGGAAATATTCGGCAGCTACATGTCAAAGGACAACACTCTTACAAGCGAATCCATCCGCATTTGCGGACTCGATACTTTTGTTGCGGTTATGTCGGGTCTTATCATTTTTCCTGCTTGCTTCAGCTTCAACGTTGAACCCGATGCCGGACCCTCACTCATATTTATGACACTTCCCAAGGTATTTGCAAACATGGCAGGCGGCAGACTCTGGGGCACTTTGTTCTTCCTTTTTATGACCTTCGCAAGCCTTTCAACCGTTATTGCCGTTTTTGAAAATCTTATCGCAAGCGGCATTGATAATTTCGGTTGGAGCAGAAAGAAATCCAGCCTTATCAACGGAATCCTCTTCTTCGTCGGCAGCATTCCCTGCGTTCTCGGCTATAACATCTGGAGCGATGTTAAGCTTATCGGCGGCAGAGATATCCTCGACAGTGAGGATTTCATAGTCAGCAATCTCCTTCTTCCCACAGGTGCACTTGTTTATCTTTTCTTCTGCGTAACAAAATGGGGTTGGGGCTTCGATAAATATATTGAAGAAGTCAACACGGGAAGCGGCATAAAAATGTCAAAGAAAATAAAGCCTTATTTCCAATTTGTTCTTCCCGTTCTCATTCTTATAATTCTTATTTCGGGGCTTGTGAAATAAACAGCACATTTCCTATATTCAGCCTTTCGGAATCAATCAGGTTATTTATCTGATTGACGGCTTTAATACATTCTTTTCTGAATTCCTCTCTGTCGGAATGCTCAATAAGCAGCGGCAGGGAGGTTATGCTTTTTTCAAGCTCATCCATTCCCTCATGCGCAACAAGCGAATGAAGAAACGCCGAGGAAGCATACCAATCATCTACCACCTTGCGTGTTTCTTTCTTAAGAATTTCATCAGTTGATTTTTCCGAATATATTATAAGATTTTCCAATGAAACGGAAAATCTCTCCATATTTTTCTCAAACAAAATATTAGACCATACAGAAGCAGAAACCGCAGCTGTTAAAAGCAAAACGGCAATGATAACTCTTTTCATTCGCTGTCCCCTTTTTTCGCTATAAATGCTTTTCCGTCGGAGGTTACGGTCATAATAACAATATTTTCAAGCGGTACCTTGCTGGAAATAATCAGTTTTTTCACCTTATCCGTACCGAGTCCCGATTCTTTTACGATATCATTAATTATCCTTCCGTCGCATACAACAGCAAACGGCATACCGTTATCGGCGGGATACAAATCCAAATCCTTGGCTGTTGAATTTCTGTATTCGGGTTTCAGAAGCACGCTTATCTGACCGTTTGTTTCAAAAATCGCATATGAAATCTGCGAAATTTCAAAAACATCTTTCTGCCTCAACGCTGAAATGAGATCGTTTACGGTCATACGAAGCTTTTTCAGTGCTTTCATATCTATTTCCCCGTTTCTTATTACAATCACCGGGTGACCCTGCAATACCGCACGCAGCTTATAACTCTTAAGTCCTGCGGCAGAGGTCAGTATTTCATATGATACAAGCGCAAAAAGTGCAACGATTGAATGCATAATCGGAATATTGTTATCCTGCATGGGAATTGAGGCGATTTCCGAAAGAAGAATTGTCACAACAAGCTCAGAGGGCTGCAATTCCCCTATCTGACGTTTACCCATAAGCCTTATCAAAAAAATGATAGCTGCATAAAGCAAGGTTGCTCTTATCAATGTTACTGCCATATTTTCAGTCCTTTCGGCTTTATTTTTGCTCTGTGTCAGCAAAATATTACTTTATTGACTTAAAAAGGATTTACATATATAATTATAATGAATTTGCATTAAAGTGCGGTGATATCAGATGAAATACTATCTCGGAATGGATATAGGCGGAACAAAATGCGCCGTTGTTATCAGCGAAAAAAGCAGCGCATCCATAAAGGACAAAATCCGTTTTGAAACAAAGGTGGAACGAGGTCGGGAAGCTGTGGTAAACGAGCTTATCGAATCAGCCCGTGAAATCATGGACAGAAACGGAATTTCTGCCGAGGATGTGCTTGCCTGCGGAGTCAGCTGCGGAGGACCGCTTAACAGCGATACAGGTATTATTATGCGTCCGCCGAATCTGCCCGATTGGGACAACGTGCCTCTTGCGGATATCGTCAAGGAAAGGCTCGGAATTCCTTGCAAAATAAGAAACGATGCCGATGCATGCGCTCTTGCCGAATGGCAGTTCGGTGCAGGCAAAGGAACAAAAAACATGATTTTTCTTACCTTTGGCACAGGTATGGGTGCAGGTCTGATTCTTGACGGCAGACTTTACAGCGGTACCTGCGGCACTGCGGGCGAGGTCGGTCATGTAAGACTTGATGCCGACGGACCCGTTGCATACGGAAAAGCAGGCTCGTTTGAGGGCTTTTGCAGCGGTGCCGGAATTGCGGCAATGGGCAAAAAAATGCTATCCATTTATAACGGTACAACCTCTATTCCCTATGATAACGTAACCGCAAAAACAATTGCCGACGCCGCCGTAAGAGGCGATAAGCTCGCAAATGCAATTTACCGCCGCTGCGGCGAAAAGCTGGGTCTCGGTCTCTCGATTCTTATTGATATACTCAATCCCGAAAGAATTGTTATCGGCAGCATATTCCAACGTTCGGGGCATCTGCTGATTGAAAGCATGAATGAGGTAATAAAAAAAGAAGCTCTTGCAATTTCTGCCGAATGCTGTAAAATAGTTCCTGCAATGCTCGGTGACAACATAGGTGATTATGCCGCAATCGGTGTTGCAAAAGAATATGCGGAGGATATAAAATGATATTTAAAGAGCTTTTTGAAAGATATCCGCAGCTTGAAATCTGCAAAATTGATATTAATACCGCATTTGAATTATTCCTCAATTGCTATGACAAAGGCGGAAAAATTCTCTGCTGCGGAAACGGCGGTTCAGCTGCGGACTGCGATCATTTTGTTGGCGAACTGATGAAAGGCTTCCTCAAAAAAAGACCCCTTTCCGATAAGGAAAAGGAGCTTTTTGATGATGAATATATCTCTGCCAATCTGCAGAAAGGTCTTCCTGCAATTTCACTCTGCGCCCATTCGGCATTGATGACGGCATTTGAAAATGACGTTGCACCCTCTCTTGTTTTTGCACAGCAGGTTTACGCATACGCTAAAGAAAACGATGTTCTGCTGTGTTTCAGCACCTCAGGAAATTCCGAAAACATTGTTTACGCCGCAAAAGCCGCAAGAGCGGCAGGTATAAAATCCGTTGCGATTACGGGAGAAAAAGAAAGCAGGCTAAGCAAAATATGCGATATCTGCATAAAGCTTCCCGAAACGGAAACCTTCAAGGTTCAGGAATTGACATTGCCCGTATATCATTGCCTTGCGGCAATGCTTGAAAAAAGCTATTTTGAAATATAAGGAGAAAAACTATGCTTAATATTCCCAGACACGAACATCCCGATCCTCAGTTTGAAAGAGCTTCATGGCTCAACCTCAACGGCGAATGGGATTTTGAATTTGACTTCGGCAACAGCAAAAAAGAAAACGATATTCTTGAAAGAAAAGATTGGGAAACAAAAATCCTCGTTCCCTTCTGCCCTGAAAGCAAGCTTTCCGGCATTGAGCATACCGATTTCATTCCTGCCGTATGGTACAGAAGAAGCGTTAATATCACCGCAGAACAGCTCAAAGGCAATGTTCTTCTGCATTTCGGCGCCGTTGACTATGAAACAACAGTTTACATTAACGGCAAAAAAGCAGGATATCACAAGGGCGGATATGCCTCATTTAAATTTGATGTTACCGAGTATCTCACCGAGGGCGAAAATGTTATTATTGTCAATGCGGTTGACGATGTGCGTAATCCTCTTATTCCCAGAGGAAAGCAGAGCGAGGAGCTTAAATCCCACGGCTGTGACTACACAAGAACAACGGGTATCTGGCAGACAGTATGGCTTGAGTTTGTCCCCAAAGCATACATAAAGAGCTTCAAGCTTTATCCCGATTATATCAACGGCGTTGTTGCGATTTCCGCTGTTGTTGAGGGTGAAGGTAAATTCACCGCCTCCGCTTCATATGAAGGCAAGGCAATGGGTTCATTCTCAAAGAAGGCTGTTGCAACAATCACAGGCGAAATCAAGCTCGATGAAATTCATCTCTGGGAAGTCGGCAACGGCAGACTTTATGACCTTGAGCTGACCTTCGGCGAAGATAAGGTTAAGAGCTATTTCGGACTCCGTAACGTTAAAATCGATGATTATAAATTCCTTATCAACGGCAAATCCGTTTTCCAGCGACTTGTTCTCGACCAGGGCTTTTATCCCGACGGTATTTACACCGCTCCCTCGGACGAAGCTCTTGAAAATGACATAAAGATTTCAATGGCAGTAGGCTTTAACGGTGCAAGACTTCACCAGAAGGTATTTGAAAAGAGATTCATCTATCACTGTGACAGACTCGGCTACATCGTATGGGGTGAATACGGCAACTGGGGTCTTGACTGGTCAGATGAGCGTGCTCTTGAAGCAATGCTTCCCGAATGGTGCGAATGCGTTGAAAGAGATTTTAACCATCCGTCAATCATAGGCTGGTGTCCGTTCAACGAAACATGGGACATCAGAGGCAGAAAACAGTATGACAGCGTTCTCAGAACAATTTACAGAGTTACAAAGCAGCTTGACGAAACCCGTCCCTGCATTGACACAAGCGGCAACTTCCATGTTGAAACAGATATTTATGACGTTCACGATTATGAGCAGGATTATAAGATTTTTAAAGAAAATTATGATAAGCTCATGACGGAAAATATTCTTTATGAACGTTTCCCCGACAGACAGATGTACAGCGGCAAGGGCTGCGCATGGGTCAGCGAATACGGCGGACTTCAGTGGTCAAGGGGCGACAGAGGCGATGCATGGGGCTACGGCAACGCTCCCAAAACAGAAGAAGAGCTTGTTGAAAGATATGCAGGCCTTACAAACGCACTTCTTGATAACTACAGAATGTTCGGCTTCTGCTATACCCAGCTTTACGATATCGAGCAGGAGCAGAACGGTCTTTATACCTATGACAGAACACCGAAGTTCGATACGGAAATATTCAGAAAAATCAATTCACGCAAGGCTGCAATTGAGGACTGATATCAGACACTTCTGAACTTTAAACCTACACTTTTGCACAATAAGCAAAATCGGTTGACAAATTATTCTTATATTGTTACAATAAATAAAAATTACCGAAAGGCAGGCGGACAAGATGACAATGATGATTAGCACAATGAATCGGAGAGCCGTTTTGTCCGTTTGCGATTGATGTAATTTATATCTTTCTGTGAATTGCAGGCATCTCCGTTTCGGAGGTGCCTTTATTTTTT
>CAZJOH010000034.1:0-22584 GCA_964547575.1 uncultured Clostridium sp.
AGACTCGAACTCCGGACACCTTGATTAAAAGTCAAGTGCTCTACCGTCTGAGCTAATGGATCATTTATTAAATTAATACGCCTTTTTTCAAGCGCTCCAATATAATATATTATTTATCGGCGCTTGTCAAGGCTTTTTAGCAAATTTTTTTATATTTTGTTGCAGTTTATTAATTATTTAATCTTGAAATAACACTATATATGGTATATAATGTGTATGTATGTTGATTTTTATGTTCTAATATGACTATTATGCATAAAAATTATGATTTTTAATAAAAACGGGCAAAGGAGATTCATTATGAAACTTACAATGGCTCAGGCTCTTGTCAAATTCCTTGATAACCAGTATATCAGCTTTGACGGAGTTGAAACTAAATTTGTAGACGGTATTTTCGGCATTTTCGGTCACGGTTGCGTTGTCGGAATCGGTCAGGCTCTTGAGCAGGGCGGTCATAACCTTAAATTCTATCAGGGGCACAACGAGCAGGGCATGGCTCATGCGGCAATCGCTTTTGCAAAGCAGAAAAACCGCCGTCAGATTATTGCCTGCACATCATCAATCGGTCCCGGTGCGCTCAACATGGTAACCGCAGCAGGTACTGCAACGGCTAACCGTATTCCCCTTCTCCTGCTTCCCGGTGACACCTTTGCTTGCCGTCAGCCCGACCCTGTTCTTCAGCAGATTGAACAACCGACAAGCTGCAGCATTACCGCTAACGATTCCTTTAAAGCAGTTTGCAAATACTGGGACAGAATTGAAAGACCCGAGCAGCTTATGACTGCATGTATCAACGCTATGAGAGTTCTTACAGACCCTGCAGATACGGGTGCTGTTTGCCTTGCGATGCCTCAGGATGTTGAGGGTGAAGCTTTTGATTATCCCGATTATTTCCTTAAAAAGAGAGTCTGGTATCTTGACAGACGCTCCCCCACTCACCGTGAAATTGAGGCTGCCGTTAAAGCGATTATGCGCAGCGAAAAGCCCATACTTATCGTTGGCGGCGGCGTAAGATATTCCGAGGCATGGGAAACCGCAAGATTCTTTGCCGAAAAGTTCAATATTCCCATCTGCGAAACTCAGGCAGGCAAGGGTAACATCCGCTGGGATTTACCGCTTAACATGGGCGGAATCGGCGTTACGGGCGGCCCCGCTGCAAATACTGTTGCAAAGAAAACAGACCTTGTTATTGCAGTCGGTACACGTCTTACAGACTTCACAACCGCATCAAAATGGGGATTCCAGAATCCCGATTGCAGAATTCTTTCAATAAACATATGCCCGTTCGATGCTTTCAAGATGGATTCCACCGCTGTTATTGCCGATGCCAAAACAGCTATGCTTGACATCATGGGTGCTCTTACGGTAAGAGAATATTACTCAACATGGGACAGCGCTGAGCTTGCTCAAATTAAAGAGGACTATAATTCAGAGGTTGATCGCATGTACAGCGTATATCTCAAAGAGGGTCTTTCGCAAACAAGAGCTCTCGGTGAGATTAACAAACTGGTTGACAAAAGCTCGATTGCTATCGGTTCATCGGGCAGCCTTCCCGGATGCATGCAAAGACTCTGGAGAGCATCCGTACCCAACACATACCATATGGAATACGGCTTCTCGTGCATGGGTTACGAAATCTGCGGTGCACTCGGTGTCAAGCTTGCAGAACCCGACAGAGAAGTATACACCATGGTTGGCGACGGCAGCTTCCTCATGCTTCACAGCGAGCTTTACACCGCAGTTATGGAAGGTGCAAAGATAAACGTTATGCTCTTTGATAATTCCGGCTGGGGATGCATAGAAAATCTTCAGAATAATCAGGGTACAGATACATTCGGAACACGCTTCCAGGCAAGAAATCCTCTTACGGGTATGCTTGACGGCGCAATCGTTCCCATTGACTTTGCTAAAATCGCAGAAGGCTACGGTTGCAAAGCATACACCGTTACAAACGTTGCGGAGCTTCGTGATGCACTCAAAGATTCAAAAGAACAGAAAGTTCCCTGCCTCTTTGATATTAAGGTTGTTCACGGCAGCATGAGCGACGGTTATGACGCATGGTGGAGAGTAGGCGTTGCCGAGGTTTCAACCAGCGAAAAGGTTCAGGCCGCATATGAAGATATGCAGGAAAATATTGCAAAAGCAAGACTTTATTAATTTACATAAAACGGAGGAATTTAAAATGCTTAACAAAGACAAGGTAAGCCTTGCGATAGCTCCTATCGCATGGACAAATGACGACCTTCCCGATCTCGGTGCAGAAAATACTTTTGAGCAGTGTGTAAGCGAAATGGCTCTCAGCGGCTTCAAGGGCAGCGAAATAGGTAACAAATATCCCAAGGATGCAGAAACTCTCAAGCACAAGCTTGATGTAAGAGGACTCCGCATATGCAACGCATGGTTCTCCTCTCTCCTTCTTTCCGACGGTTATGAGGCAACTATCGAAGCATTCATAAAGCACAGAGATTTTCTTCATGCACTCGGCGCAAAGGTTATCGGCGCATCAGAGCAGGGCAATTCCATTCAGGGCAAAGCTCTGAGCATTTTCGGCGACAAGCCCGTTTACACAGATGAACAGTGGGAGCTTATCGCAAAGGGCTTCAATGAAATGGGCAGACTTGCAAAAGAAAAGGGCATGTACTTCACCGTACACCATCACATGGGCACAGGCGTACAGACCGAAGCTGAAATCGACAAGCTCATGGAAATTACAGACCCTGACCTTGTTTATCTTCTTTACGATACCGGTCATCTTTCATTCTCGGGTGAAGATGCAATCGGTGTTCTTAAGAAATATGTTAACAGAGTTAAGCATGTTCATCTCAAGAGCATCCGTCAGGATGTTATCAACGAGGGTAAAGAAAAGGGCTGGAGCTTCCTTGACTGCGTAAGAGCAGGCGCATTCACCGTTCCCGGTGACGGTGACTTTGATTTCACTCCCGTATTCGACATTCTTTCCGATGCTGATTACGAAGGCTGGGTTGTTGTTGAAGCTGAACAGGACCCTGCAAAGGCAAACCCCTACGAATATGCTTGCATGGCAAGAAAATATATAAGCGAAAAAACAGGACTTTAATTATAACGGTGAATGGCTTGCAGAGGTTTATCCCCTGCAAGCCGTTTTTACTTTGTTCTTCTGCGTGAATCATTACACCTCTGCGACTTCGTTACAAGCACGGTATCGCTGCCGATAACCTCTATATCTTCCCAACATATTCGTATTCTTTCACGTTTACCGCAGATTCCCCAGTATTTAGGTCTTCCGTAAATAATCAGAGCGGTCACTCTTCCGCAGCAGGAATCAACTTCAACATCGCTGATAAGACCCAAACGACAGCCGTTGGATTTATCAATAACCTCTTTACACCTTAATTCTGTTATACAGCAATTCATAATGCACCTCCATTTATTTTATATGAGTGAAGGTTTTTAAAAATGAAAAAACAGACCGTCAAAGGAAAAAACCTTTGTGCGGTCTGTGTTGTTTTCCAAAGCTCTGAACAGAGAGTGTTTCTCAGCCCAGATATATTAAAACCCGTAAGGGTTGTTTAGTGCGGAGAGGCAAAGCCCGTTCCTTACTTTGCAAGCAAAGCGTTGAGCTCGAAGATCTTGAAAAGTTTTTTGAATGTAAGGAATTTCTTTTCCTTTGCGATTTCTTCGATGAGCTTTTTCTCTGCGGGGTAGTTGGAAATTTCGTAGAAGTTCATAACATTCATCCTTTCTTTTTGTTGTGGTTTTATTATACTACAATTTCGGAAAAAGTCAAGTGATTTTGCACAAATAATAACATTTGTTTTTGTGCATTATGCACAATTTTTAGGAGCCTCATAAATTATTCAGCATTTACATAATAAAATCATCCTTCAACATTATTTTGTTTATTTTGTATATTTTCATTCGCAATATTTGGCATTTTTAAACAAAGAATGTCGTTTGCACAAAAAAACCTCCCAAAAAGTTTGTTAATCTTTTTCAAAAAAACTCCTCCGTTTGCACGGAGGAGTATGTAAACTTAATA
The DNA here is from genome assembly GCA_964547575.1 of uncultured Clostridium sp. Lineage (GTDB taxonomy): Bacteria > Bacillota > Clostridia > Oscillospirales > Acutalibacteraceae > CAG-177. The sequence goes on from CAZJOH010000034.1 coordinate 4,019, forward strand.
ATCAGGGTAATTCGCAAAGCATTTCACAAAGCTCAAGATAAAAAGCTTTGACTTCTTTTTCATCGGAGAAAAGACCGATTGCACTTCCGTGGTCGCCTCTTTGAACAGGCATCACATTCCATACGCCTTTTTCTACATTATTTTCGTCATAATCAACATAAGCCTCATCAAGCGGATATTTTGCACTTTCGGTATTGACAAGAGCATCGTTTGCACGCCAGCTTTCATCATAAACAACTCCCGTATAAGGGTCTGTAAACTCGGGAGCGATACCCATAGCAAGCGCCGTAAGATAAATAACCGGATTGGTTTTCATGCCCGGCACATGAATTTCGAGAAGCTCGATTTCTTCTGTTGTTGAGAAAGCATAGGAAAAATAATAAACTTTATCATTTATTGACAATTTTTCATTTAATTTTGCAGTTCCTTCGGGAGTTAGGTCGTAGACACAGGTATCTTCGCTGTTCTGCTGAACTCTGATCATCGATTCAATAAGACCATCTGCCTTTTCGCCGTTGAAAACATCGGTAAGACCGAACTGCTCAAGATGGAAATCAACAAGGCGTCCGTTAAAGAAAGATCTGCCCATTATACCGGCATAAAGAAAGCTGACATTCTGTACAATTCCATAAAGACCGAGAGCTTTGAGAGGATAATAAACAGATGAACTGTTATGTGGCGTGCACACAGTTGTTGCGCTCTTTACCCAATTGCCCTTCCCGCCTGTAAACAGACCTGAGATATCATCGGAATCCGTTGCTGCAATTTCTTCGGGACTGCCTTCGGTAAGAAGCTGAATAAGCATACGCACCGTTGTTCCTCCAAAACTGTGACCAATCAGATGAATCTGCTGAATTTTACCGTTTTCATCAAGCTCGCCCCAATCAGGAACAAGTGCATGATAATATGTTCTTCCGTATCTGTCATGATTAAATTTTTCAGAATGAGCCGCACCGTAGTCAACCGTTGAGCCTATAAGCTGAGCATAAAGCTCGCAAGCTCTGTCCCATGCGCTGTTAAGAGGTCCTACAGAAGCTGAATAGCATTCATAGCCTTCGCTCTGAAGATAGCTCATAAGGTCACCCGTAGTTGCTCCCCAATAAGGAACTATACCATTGATGCCTTCAGCACCGCCCCATCCGTTAAGACCGTGAACAAAAACAAAGGGCTCTTTGTTTTTCGGCTGCCATGTATCCTCTGCAGCAAATGCAGTGCAGGTAAATGCTCCGACAGAAATTGCAACCGCAAGCAATATGCTTATTATACGACGGGTTTTCATATTTCTCACTCCTTTTAGTAAATTATAAAGTTGATATGTTTATTTTTTATTAATTTTTGATTCTGTTTTTGTTGAAAATTGTAACAGATAGCGTTTTTCTCACATAAAAACGTATCAGGTATACGTCGAATGTGGAAAAGCATCAAATGCATCATATTATCACGGCGATTCGTAAATTGCTCCTAAAAAATTTTTTTACGTTACCATTATCGACAAAAAACGGACAATTGCACGCAATTGTCCGTTAAATCTGCATTAATCGAGATTGCCAACCTTTCTGATAATCGCAGAAAGCTCCTCAACGTCCATAATCTTCGGTACCGGATAAAGAGGATTGCCTTCCTTATTGGCTCTCTTCGCAATAGTTTCAATATCCTTTTCCTGAACTTCAAGATGCTCGGGAATATTGAGAAGCTTATTAAGCTCCTTGATTTTTGCGATAAAGAGATTTGCCTTCTGAGCCTCGTTCATACCCGCAGTTTCAAGACCTGCAACATCTGCAAGCTTTGCAAGAGGCTTATATGCGGCTTCGCCGAATGCTTCAAGAACATAGGGAAGAATAACCGCATTTGCAAGACCGTGAGGTGTTCCGTACATACCGCCGAAATTATGAGCGATTGCATGAACATAACCTACATAAGCTCTTGTGAATGCAATACCGGCAAGATATGATGCTTCAAGCATATTCTCTCTTGCCTGAACATCCTTTCCGTTTTCATAAACCTTAAGGATATTTTCAAAAATCATTCTTGTTGCCTTTTCGGCAGCAGCAATTGTATCCTTTGTGTTGCTTCCGCCGATATATGCTTCAACAGCATGGGTAAGAGCATCCATACCTGTTGTTGATGTTATGTGAGGAGGCAGACCAAGAGTAAGCTCAGGGTCAAGAACCGCATATTTAGGACGAAGCACCGGATCCTGAAGAGCGTATTTTTCGTGAGTAGTCGGGTCGGATACAACAGCAGCGATGGTTGTTTCGGAACCTGTGCCCGCAGTTGTGGGAACAGCATAAATGGTAGGAAGCTTTTTGAGAATCTTGAGAGTTCCTCTCATCTTCTGAACACTCTTATTGGGACGGGCAATTCTTGCAGCAGCAACCTTTGCACAGTCCATGGGTGAACCGCCGCCGAAAGCAATAACAGCCGAGCATTTGTTATCAACATAAAGCTGCCTTGCATCTTCAATATTATTTATTGTAGGGTTAGGCTGCGTACCGTCATAAACAGCATATTTAACTCCCGACTTATCAAGACCTTCAAGCATACCGTCAAGAAGATGAAGACCCATAAGACCTTTATCGGTTACAACAAGAACGCTGTCATGACCGTTTTTCTTAACAACCTCAGGAAGATTTTTAACACTGCCTGCGCCTTTGATTAACTGAGGCTCTGTCCAGTCAAGAAAATTAACCGCTACACGGAAAATTCCCTGATAAGCTCTGCAATACATTTTAAAAAGTGCGGATGCTGCCATGTGTGTTACCTCTATTCTTATAATAATTTATACAAATTGATTATACCATATACAATTCGATTCTGCAACAAGAAATTAACATTTTAACCGCAAATAACATATTGCATTAAAGTAATATTAATGATATAATTCTGATGTATAACTTGCCGTAAAGGGGTATCTTATGCTTAAAATTACAACTTTTGAAAAAACGTTTATTGATTCAGAAGGAAGACAAAGAATTTTTAACGGTATCAACCTTTGTGACAAAGGGTACAACAAAGAAGGCGAAATTCACAGAACATATACACTCGATTTTGACGAAAAGCTTATAAAAAAACTAAGCGAATACGGTTTTAATCTTGTCAGACTCGGGCTTACATGGGATGCCGTTGAACCCGAACCGAATAAATACAACGAAGAGTATCTTGACAGAGTTTACGCCATTGCCGATTTATGCGAAAAATACGGAATATATTTTTATCTTGATATGCATCAGGACCTTTACAGCGGTGCACCCGAAACCGCAGGCGACGGCGCACCTGCATGGGCATGCATAACCGACGGTGCAAAATTCAATAAAACAAGATTCGTATGGGCAGAAGGGTATTTCTGGGGCAAAGCTGTTCACAGAGCCTTCGACCATTTCTGGGCAAACGATGAATACAGCGGTATTCCTTTGCAGACCTATTACTGCAATATGTGGAAGCATGTTGCGGAAAGATTCAAGAACCACCCTGCCCTCTTCGGATTTGACCTTCTTAACGAACCCTTCCCCGGTTCAGACGGCGGAAAGGTTTTCAGAAAGCTTATTTTCAGCGTTGCAAAAACAGTTATAACCGACAAGAGATGCAAAAAGCTTTGGATGATAAAGCAGCTTGTTACGGGAAATGCCATTAAAGTTCTTGAACCTTTTGGCGATCCCACTCTTTTCAGAAAGGTTACAAGCGCCGCTGATGAACTGATATATAAATTTGATACGGGCGTATACTCTCAGTTTATCAACAGAACCGCAAAGGCTGTTCGTGAGGCTACGGACAACGGCATAATCATCATGGAAAACAGCTATTATTCAAACCTTGGCATTCCTTATTCATGTCCTCCCGTCAACTATGACGGAAAGCGTGAAGAAAAGCTTTGCTTTGCTCCTCATGCATATGATCTCATGGTTGATACTCCGGCATACAAGTATGCAAGCAATACAAGAGTCGGTTCGATATTCGATGAGCACAAACGGTCACAGGACAGACTGAATGTTCCCGTAATCATTGGCGAATGGGGCGGTCAGTCCGAAGGAACAGACTGGCTTTATCACATTGAATATCTGCTTGATAAATTTGATAAAAATCAGTGGGGACAAACATACTGGGCATATTATCACGGACTGCTTGATGACCCGATAATGACCTGCCTTATCAGAACCTCACCCGTTGCCGTATGCGGTAAAATTGACTCTTATTCATTTGACAGAAAAAACGATATCTTTATCCTTGAGTACACCCAAGATAAGGAGTACAGCCTTCCTACGGAAATATTTGTTCATAAAAAGCCAAAGAGCATTGACTGCAGCGGTGAATACACGCTTGAACCCGTGGGCAAAAACGGTGCCTCGCTTCTTAAAATTAAAAATATAGCGGGAAAACATAAAGTTACAATAAATTTTTAAATGAAAAGGCTGCCTTTTACGGCAGCCTAAATAAATAGTTTTTTAAACTTTTGAACAGAGGCAAGCGAAAGAGTATCGTTACCTGCAACAATAATGTGATCAACGAGCCTTATTCCGACCGATGCAAACAGCGTTGAAAATTCATTTGTCAGTTCAAGGTCATTTCTTGAAGGAGCGGCAATCCCCTTCGGATGATTATGGGCGAAAATGATTTTATCGGCATCATTTCTGAATGCAAGCTGCATAACATACCGCTTATCAATAAGCACAGTTTCAGGTGTTCCCTCGCCGAGTTTGCAGCAATTTATAAGGTTACCTGTTGCATCAAGGCAGAGCATGTAGAATATTTCGGTTTTACAACCGTAATATTTTTCAACAAGATATTTTTCGGCGTTTTCACGCTCGGAAAGATTAACTCTGCCTTTTGATTTTCCCTCGGAATAGCGTCTGCACAATCCGGGTATCATCGAAATAAGCAACGCAGAGCTTTCTCCTATTCCGTCAATGTCCATAAGCTGCTCATATGTTGCATCGAATACTCTGCTCAACGATCCGAATTCAGCAATAAGCTTATGGGCAAGCTCGTTTGTATCCTTTCTGGGTATGGAATAAAACAGAAGAAACTCAAGGATGTTATGATCAGGCAATCCGTCTACTCCGGCTTTTCTAAAGGTATCCCTGAGTCTTGACCTATGATTTTTATGAGGATTGTCATTCTTAATTTTTTCGTTCAACATCAGCGCTCCTAAACAAAATTTTCATATAATTATACAGTATTTATTCAGTTTTGAAAAGACATTTTTTAATATTATTCCGTTTGGAGAGATTTTTCTTGAAATCATTTACAATTTCAAAAAACGATTCGGGTCAGAGACTCGATAAATTCATTTCAAAAGCAGTGCCTGCACTGCCTAAATCACTTATGTATAAGTACATAAGAACAAAGAGGATAAAGATTAATTCAAAAAAAGGTGACATATCAACAAAGCTTGCCGAAGGCGACATCGTTGATATGTATATCAATGATGAATTTTTTGCACCTGCCGATGAGCATTATGATTTTCTTTCAGCCTCAAAAAAACTTGATATCGTTTATGAGGACGAAAACCTTCTTCTTCTTGATAAGAAGGTGGGACTGCTTTCTCATCCCGACGAAACCGAATATAACGATACGCTTATTACAAGAGTAAAAAGATATCTTTATGAAAAAGGTGATTATGACCCGAAAGATGAACATTCCTTTGCGCCTGCTCTTGTAAACAGAATTGACAGAAACACAGGCGGAATAGTTATCGCCGCTAAAAACGCCGAAAGTCTGCGCATTCTTAATCAGAAGCTTAAAGACAGAGAACTTGAAAAATATTATCTTTGCGTTATCCACGGAATGCTCAAAAAGAAAAGCGGCACTCTTACGGGCTGGCTGATAAAAGACGAAAACAAAAACAAGGTTAAGGTTTTTGACAGACAGATGCCAAACTCAAAAGAAATACGGACAAAATATTCCGTAATTTCCGAGCGTGACGGACTCAGCCTTGTTGAGGTTGAACTTTTAACAGGAAGAACCCATCAGATAAGAGCGCACTTTTCGAGCATAGGCCATCCCCTTCTCGGCGACGGCAAATACGGCACAAACGCCTTAAACAAGACTCTTGGATATAAGAAACAGTTTCTTTACTCATACAGGCTCAAGTTCACATTTACAACGGATGCAGGTATACTTGATTACCTGAACGGAAAAAGTTTTTCGGTTGAAGATGTATGGTTCAAAAATGAATTTTTGAGCGGCAATCTTACAAACACTCATAAGTAATTTATTAATAAAATACAAACCAAATATTAATTTTTAAAAAAAGCTTGTAAAAATTATAAAAATAGTATAATATATGTGTATTGTGCCGATTTTGTTCGGTCGGCAATTAATATTTAAAGTAAAGGATGAACAGTTATGGCAAAAAATGAAAGCTCAATGAGCAAGGCTGAAATTTACCGTGAGGAACGCAAAGCCAGAATCGCTAAAGCAGCTAAAAAGAATGCAAAAAGCATTGAAAAGAGAACTGCTGCAGCAAATATTCTCAAGAAGGTTGTCGCTGTTGTTCTTGCAGTTGCAATCGTAGGCGGCATCGCATGGAAAATTGTTGACAGCCTCGGCATTATCGAAAGAGCAGTCACCGCTGTTAATATCGGTGAGGATAAGATTACCGCAGCTCAGTTCAACTACTACTATACCGCTCAGTATCAGCAGATGGCTTATTATGCAAACTTGTATGCTCAGCAGGGCATGAGCATGGGCTTTGATACAAGCGTTGCACCCGATGAGCAGGAGTCTACACAGACAGATGAAGACGGCAATGTTCTTACATGGGACGAGGTTTTCAAGGATTCTGCTGCTAACTATGCTCAGTTTGTTTATGCTTATTATAACGAAGCTGTCAAGGCAGGTTACACACTCTCAGACGACGAAAAAGCTGAAATCAACGAAACAATCGAAAGCTACAGAGAAGAAGCTGCTACCAACAACTATTCTCTCAATGCTTACCTTCGTGAAAGCTTCGGCGGCGGCTTCAATGAAAAGGTTTTCAGAAAGCAGCTTGAAATGGAAACACTTGCTCAAAATTATTCTGAAGACAAGGCAAGCGAGCTTGAAACAAGCGTTACCGACACTGACATAAAGGCAGAATACGATGCAAACAGAAAAGATTACGATTACACAGACATTCGTTACTATTCATTTGCATTTACCACTCTTACCCTTAACGACGACGAAACAGAAGATGCTCTTGTTGAAAGACAGACAGCTGCAAACGCTAATGTAGAAGCTGAAGCAAAGGCTATCTATGACAAGCTTACAGATGAAGCTTCATTCCAGGCTGCAATCACAGCTTACAAAAACGAAGGCAAAGAAGAGCCCACAGAAGAAGATTTCACAACTCTTTCCGAAATTACAACCTATAGTTCACTCACTGCTTCAACATGCAAAGATGTTGCAGAATGGGCATTTGATACTGCTCGCAAAGCAGGCGATAAAAACATGATCGTAGGCGAAAAGGCTGTTTACATAATTTACAGCGTTAAGCCTATCTATGCAATGAACAGCGTTGACGTTCGCCACTGCCTTGTTCAGTTTGATGCAGAAGATTCCGATAATGTTACCGATGAAGAAAAGGCTGCTGCAAAGAAGGAAGCTCAGGCTCTCCTTGATGAGTGGCTTGCAGGCGATAAGACGGAAGAAAGCTTCGCAGCAATGGTAACAGACAACACAGATGATACTTCATCTGCAGAAACCGGTGGTCTTTACGAAGGCATCAGAACAACCGACAGCTATGTTGCTGCTTTTGAAGAATGGTCATTTGACGACGCAAGAAAAGCAGGCGATTACGGTATTATTGAAACAGAATACGGTTATCACATTATGTATTTCGTAAGCGATAATACAGATGACCCTGACTGGGAAGCTACCATCAGAAGCACAATGGGTACTGAAGCTCTTGAAACTTATGAAACAGAGCTTCTTGCAGAAGACGGTGCATACAGCATCAAGAAGCATAACACATGGATTAACATGGTTTCAAAGAATTTCTGCGATAAAATCAGAACAAACCTTGCATATTCATAAGCTTAATAAATAAATTGAACAAACCCTCGGAAATTTAAATTTCCGAGGGTTGTTTTTTTATTCCTGTATTTTAACAATATCCTTCAGTTCACCCATAGGCGGATCACTGTACTTAATTTTACCCGTGTGGGTTATCCCAACCGCATCCCCTATCTGCCAATCATCAACATTATCAACCTCAAAGGCAACATAATCATATCCGCCTATACGATTATTATAACCGGTAATATAATGTCCGTCTGCGTAAAGATAGATAAAATTCCCTGACTTACCACTTACAACCGTACTGTCCTTTATGCCGTCGGGATGACTGTGTATAACCTTTTCAAGCACTTCGCCGTTCATTTTAAGGCGATATGAACTCATGTACAAGCTGTCGGGGTCAATACGCACTGCATAATATTTTTCTTCGGGAATGGTTGACGCAACACGTTCAATAGATGTATACGCTTGAGAAAGCTTGTTACCGTTTTGGTCAATAACCCAATATTTAGCCTGACGCAAATCACTGCTTTTCTTATATATACCTATACCTGTTTGCTCGTATATGCCCTCTTTTTTCTCAAAAACAGCATCCGAGAAAACTCCTTCATTGCAAATTATGTTTCCGCTGTCATCATAAATTGCAATTTTTCCGTTTTGTGCAAGAATACGGCTTTCACTCAAAAAGCTTATTTCATCATATTCGCACGGAATAATAGCTTGAAAGCCATCGGATACTCCGTATTTTATCTCACCGTTTTCGTTTCGGGTAAGAAGCTCAAAGCCGTATGTATTTTCAGTTTCTGTTAATTCGGACGATGATGTTATTTCATTGCTTGTTACAGATAATTGCAAAGCTTTCTCCGTACTGCTTTCGTCCTTTTGAGTTTCTTTTTCAACATCCGCTCTGTAATCGGCAAACATCAATGCAGCTGCAATACATACCATAACAAGCAATCCGCATAAAACAATTTTACCTTTTTTCGATTTCATATCTATACACCTTAAGCAGCAGCTTTATCAGTCAAAAAGATACACTCTTGTTTCAAATGGCTTTAACATAAATGTGTTCAGGCTGCTGTCAATAACATCATAGTTTGAAAGCATGAGCTTACCTTTGCCCAAATCAAAGCCTTTAGGTGCATCAAAGCTGACTGCTTCTTCGGAGAATGAGTTGATAACAAGCATTCTCTTACCCTCGTAGTTACGCTCATAAACAAAGAGCTTTCTGCTGCGGGGATAGTGAAGTCGGAAGTCACCATAAATGCAAATTTCATTTTCCTTGCGGAATTTGAGAAGCTTTCTGTAATAGTTAAGAATCGAATTCTCGTCCTTTTCAGCGGCTTCAACGTTTATCTGCGAATAGTTTTCATTAATTTCAAACCAGGGCTTATCAGCCGTTGTAAAGCCTGCGTTTTTTTCTGCTGACCACTGAACCGGAGTTCTTGCGTTATCACGTGAAGCACGGTTTGCAATTTTAAGGAACATCTTATCGCTGAAGCCGAGCTTTTTGAAAAGCTGATATGTACTCTTAACCTGCGTATCGGTATATCTGTCAACACTATCGAATTTAATATTGGTCATACCGATTTCCTGACCCTGATAAATAAACGGCGTACCGCTCTGGCAGATATACATTGTTGCGAGCATTTTGCCGCTCTCAACCCTGTATTTCTCGCTGCCGTAACGGCTTATAATTCTGGGCTGGTCATGGTTTTCAATATAGTTAGCATTCCATGCAATACCGTAAAGCTTATGCTGCCATCTGTTATAGGCACTTTTAAGTTTATTGAGGCTGAAAGGCATAGGTACCCAGCTTACCATGAAGGAGTCCGCCTCCATATGCTGGAAGTTAAACATCATGTTAAGAGTTTGGTCTGCACCCTCTTTGATAAAACGAAGTGCAAGCTTCGGAGTCATCATAGGAGCTTCGCCTACTGTCATACAATCATAATTATCGGTAACTGCTCTGAATTCTTTAAGATACTTATCAAGATTCGGTCCGCATTTATAATGCTCCATACCGCAGGCAACGGGAATCGGGAAGCCGTTGGGAAGTCCTTCCTTCTTTGAAATAAAGGTGATAACATCCTCACGGAAGCCGTCAACACCCATATCAAGCCAAAATCTGATAATATCCTTGATTTCCTCACGAACCTTTGGGTTATCCATGTTGAGGTCGGGCTGTTCCTTTGCAAAAAGAGTAAGATACCATTCATCAAGGTTTTCGTTATAATGCCAACCCGGACCGGCAAAGGTTGAAAGCCAGTTGTTGGGTGGCTTTTTGCCGTTCGGTTTTTTACCTTTACGCCAGAAATAGTAGTCATGATAAGGGTTATCATGTCCCTTCCGGCTTTCGATAAACCATTCATGCTCATTTGAGGTATGGTTTATAACAAGGTCCATGATTATTTTAAGACCTTTACTGTGAGCGGCATCAAGAAGCTCCTTGAATTCTTCAATTGTGCCGTATTCGGGAGCAATATTCTTATAATCCGCTATATCATAGCCGTAATCATGCTGAGGGGATTTATAGAGAGGCGAAAACCATATGGCGTCAACACCGATGCTTTTAATATAATCAAGCTTTTCCATAACACCCTTGATATCGCCGATGCCGTCGCCGTTTCCGTCATAAAAACTTCTGGGCCATACCTGATAAACGGCCATCTCTTTATACCAATGCTTTTTGATTTCTGCCATATAAACCTTCCTTTCTTAAATAACTGTTTCTGTTACAGGTTCAGATTCCGAAACAGAATTAATAATATATTCCCCTGCCGAAATTTCTTCTCCTGCTTCAACAGTCAGTTCAAACGAACCTATTTCATTGCCGATATTATCAAGCACGGTTGCAACACCGTTGCCCGAGGCAGCAACGAATGAATATGTTCCGTCGGAGAAAAGGGTGTGTGATTTTCCGTTATAGACTATTTCCGATGCATTTTCTCCGATTATTTTACCGCTTACAGTTCCAACGGTTGAATCTGTACGTCTTATAGCTTCTTCAACGGCAAGCTTTGCATTAACCATGGGATAATCCATAAGGTCAACATCATACGAGTATTCATAATTGCTGTTAATTTTCGCAATGCTTTCTGTTGAGCTGCAAACAATTTCTTTTACCTGCGCACCGCTGAAATCGGAGTTAACAGACCATACAAGCGATGCAACGCCCGTTACAACCGGGGCAGCCATCGATGTTCCTGAAAGATATTCATATCCTCCGTCGGTTGAACAACTGTAAACATTGGTACCGGGTGCGGCAATTGCTACTGCTGAACCTACATTAGTAAAATCAGACTGCGTATAGCTGCCGTTTCCGTCATTATCGGCACAAGCAACAACAATAATTCTGTCAAGTATATCTCGGGCAGAAACACCGCCGGTTGTAAGAATATTACCTTCCCAAAGAGTTGCAAAATGTCCGTTATATTCCGCATTCATGGGCTCACCGAAGTAGTCGCCATTGCCTGCCGACTGAACTGCAATAAAGTCATAACCCTTTGAAAGAAGCGACGACATCATAAGAGAGAGAGCCGCCGAAACGATAAATTCATCCCAGAAGCTGTTGCCGTCGGTATTTTTTGAACCCGATGTACCGAGAGAATAATTGACTACCTTTGCACCGGCCTTTACAACTTCCGAAAAGCCAAAGAAAACGGCAAGCTCTGTATTCCAGAACTGAAGAAGCTCCGGATACCAGTCAACACAGATTAATTCTGAATTATCACATATACCCGCAATACCAACTCCGTTATTTCTGTTCGCTCCGATTATTCCCGCAACATGGCAGCCGTGATAATTCTGATAATTTCTGCTTGCCAGCCTGTTACTGGGGAATGATATTCTTCCGTCAAACTCAGGATGATCAAGATCAAAGCCTGCATCAATGATGCCGATATTAATTTTATTGAAATAATCGTCATAATCCCATGCCTGCCTTGCCTGAATGGCTTCAAGCCACCAATTGCTGCCCTGAGGATTAAGTTCATCCCATTCGGGTGTTGTAAAATCAAAAGCGTCAAACGGATCATTCGGCGTTGAATTCAAAACGGACCTGCACGTGGTTACAGGCATTGCAAACAATATACCGTCATTCTGTTCAAGCTTCTCACACATCGCCGTAACCTGATTATAGTTCATTGCGTAATAACGAAGAACATACAAATCTGAAACCGCACTCCAGCCTACGAGCACTCCTCCCGTTTTGCCGAAAAGAGCAACCTTTTCCTTAAAACTTAATTCTCCGTCAATAAATACCGCTATCAGATCCTCAACGAAGCCGCTGTTTTTATCAACGGCAACAATATCGTTATCATCTATTTCCGAAAAGAAATCTGCTTTTATGGCATCAACAGTATACGGAATACCGAAAATCATTTCACTTACGGAATCAATAACATCATTCAATGATGTATATAAGAATCCCGTTACTGATAAAACAAATGACATTATTAAGGAAATAATCTTATTTAACATAACATAGATCTCCTTGCTTTTTATTTTCTCTTAAGTTTGAATTTTTCAGAAGGAATCTGAGTAAACATAATGGCGGTAAACATTATTATGCATCCGACTGTTTCACGGCTGTTAAGCTTATCATTAAGAAAAACAAGTCCGAAAATAACCGCAAAAACAGATTCGAGGCAAAGAAGAATTGATGCTACAGTGGGATCGGAATACTTCTGACCGAAAATCTGCGCCGTGAAGGCAACACCGCAGCTCATAATGCCTGCATAAAGAATGGGAACCGATGCTTCCATAATTCCGCCGATTTCAGGCTCTTCAAAAATGAACATACAAATAATTGAAAGAATACCGGCGACAAAGAATTGAGCACATGAAAGAGCAATATTGTTAACCTTCTTGCAGAAATAATCAATAACAAGAATATGTGCCGCAAATGCGAAAGCTCCGCAAATTGCGATAATCTCGCCTTTACCGATTGAAAATCCGCCTGCCGGAACGCTCAGAAGGTAAAGACCGACCACTCCGAGCCCTACTCCAAGCCATATATTAAAATGTAATTTTCTTCTCATAAAAATTCCCGCAACGGGAACAAGAACCATATAAAGCGCAGTTATAAAACCAACCTTACCGGGTCCTAAATCGAGATAAAAAGCATGCTGCTGAAGGTTTCCGCCAAAGAAAAGAGGAATACCGCAGCAAACACCGCCTATAAGTACATCCTTAAAAGGAAATTTCTTTTTCTCCCCCTCAGGCAGCTTTTTGTTTTCGCTTATAAAGCTGATTATCACAAGCGGAACAAGAACAATTCCGCCAATAAGAGTTCTGATGCCGTTAAAAGTAAAAGTGCCAATTTCAGCACCCTCGCTTTGAGCTACAAACGAAAGACCCCAGACTACAGCGGCCAGTATACAATAAAACGGCCCCAAAAATTTGCCTTTATTATTAATACCAATCACATCCTAAACAAAACCGCCCACAGAAAACTGCGGGCGGTGAAAAAACATTATTATTCAGCTGCTTCTTCTGCCACAGCTTCTTCAGCGGGTGCCTCTTCAGCTGCTTCTTCAACAGCTTCTTCAGCGGGCTCGATGAGAGCACGGATTGAAAGGCTTACACGCTTCTTATCATAGTCAACTGCAGTAAGCTTGCAGGTAACCTTTTCGCCAACCTTAAGAACATCCTGAGGCTTGCTGATATGGCGGTCAGCAATCTGTGAAATGTGGATAAGACCGTCGATACCGGGAATAACTCTTGCAAAAGCACCAAAGGTGGTAAGACCAACGATTTCTGCTTCAAGAACTGAATCAACAGGATAGTTCTTTCTGAGGATTTCCCAGGGATTGTCCTCGTCACGTCTGTAGCCGAGAGAAATCTTCTTGTTTTCGGCGTCAAGAGCCTTGATATAAACATCAACTTCCTGACCGATTGAGAATACTTCCGAAGGATTCTTGATGCGCTTCCATGACATTTCGGAAATGTGAACCATACCGTCAACACCGCCGATATCAACGAATGCGCCGTAGTTTGTCATTGACTTAACAACACCGCTGAACTTCTGACCAACTTCAACGTTTGCCCAGAAGGCTTCTGCTGCTTCCTTCTTTTCTTCCTTAAGTACGGCACGGATTGAGCCTACTGCTCTTCTGCGCTGCTTATTTACTTCAATGATACGGAACTTAACGGTCTTCTTGAGAAGATCTTCAAGTGCCTCATCACGGCGCTCTGTTGCAAGTGAAGCAGGAACGAACACACGAACATTGTTGGAAACAACAAGTACGCCGCCCTTTATAACCTCTGCAACTGTGCCTTCGAGGATTCTGCCGTCTTCTTCAGCTTCAATGATGTCAACCCATGACTTCTGAGCATCGAAGCGTTTCTTTGAAAGCATAACGGTACCTTCTGCATCGTTAGTTTTCATTATGATAAGATCAATTTCGTCACCAATCTTGAGTTCCTTTGCTGCATTAGCTGTGGGGTCAGCGCTGTATTCATCCATGGGAACAAAGCCGGCATGCTTTCTGCCGATATCAACCTGGATTTCAGTGGGTGTAATACCCATGACAACGCCCTTGACTTTCTGGTCTGTGCTCATGCTGCTCAGAGAAGCTTCAAGTGCTGCGGAAAAATCCATCTCGTCTGCTGTCATAGCTGCTTCAGAAGGCACCTCCTCTACCTGAATATTTGCGGTTTCTTTTACGATTTCGGACATTGCTAAAAGTACCTCCTTAATAATATCGGAAGGGGTGGATGCCCCTGCCGTCACGCCTATTTCGGCGCATTTGGAAAAATCTATGGTTCTGAGCTCATCTGCTCTTTCCACCAAATATGTTTCGCAGTTTTCACTGCACACAGTCTTAAGCTTGACCGTGTTTGAACTGTGACGCCCGCCGATAATTATCATCATATCACTCTTTTTTGAAAGCTCTGCAGCTTCATCCTGCCTTTGACGGGTCGCAAAACATATTGTATCAAATATTTTTGAATTTGTACAGTATATTTTTATTTTTTCTTTACAAATTTTCCACTCATTTTGTGAAAAAGTCGTCTGTGAAACAATTATTATTCTTTTATCGCACAAAGATTTGTTTTCTTTAAAAATTTCTTCAAGCTCCGAATTATCTTTAAAAACAAAAGCTTCACCTTTACAGTGCCCTTTTATTCCCATAACCTCCGGATGTGCGGGGTCACCTGCTATTAAAACCGGAGTTTCAGCATCAGAGTTTTCTGAAACTATGATGTGAATTTTTTTTACAAACGGGCAGGTTGCATCGCAGATTTCGGCACCGACGACATCAAGCTCATCATAAACATTTTTTGAAACACCATGCGCTCTTATAACAACCGTCTGCCCTTTATGCGACTGCTGCGGAGAATCTATGATACCCACTCCCTTTTCGGCAAGCCGGTTTGTAACATAGGTGTTATGTATAAGCTGACCGAGAGTTGCGGCATCAATTCCTTTTTCTGCTATTTCGTAAGCCAAATTAACTGCTCTGTCAACGCCGAAACAGAAGCCTGCCGTTTTAGCAAGAGTTATTCGCAATGTCCCATCTCCCAAAGCTTAACGATTTCACCCATAATCATTTTTGCGCAACCCTTGATTTCTTCTCTTGTGGCATCTTCACTCAAACCGAGGTTTTCATAGGGAATTACCTCACCGAATCTGATTGTAAGCTTAGTACCTTTTTTCAAATCATCAGAGGTATAAATCGAAACAGGAAGAACATCTGCCTTTGACTGATGGGCTATCATCGCAACACCGCTTTTTGCTCTTGCAGGCTTATAATCCTTTGAGCGTGTACCCTCAGGGAAAATTCCGAGAATATTGCCTTCCTTAACAACTCTTATAGCGTAATTGAGAGCGTCAGAATCGGCACTGCCTCTTACAATAGGGAAGCCGTTGAGCTTTGTAAGAAAATACTTTGCAACAGGATTTTCAAAAAGCTCCTTTTTACCCATGAAATGAAGCTGTCTTTTTTCCATACCAACGCCGATAAAGACGGGGTCAAGAGCATGCATATGATTAGATGCAAGAATAAATCCGCCGTTCTCAGGAACATTTTCAACGCCTGCATATTCAATTTTATAAAGTTTATTGATTATGGAAGTACCAAGAGGTCTTAATTTATCATAAGTTTTGCTGTCTTTGATTTCTACGGAATAATCGAAGCCTTTCATTATATCTTCTCCTTAATAATTCTGATGATTTCATTAACGGATTCTTCAAGGTTGAGACCCGTTGTATCAAGAATAACACCGTCCTCTGCAGGCTTTAACGGAGCAATCTCTCTGTGAGAATCATTATAATCTCTCTGAATAAGATCTTCAAGTACTTCATTATACTCAACCTTGCTGCCCTTCTCGATAAGCTCCTTGTATCTTCTCATTGCACGCTCCTCGGGAGAAGCGGTAAGAAAAATTTTAACCTTCGCATCGGGAAGAACAACCGTCCCTATATCTCTGCCGTCCATAATACAGTTGTTTCTTGCGGCTATATCTCTCTGTAAATCAAAAAGAAAAGCTCTTACCTCGGGAACAGCCGATACATCGGAAGCTGCCATTGATGCAGGAGGAGTTCTGATTTCAACAGAAACATCCTCACCGTTAAGAAGCACCTTCTGCTCACCGTTTTCAAAAACAAGGTCAACGCTGATTTCAGAAAGAGTTGCAGCTACAGCAGGCTTGTCTTTAGTATCAATGCCGTTTCTCAAAGCATTGACGCCTACAGCTCTGTAAAGCGCACCCGTATCAACATAAATAAAGCCTACAGCTTTTGCCGCTGCACGGGAAACTGTGCTTTTTCCTGCACCTGCAGGACCGTCAATTGCAACATTGATAATGTTATTATTCATAATCATATCTCCGTTCGTTCAATATTTCTTCGGCAGCGCTTATTCCTGCAAGTCTGCCTGTTGAGAATGCTATCTGTAAATTGAAGCCGCCCGTATAAGCATCGGTATCTATTACCTCACCTGCAAAATAAAGTCCCTTTACAAGCTTTGATTCCATAGTTTTGGGATTTATCTGCGAAATATCAACGCCGCCCGAGGTTATTATCGCCTCTGCAACGGGTCGGAAGGCGGTTACGGTTATGCACATACCTTTAAGAAGCTGTGCAAGATTCTTTCTTTGCTCTTTTGTTATCTGATTTACCTTTGTTGAAAGGCTTATTCCGCTGAGTTTAACTATAACGGGGACAAGCTTTTTCGGCAAAAGGGAATTCAAAGCATTGATAAAATTCTTATTAGTATTTTCGGAAAAATCACGCAGAATTCTTGCATCAAGCTGCTCCGTGGTAAGAGCAGGTTTTAAATCGATATATATTTTGTATTTGCCGCTTTTCATATTACGCATATGAGCCGATGCGCTTAATATCATCGGACCCGAAACGCCGAAATGAGTGAAAAGCATTTCGCCGAAATCCGTGTATATTGTTTTGCCGCTTTCGGTATCGATAACCTTAATTGCGGTATTGCGAAGAGAAAGTCCCATCAAATCCGAGCAAAAGCCCTCATGGATTTCGAGAGGAACAAGCGATGGTACAAGCTCGGTTATTTTGTGACCCGCCTGCTTTGCAAGTTCATAGCCGTCACCGGTTGATCCTGTTCCGGGATAAGAAAGACCGCCCGTTGCGATTATTATTTTTTCGGCATATATCACTTCGCCGCTTTCGGTTTCAACGCCTTTAACCGCACCGTCTTCGATGATAAGCTTTGTTGCTCTGCCGGTTAAAAACCTTGCCCTTTCCTTTGCATATACTGCAAGAGCATCAACAATATCAGCCGCATTATCCGATACCGGAAAAACTCTGTTTCCCCTTTCGGTTTTAAGCTCGACTCCCCTGCTTTCAAAAAATTCAATTACATCGGCAGGCATAAACCTTGAAAATGCGCCGTAAAGAAATCTGCCGTTACGGGGAACATTTGAAATAAGCTCCTGAAGAGAAGCACAGTTATTGGTAACATTGCATCTGCCCTTGCCCGTTATCATAAGCTTCCTTGCAGGGCGTTCGTTGCGTTCCAGAACGATTGTTTCCGCATTCATGTGTGAGGAAGTTCCTGCAGCCATAAGACCCGCCGCACCGCCGCCTATAACAAGCAGAGTGGTTCTCATTTCTTACCCTCCCCGCCTGTTCTGTAAACATGATATTCATCCCAGATTTCTTCAAGTGCTTTAAAATCGTTATAAACATCATCACGTTTTTCTCTTGCACTTGCGGCAACAAGCGCATTTATAACGCTTAACGGAGCAACAAGCGAATCCACAAACGAAACCATGCTGCTTTTTGCAACAAGAAGATGAGTTGCGTAAGCTGCAATAGGCGACATCTCACCGTCGGTTATCGAAATAATGGTTGCGCCTCTGCTTTTAGCAAAAGAAAGCGCTTTAACCGTCTGGTTTGAATATCTCGGGAAGCTGATTGCGATGCACACATCCTCGCTGCTTATGCGGAACATCTGCTCAAAAAGCTCGCTTGATGCCGAGGTATCAATCAGGACAACATTTTCATAAAGAAATCTCAGATAGAAAGCTGCAAAGCTTGCAAGCGCCGCAGAGCTTCTTACTCCGAGAATATAAATCTTTTTTGCCTTATTTATTGC
>CAZJOH010000035.1:0-22275 GCA_964547575.1 uncultured Clostridium sp.
ATCGATGAAATATGCAAAGGTTGCAGTTGAAGCAGCTACATTTTCCTTTGACAAAGAATTTGATTATATCATTCCTTCCGAACTTGAACCGGCAGCAAAAAAAGGCTGCCGAGTAACCGTTCCGTTCGGGAACGGCAACAAAAAGAGACTTGGGTTTATATTTGATGTTACCGATTATTCCGATGGAAAAAGATTGAAAAAAATAAACGAAGTTATCGATGAAGCACCTCTTCTGAACGAAGAAATGCTTGAGCTTGCAAGATGGATAAAAGACAGGACATTCTGTACTCTTTACGAAGCTGCAAAAGCAATGCTCCCTTCAGGGATTAATAATAGAATGATTGTTTCTTATGCTTTTAATCCCGATTTCAATCCCGAAAAAGCAGCTGAACTTTACGGTGTTGAAAAAGAAATATTCGATTATTTAAAAAAAAGAAGTGTTTTTGTTAAAGGCGATAATATTTTTAAAGCTTTATCCATAAAAACGGATTTATCAGTTACTGAATCATTGGTAAAAAAAGGATTCCTTGTATCAAACACTGATGCTGTACGTAATCTTGGTGATTTAACTGTAAAAAAGCTTCGTGTTTTACCTGAAGAAGCTGATGTGAAACTTACGCAAAAACAAAACGAAATGTACAAAGTTCTTCAGGATATGGGTTCTGCCAGTGTCAAGGAGCTTTGTTATTTTACAGGTCTTACACCAACTGTTGCAAATGTTCTTGTAAAAAAAGGGCTTGCTGAGTATTATGAGCAGGAAGTGTTTTGTTTGCCTGATTTAAAAAATAAAATCGGTGAAAGAAGTCCTGTTTGTCTTACTGTTGAACAAAAAACTGCATATGATAAGCTTTCTTCTCTTGCTCTATCTGAAAAGGCATGCGTTTCACTTTTATATGGTGTAACCGGAAGCGGTAAAACATCTGTTTATATGAGTGTAATCGACCGTGTTCTTGATGAGGGAAAAAATGTAATTGTAATGGTTCCTGAGATTGGTCTTACACCGCAGACACTTTCTCTGTTTACTAAAAGATACGGCGGACAGGTTGCTGTTTTTCACAGTGCTCTATCTGTTCGTGAAAGACTTGAACAGTGGAAAAGAGTCAAAAGCGGAGATGCAAAAATTGTAATCGGAACCAGAAGCGCAGTCTTTGCACCTGCCGATAATATCGGTTTGATTATTGTTGATGAAGAGCAGGAACATACTTATAAATCTGATCAGACACCAAGATATAATGCAATTGATGTTGCAAAATTCAGAGCGGCATATAATAAATGCCTTCTTTTGCTTGCTTCTGCTACTCCAAGTATTGAAAGTTATGCTTCGGCACAAAACGGAAGATATGAACTTTGCACTTTAACACAAAGATATGGTAATGCTGTTTTACCTGATGTTGTAACTGTTGATATGCGTACAGAGAACAAGGTGCAGGGTAGTAAGGCGATAAGTCAGACTTTATATGAATACTTAAAGGATAATCTTGATAACGGTAAGCAGTCCATTCTTTTGATTAACAGACGTGGATTTAATACATTTGCATCATGTAATTCTTGCGGAGAAGTAATTTGCTGCCCTCATTGCAGCATTTCTCTGACATTTCATATTGCAAACAACAGGCTTATGTGTCATTATTGCGGTTATTCCGTTCCGATGAGTGGGATATGTTCATCGTGCGGTGAGAATGCAGTCAGATTTTCAGGCTTCGGCACTCAAAAAATTGAAGATGAACTTGCAGCTCTTTTACCGACTGCCAGAATTATCAGAATGGATACCGATTCAACATCAGGAAGAAACTCCCATGAGAACATTTTTGACAGCTTTGCCAAAGGTGAATATGACATTATGATCGGAACACAGATGGTTGCAAAAGGGCTTAATTTTCCTAATGTTACACTTGTTGGTGTTGTTTCTGTTGATCAGCAGCTTTATAATGATGATTTCCGCAGTCTCGAAAAAACTTTTTCTCTGCTTACTCAGGTTATCGGCCGTTCCGGAAGAGGTAATTTTAAAGGGACGGCAGTTATTCAGACATTGACACCGGAAAATGAAATTATTCGTCTTGCTGCAAAGCAGGATTATGATGAATTTTTTGAAACAGAAATAAAGCTTCGCAAAGCTCTTATTTATCCGCCTTATTGCGATATATGTGTTATTGGCTTTGTTGGTGAAAATGAAATAGCTGTTAAAATGGCAGCAAATGAGATTCTGGATGATATAATAAAGAATGTTAACGGTGAATTTAAAGGTGAAAAAATAATTACACTCGGACCTATGCCTGCAAAAGTTGCAAAGGTCAATAAAAAATACAGATACAGATTGATTATCAAATGTAAAAATTCACTGCGTTTCAGGCAGCTTGTTTCACGGCTGCTTGTCAAAGCGGGAACAGATTCCCGCTTTGCAAATGTTACTGTTTATGCTGATATAAATCCTGACAGTACCGTATAACTAATTTTAAAATATATATCAATGCATGAAAGGATTGATATTTATGGCAATCAGAAATATTGTTAAAATTGGTGACCCTATTTTAGCAAAAACATCACGAAATGTTGAAAAATTTGATAACCGTCTCTGGCAGCTTCTTGATGATATGAAAGAAACTATGTATCATGCAAACGGAGTTGGTCTTGCTGCTGTTCAGGTTGGTATCTTAAGAAGAGTCGTTGTTATTGACTGCGGCGACGGATATATTGAGCTTGTTAATCCCGAAATAATCAGTACAGAGGGCGAGCAGTTTGAAGAGGAAGGTTGTCTTTCATTGCCCGGTGAATCGGGTGTTACTTGCAGACCGGCTGTTGTTAGAGTTAAGGCACAGGACAGAAACGGTAAATGGTGCATTTATAAGGGTGAACAGCTTAAAGCAAGATGTTTCTGCCATGAGCTTGATCATCTTGATGGAATTGTTTTTACACAGCGTGTTATTAAGGAGATTAAAGAATGAGAATAGTTTTTATGGGTACACCTGAATTTGCAGTTCCGTGTTTACAGAAGCTTATCGACTGCGGCCACGAAGTGAGCGGAGTATTTACACAGCCTGATAAGCCGCAGGGCAGAAAAATGAT
This sequence comes from uncultured Clostridium sp., assembly GCA_964547575.1. Taxonomy (GTDB): domain Bacteria; phylum Bacillota; class Clostridia; order Oscillospirales; family Acutalibacteraceae; genus CAG-177. The sequence continues at coordinate 3,064 of CAZJOH010000035.1, forward strand.
ATTGACTCCTCCGCCCGTAAAAGAGCTTGCAATTGCAAACGGAATACCTGTTTATCAGCCTGTAAAAATGAAAGACGGTACAGCTTTTGAAATGCTTAAAGAAGCCGATCCGGAGCTTGTAATCGTTGTTGCTTACGGAAAAATTTTACCAAAAGAATTTCTTGATTTTCCCAAATACGGATGCATCAATATTCACGCATCTCTTCTTCCTAAATTGAGAGGTGCGGCGCCCATTCAATGGTCGGTTATTAACGGCTTTGCCAAGACCGGTGTAACTTCCATGCAGATGGATGAAGGACTTGATACCGGTGATATGCTAATTAAGCGTGAAATAGAAATCGGTGTAAATGATACAGCAGGAGAAATGCATAACAAGCTTTCCGTTCTGGGTGCTGAAATACTTGAAGAAACAATTGATTTACTTTTAAAAAATGAATTAAAGCCGGAAAAACAGAATCATGATGAATTCACATATGCTCCAATGCTTTCCAAGGAGCTTTCACCTGTTGACTGGGATTTATCCGCTAAAGAAGTTCATAATAAGATAAGAGGACTTTGTCCTTGGCCTTCCGCAACTTCTGTTCTTAACGGAAAAAAAGTAAAAATTCATCAAAGTGTTCTTGTTTCTCATAAAGGCGGTTCAGCAGGCGAAATTGTTGAAAGCGGAAAGCGTCTTATTGTTTCCTGCGGTGACGGAGAATGCATTGAAATTCTCAATCTGCAGGCCGAAGGAAAAAAAGCAATGTCCGCTGCTGATTATATGAGAGGAAATCCAGTTAAAACAGGCGATAAATTTATATAACACTGAAAGGAGAGAGTAATATGCCGTATTTTTTTTATGATTATTATTATATTATTTTAGTTATTCCTGCGATGATTCTTGCAATGATTGCTCAGATAAAGGTTAAATCGACTTATAATAAATTTGCAAAGGTTGGTAACTCAAGAGGTATTACGGGTGCATATGCTGCACAAGCAGTTTTAACGCATTATGGAATTAATGATGTTAGAATTGAGCAGGTTTCAGGAAAACTCAGCGACCATTACGACCCGAAAGCAAAGGTTATCCGTCTTTCCTCCGAAGTATACTCCGGAACATCAATAGCAGCAGTCGGTGTTGCTTGCCATGAAGCAGGTCATGCTGCACAACATGCAGAAAATTATGCTCCGATAAAAATCAGAAATACTCTTGTTCCTGTTTGTAATATTGGTTCATCTCTCGGAATTCCGCTTGCAATTCTCGGATATTTTCTTGGTTTCGAGCCTCTTATAACTATCGGTCTTCTGCTTTATGCCGCAATCGCTCTTTTCCATCTTGTAACCTTACCCGTTGAGTTTAATGCAAGCCGTAGAGCGGTTAATGTTATTGATGAAACAAAACTTCTTTATGATGACGAAATATCGGGAGCTAAAAAAGTTCTTACCGCAGCGGCAATGACTTATGTTGCATCGCTTGTTGTTGCAATTGCCAACCTGCTTCGTTTGGTTCTCAGATTTAATAATAGAAGAAACTAATTCCGAAAGGACGCTGAATATATGAAAAGTGCAAGACAGATCGCATTCGAAGCACTTTTAAAAGTTCATAAAGACGGTGCGTATTCCAACCTTGTTGTTGACAGCATGTTAAAAGAAAATCCTGAGATTGATGAAAGGGATAAATCATTTATATGTAATATTGTTTACGGAACATTGGATCGTCTTATCCTTATTGACTATAATCTTGGTCTTTATCTTAATCAGCCTGTTAAAAAACTTAAGCCTGAGCTTCATACCATTCTGCGAATGGGTACATATCAACTTTTATTTATGGATAAAGTTCCTTCAAGAGCAGCTGTTAATGAGAGTGTTAATCTTGCAAAGGTCAATAAATCACATTTTGCAGCATCGATGGTTAATGCTGTTCTTCGTCGTGTTTCAGATAATGGTTTAAGGTTACCTGAAAGTTCAGATAAAGATCCTGAATATCTTGCAATCAAATATTCGTGTCCTCAATGGTTAATCAATCTTTGGATAAATGCATACGGTTATGAAAACGCCATAGCACTTGCTGAAAAAGCACTCGAAGCACCTCCGCTTGTTATTCGATGCAATACAACTAAAATCACTGTTGATGAACTCATTTGGAAACTTGCCGAGGAGGGTGTTGTATCCGAAAAAACAGATATTTCCTCTGATGCACTGATCATAAACGCTTCAGGTGCAATTGATGAACTTGACGCCTATAAAGAAGGGTTCTTTCATGCGCAGGATCTTGCATCTCAGATTTGCTGCAAAGCAGTTGATGCTAAATGCGGTGAAACGGTGTTTGATCTTTGTTCAGCACCCGGAGGAAAAGCCTTTACAATTGCCGAAACAATGGAGAATACAGGCATTGTAAGAGCATTTGATATTTATCAGTCAAGAGTTGAACTTATTAAAAACGGAGCTTTAAGACTTGGTCTTACAAACGTTTTTTCTTATCTTTCTGATGCTTCTATATTTAATGAAAATTACGGACTTGCCGATAAAGTTCTTTGCGATGTACCTTGTTCAGGTCTCGGAATAATCAGAAGAAAACCGGAAATCCGTTTCAAAAAATCAGAGGATATTGACAATTTACCTGATTTGCAGTATCGTATACTATGTAATGCCACAAGATATCTTAAGGACGGAGGCAGACTTATATATTCAACCTGCACATTAAATCCTAAAGAAAACTCTGAAGTGTGTGACCGATTTTTGAAAGAACATTCTGATTTTTCGGCACTTGATATTTTTCCTGATTTACCGAGATTTGGTAAAGAGGATAAATACCTCACTTTAATGCCTCATATTCATTCGACAGACGGTTTCTTTGTTGCTGTTTTTGTTAAAAACGGAGGTGGACAATGAACCGGGATATACTTTCGATGACCTATACTGAGCTTTCAGATGAATTTGTTTCTCTCGGATATCCTAAATTTCGTGCTAAACAGGTTTACGAATGGCTTCATCGTCATCTTGCAGGAGAATATGATGAAATGACAAATCTTCCTAAGAATCTTCGTGAAGATCTTAAGGAAAAACTACCGCTTAGGAACTGTAAAATAGAGAAAAAACAGGTTTCAAAACTTGATAACACAGTAAAATATTTGTTTAAGCTTCATGACGGAGATTATATCGAAAGTGTTGTTATGAAGTATAAATACGGCTATACAATATGTGTATCATCGCAGGTTGGTTGTAAAATGGGATGTGCATTCTGTGCATCTACGCTCGGAGGCTTTAAAAGAAGTCTCAATGCAGGCGAAATTCTTTCTCAGCTTTATACAGCTCAAAAAGATATTGGCGAGAGAATATCTCATATTGTTTTAATGGGCATGGGTGAGCCTCTTGATAACTTTGATAATGTTATGAGATTTCTTGAACTTGTAACTGATGATAAAGGACTGAATATTTCTATGAGAAATATTTCCCTTTCTACCTGCGGGATTGTTCCTAAAATTGAGGAGCTTCTCAATAAACATCTGCAACTTACGTTGTCCGTTTCTTTGCACGCTCCCAGTGATGAAATAAGAAATATAATTATGCCGATTAACAAAAGTTATCCCGTTGACGGTCTTTTGAAAATCTGCAAAAAATATACTAATGAAACTTCACGGAGAATTTCGTTCGAATATTCAATGCTTTCAGGTTTTAACGATACCGATGAGTGTGCAAGACTTCTTGCTATGAAACTGAAAGGAATGCTTTGTCACGTTAACCTGATTCCTGTAAATGAAGTTGATGAGAGCCCTTATAAACCTAGCAGCCCTGAAAGGATTGAATGTTTTATTCAGATTCTTTCTAAAAGCGGTATTAATGCTACAGTCCGCAGAAAGCTCGGTTCGGATATTGATGCTTCATGCGGTCAGTTAAGGTTAAAAGAAAACAAGCAGAAGGGGGATAAAACATGAAAATTATAGCACGCACGGATGCAGGTATGATTCGTGAAAACAATCAGGATTCATATACTGCATTTGAGCTCGATAACGCTGTTGTTGCTGTTGTTTGTGACGGTATGGGCGGTGCAGCTGAGGGTGCCCTGGCAAGTGCACAGGCTGTCAGAGCAATTAAAGATTACATAATTGAGCGATATTACAGCGGTATGACTGATATCTCTATTAAAAGCTTGCTTGTTTCAGCACTTGAAAGTGCCAATCGATTTGTCTTTAACCTATCTCGTACTGATGAAAAATATTTTGGAATGGGAACTACAGCTGTTGCTGCAGTTATTTACGAATCGTTTGTTTATATTGCTCATGTCGGTGACAGCAGAGCTTATAAAAAATCAGATGGTGTTCTCAGTCAGCTCACCAAAGATCATTCAATTATTCAACATATGATTGAAAGCGGCGAGATTTCTGCAAAAGAAGCTGCGGCTCACCCGGATAAACACATTATCACGCGTGCTTTGGGAGTTGATGATACCGTTAAAGTTGATTTTTGTCAGGAGTCATTTGAAGAAAACGATATTTTAATTCTATGTTCAGACGGATTGACAAATTATGTAGAAACCGATGATATTATTAATCTTACAAATGATGGTTGCTACTATGATTATGCTGACAGACTTGTAAAACTTGCAAATCAAAATGGCGGCGGCGATAACATTACTGTTATAGCTGTTGGATATTAAGCTTTTATTTGACTTGTAATTTTGAAAGGATAGTTTATATGGATAATTACACCGGAAAAAGACTTGATGGCCGATATGAAATTCAGGAAGTAATCGGCGTAGGCGGAATGGCTGTTGTCTATAAGGCATATGATAATATTGATGACAGAACAGTTGCTGTTAAAATTCTTAAGGAGGAGTACCTTGCAAATGAGGAATTCCGCCGCAGATTTAAGAATGAATCAAAAGCCATTGCGGTTCTTTCTCATCCCAATATTGTAAAAGTTTTCAATGTTAGCTATGGCGACAGACTACAGTATATTGTTATGGAATATGTTGAGGGTATAACATTAAAAGAATACATTGAGCAGCAGGGTAAGCTCGGTATCAAAGAAACCGTTCATTTTACCATGCAGATTCTTCGTGCACTTCAGCATGCACATGATAAGGGCATTGTTCACAGAGACATCAAGCCTCAGAATATTATGCTTCTTTCAAACGGAAATATCAAAGTTACAGATTTTGGTATTGCACGTTTCAGCTATAGTGATACCAAAACAATGACAGACAGCGCAATTGGTTCGGTTCATTATATCAGCCCTGAACAGGCAAGGGGTGATACAACGGATGACAGAGCTGATATTTATTCTGTTGGTGTTGTTCTTTATGAAATGCTTACAGGTCAGCTTCCGTTCCAGAGTGACAATTCCGTTTCTGTTGCTCTTATGCAGCTTCAAACTGAACCAAAGCGTCCCAGAGAGCTCAATAGCAGTATTCCTGTTGGACTTGAACAGATTGTTATGCATGCAATGCAAAAAAATGCAAAAGACAGATATCTTACTGCTGCTGAAATGCTTCTTGATATTGAGGAGTTCAAGCGTAATCCTACCATAAGATTCCAGCGTGATTATTTTGTTGATAATGACCCCACAAAGTTTGTAGCGAAAAGCCCTTCTTCAGTTTCTACTTCAATACAGCAAAAGCAGACTCAATCTCAGGTTAACAATCAGCCTGAATATATCGAATATGAGGATGAAGATGAAGAACGCACCGGCAGAGGCGGTCTTGTTGCGATTGGTGTATCAATCGGTTTGCTTGTTCTCGCCTTATTGGTGTTTGTATTTCTTTATTTCTTTACGGATGTTTTCCAGCCTGATACTCTTTCGGTTCCTAACTTCTTCGGTAAGAACTATGAAACTGAAATTGAAGGATCGGATTATGAAAAAGATTTTGATTTTATTGTTGAATATGTTTCCAACAGTTCATATGAAGATGGTTCTGTTTTCTTCCAGGATCCTCCGAGTGGGCAAAAGGTTGCGCCTGAAAACAATGTAATAACTCTTTCTGTTGCGGATAATGCTCAGGAGCTTGTTGTTCCGGATGTTGTCGGATATCAGTATGAGCTTGCAAAAGAGACACTTGAATCAAAAGGCTTTAAAGTTCAGTCGCTTCCGATACTTAATCTTGTTCAGGATTTCGGAACGGTTATTAAAACTGAGCCTGTAGCAAATACTGAAGTAAGTAAGGATACTACAATTACAATTTATTTTGCCAGCGATGAAGATTTGATTCAGGTTCCTGACAACGCCGTTGGTTGGGATATAGAAATGGCGAAGGCTATTATCGAATCTGTTGGTCTTACTGTTAATGATGATATCATATACGAAAACAGTTCGGAAGATAGCGGTACGGTTATCAGAACTGAACCTGAAGCCGGTGAAAAGGTTATTCAGGGTAGTAAAGTTACTCTTGTAGCAAGTAACGGAATTCCTGAAGTAGGAGTCGCTACTCTCACTTTGAATCTTCCTTCGTCAGGCAGCACAAGAGGCAATTTTGAAGTTTTTGTTAATAATGAGTCATATACTACCAAAACCCTTTTAATGGACGGCAAAGAATATTCAACAGAAATTCAGGGCAGCGGCGAAGATGTGTCTGTAAAAGTTTATATAGATGATAAGGAATATTACACATGTACTATTGACTTCACAAAAAATCCTGCTGTAATAAGTAATGCCTCATACTCTTCAAATTCAACAAGTTCAATGCGTAAAGCTATGCCTTCGGTTACCGGCCTTTCTTATGAAACTGCGGTTGCACAGCTTAATTCTCAGGGATTTTATAATATTGTGAAAGAGGAACAATTTGTCTCCTTACCGAGCGAAGTTGATAAGGTTATTTCTCAGTCACCTTCAGCTTCTTCGCAAGGTATTCTTGGTGTAACAACAACTTATCCGCTTGATACTGAAATTGTTCTTGTTGTTGGAAAAAATTTAGGTTTATGATGCAGACAGACGGAATAATAATTAAAGGCATTGGCGGCTTCTACTATGTTGAAGCCGCCGATGAGATATACGAATGCAAAGCAAGGGGGGTTTTTAGGAAATCCGGATTAAAGCCTCTTGCGGGGGACCGTGTATCAATAAGCATAAATGATAAAGCAGAAAATACGATTGATAAAATTTATGATCGTAAAAACTATCTTGAACGTCCTCCGGTAGCAAATGTGGACAAGCTATTTATTGTTTCATCAGTATGTGAACCAAAGCCGGTTCTGCTAATAATAGACAGACTTACTGCCCTTGCTTCTGTAAAGAACATAGAGCCTGTTATTGTTTTTACTAAAACAGATTTGGAGGATGCTTCGGAATATATTGAAATTTATAAAAGAGCAGGTATAAAAGCTTTTTCAGTTTCATGTATTAGCGGAGATGGTGTTGAGTTTGTAAAAAATGAACTTAAAGGCTGTATCAGTGCTTTTTGTGGTAACACGGGTGTAGGTAAGTCTTCTCTTCTTAATGCTATCGACAGTACTCTTGCTCTCAAAACAGGCGAAATCAGCGATAAGCTCGGTAGAGGCAGGCACACAACAAGACACAGTGAAATGATAAAAGTTGAAGATGGATATGTAGCAGATACTCCCGGCTTTTCTTCGTTTGATAATGAAGAAAATGAAATCATTTTAAAAGATGAATTACCATATGCTTTTAAAGAATTTGAACAATATATCGGTCAGTGTAAATTCACCTCGTGCCTTCATATAAAAGATAAAGGTTGCAGAATTCTGCAAGCGGTTAATGAAGGTGATATTCCTGCATCCCGTCATGAAAGTTATTGTATAATGATGGAGGAATCGAAAAATATCAAAGAATGGGAAATCCGAAAAAGTAAAAAGTAACGAAAATTCGTCAGTCTGATTATAATGTATTGAGTAGGGACTCAAGCTGTTAATCAGGCGGTGATTTTTTGAGATATGAATCAAGGGGCGCTATATGTATAGCTTTCGCAATAGGTATGATTGTGGCGGCATTATTTCCGTATACCATTGCTGTATTAATTATAGCTGCGGTTTTGATTTTGGCGGGCTTGAGCCTTTGCAGATATTGAACGAAAGGGGAGGCCTCGAATGAAAATCGTTGTTGTAAGAAGTCCCAAGATTTTCAACGGATTGCTCAGAATGATTTTTGGAATTAAAAAGCAGGATACCTTTTAGATTTTAACATAAAAAGAAATAAAATCTGTTTAAAGGCATTACCTTATTATGAGGTTGATGCCTTTTTTGAAGAGGAATTAAAATGAAAAAAACAGTTAAAAACACCGTGCTTACCGCAATGTTTTTGGCATTATGTATGGTTTTACCAATGATAACCGGGGGTGTTCCACAAATCGGTAACGCAATTTCTCCAATGCATATCCCGGTATTCATTTGCGGTTTTGTATGCGGTTGGCAATATGGTGCGTTGATAGGTTTTGCGGCTCCGATAATGAGAAGTGCTTTTTTTTCTGCACCGGTTATGTATCCTGTTGCCGCTTCAATGTCTGTTGAGCTTGCTGTTTATGGTTTAATATGCGGAATTCTTTACAAAGTTTTTCCGAAAAAAAACAGATATATTTATATTATTTTAATGATATCAATGCTTTGCGGTAGACTTGCATGGGGACTTACAAGATATGCGATGGTAGGTTTTGACAGCTCATTATTCAGTTTATCAATGTTTATTGCCGGTGCATTTACCGAGTCGGTTCCTGCAATTATAATTCATGTTATAATTGTTCCCGTTGTTGTTATTGCATTAAAAAAAGCAAGAATTGTTGTATGACGGGCATATATCCGTGCGTCAATAACTTGTCTTAACACTAAAAGAATTTTTAAACTGTACAAAAAATTTATTGGCTAAAAAATTACTGCATGATATTAGAATTGTAAAAACAATTTACAATGCAATTCGCCCCTCAGCATTGAGCTGAGGGGCGAGTTTTTTAAAATTAATATTCGAGAGAGCCTTCAAAGACAAGTTTTGTTGAACCGGTAAGGAGAATTCCGTCATCACTGTAATTAACAATGAGGTCGCCTCCGGGAAGCTTAACGGTAATATCCGCATTCTTTTTGCATAAGCCGTTTTCGACTGCTGCAACAGCAGCGGCACAAGCACCTGTACCACAGGCAAGAGTCTCGCCGTTACCTCGTTCCCATACTCTCATCTTAAGAGTTGTTTCGTTAACAACTCTTACAAATTCTGTGTTAACTCTGTGAGCAAAAATATTTGCCTTTTCAAAGCGAGGACCGATCTTTTCTATATCAATGGTGTCAACTCTCGGAACAAATACAACGCAGTGAGGGTTACCCACAGATACGCAGGTGATGTTATGAGTCTCACCGTTGATTTCAACGGGGCAGTTAATAAATTTATTTTGACCCTTTGAACCGGTAACTGCATTTTCGAGATCTGCCTTGCCCATATTAGCACATACGGAGCTGACCTTGCCGTTCATAACGTAAAGCTCAACTGTTCTGATGCCGCTTGCAGTTTCGATTGAAACTGTATCTGTATCTGCATCGATATAACCCTTGTCATAAACATATTTTGCAACGGAACGGATTGCGTTACCGCCCTGTCTGCCTTCACTACCGTCAAGGTTGAAAACTCTCATCTTAACCTGAGCAACATTTGATTTCTCAATAAGAATAACACCGTCGCAGCCAACACCGTGATGTCTGTCGCAAATGCTTACGCAGAGACTTTCAGGGCAGGTGATTGAGTTATCAAAGTTTTCAATGATAACATGGTCGTTACCCGAAGCATCCATTTTTGCAAACTTAAGAGTGCGTCTTTCGCTGCGCATGTTGTTGATATCAACAAGCTCGGTGTTCTCCTGATTGAAGCGGCTTGCAATGATATCTGCAAGAGCATTAGCAGTATCAAGAGAAGTGATGCATGTGATTGAAAGCTGAATTGCACGTCTCTGAAGAGCAATATAATCACCCATTGTTGAATCCTGAAGAGCGCCTGTATAAACAACATAGTTTACTTTGCCGCTTTCAAGAAGCTTGAAGATGTCATTTCCTTCATTCATGCCTCTTACATATTCAACATCAATACCAAGCTGTGAGATAGCATCAGCTGTATCTTTTGTTGCATAAATCTTAATCTTGAGGTCGTCAAGCTTCTTGGCAAGCGAAACGGCATCAAGAACATCATGCTTATCAACGCTCAAGAGAATGCCGATGCCTTTTTCAGCTGTGGGAAGCTGAATGTTGAAGCCTGCAGCTGTAAGACCCTTGAAGAGAGCTTCGGCCATTGTTTTACCTACGCCGAGAACTTCGCCTGTTGATTTCATTTCAGGACCGAGAATGGAGTTAACATCGGAAAGTTTCTCAAATGAGAATACAGGAACCTTAACTGTAAAGTAGGGGGGAGTCTTATAAAGTCCCGTTCCGTAGCCGAGATCTTTAAGGGACTGACCAACCATAACCTTTGAAGCTATATCAACCATGGGAACACCTGTTACCTTGCTGATATAAGGTATTGTTCTTGAAGCTCTGGGATTAACCTCAATAACATAAAGTTCATTGTGATAAATAAGATACTGAATGTTAACAAGACCCTTTGTACCGAGAGAAAGAGCGAGCTTTTCAGAGCATTCGATAATGTTCTTTCTCATTTTATCATTGAGATTGTAGGGCGGATAAACGGCTATTGAGTCACCGCTGTGAACGCCTGCTCTTTCAACATGCTCCATAATGCCGGGTATAAGAACATCTTTTCCGTCTGAAATAACATCAACTTCAAGTTCTGCACCCATCATATATTTATCTACAAGAACAGGATTTTCGATTTCGCCGGAAAGAATAATATCCATGTAACGTTCAACATCTGCATCCTCATGAGCGATAGTCATATTCTGACCACCGATAACATATGAAGGACGGAGAAGAACAGGGTAACCGAGAGTGTTTGCAGCATTAAGTGCTTCTTGCTTTGTCATAACTCCCATGCCTTTGGGTCTGCGGATTGCAAACTTTTCAAGGAGAGCATCAAAGCGTTCTCTGTCTTCTGCTGTGTCAATACCATCGGCAGATGTGCCGAGAATTGTAATTCCGTTTTCATCAAGGAATTTGGTAAGCTTGATAGCGGTCTGACCGCCGAAAGCAACAACAACGCCGATGGGCTTTTCAACCTTGATGATATTCATAACATCTTCGGGAGTAAGAGGCTCAAAATAAAGTCTGTCAGCCGTATCATAGTCTGTAGAAACAGTTTCGGGGTTATTGTTGATTATTGCAACCTCGTAACCAAGCTCTTTAAGAGTCCATACGCAATGAACTGATGAATAGTCGAATTCAATACCCTGACCGATTCTGATAGGTCCAGAACCGAGAACAATAATTCTGTCTTTTTTACTCTTTTCAAGGAAGGGACGAGCTTCGCAGTCACGGTCATATGTTGAGTAGAAATAAGGGGCTGCAACAGGGAAGTTAGATGAGCATGTGTCAACGATCTTATATACAGCATCCTTGTGTGCAGGAAGCTCTGTAACGCCTGAAAGACGCCTGAGAGCAGCATCGGTATAACCGTAAAGCTTACCCTGATTATATTTTTCTTCATCGATATTGCCGTTTTCAATTGATTTTTCAAAATCAGCAAGATTCTTAAGCTTAAGAAGGAACCATTCGGTAATCTTTGTTATATCGTGAATTTCTTCAATTGACATACCGCTCTTGATAGCTTCAAACACAGAGAAAAGACGCATATCGTCGGTATTCTTAAGTCTGTCAATAAGAGGAGCATTTGTTTTTGGAACGGCATTGAGAGTATCAAGGGAGATTTCTGCACCTCTGACAGCCTTCATAATTGCCATTTCAAACGTGGGACCGATTGACATAACTTCGCCCGTAGCCTTCATCTGTGTGCCGAGCATACGGCTTGCATTAACGAACTTATCAAAGGGCCATTTGGGAAGCTTAACAACTATATATTTTACATCGGGCTCGAAGGAAGCACAGTTAAGTCCTGTTTCTTCGTTTTTGATTTCATCAAGAGTCATGCCGAGTGCAAGCATTGCAGTAACCTTTGCAATAGGATAACCTGTAGCCTTACTTGCAAGAGCTGATGAACGTGAAACTCTGGGGTTGACCTCAATAACTGCATAATCCATGCTGTTGGGATCAAGTGCAAACTGGCAGTTACATCCGCCGATGATGCCGAGAGCATCAACAATATCAAGAGATGCCTTTCGAAGCATCTGATATTCTTCATCGGTAAGTGAAAGAGCAGGAGCTGCAACAATACTGTCACCGGTGTGAATGCCAACGGGATCAAAGTTTTCCATGCTGCAAACCGCAATGCAATTACCTGTGCTGTCACGCATGGTTTCAAACTCAATTTCTTTCCAACCGAATATGTATTTTTCAACAAGAACCTGAGTAATGGGGGAGAGGTCAAGTCCTGTTTTAGCTATAACAGCAAGCTCTTCGGGATTATTGGCAACACCGCCGCCGCCGCCGCCGAGCGTGAATGCGGGACGGATGATGATGGGATAACCGATTCTTTCGGCAATTGCAAGAGCAGTTTCCACATCATTAGCAATTTCTGAAGGAATAACAGGCTGATTAATGGATTCCATTGTATCACGGAACATCTTTCTGTCTTCAGCTTTATCGATTGCTTCTGCGTTTGTGCCGAGAAGCTTAACACCCTGACTTTCAAGATAGCCGTCTTTGCTCAACTGCATGGCGATTGTAAGACCTGTCTGACCGCCGAGACCCGCAAGAAGGCTGTCGGGCTTTTCTTTTTCAATTATTCTTTTAACGGTATCAGCTGTAAGAGGCTCAAGATAAATTTCATCAGCAAGAGCCTTATCTGTCATAATGGTTGCAGGGTTTGAGTTAACAAGAACAACATCAAGACCCTTATCCTTAAGAACACGACAAGCCTGGGTTCCTGCATAGTCAAATTCAGCAGCCTGTCCGATAACAATAGGACCGGAACCGATAACCATTACTTTTTTAATTTCTTTATTTATTGGCATAAATTAACCCCCTTGATTGTTCTCAATCTTTAAGAAGTTTTACGAGAACGGCCTTCTGTGCATGAAGTCTGTTTTCGGCTTCTTCGAATATTTCTTTTGCATGCTCTTCAAACACTTTTGCGGTAATTTCTTCTTCTCTGTGAGCAGGAAGACAATGAAGAACCATTGCATCAGGCTTTGCAACAGCCATTAAGCTGTCATTAATCTGGTAGCCTGCGAAAATTTTCTTTCTTCTTTCGGCTTCGCTTTCCTGACCCATTGATGCCCATACGTCAGTATAAAGCACATCGGCATCTTTTGCAGCTTCAAAAATATCAGATGTGCAAACAAAATCACCGTTCTTTGAAGCCCATTCCATTATTTCTGAATCTGGCTTGTGGCTTTCAGGGCAACCAATGCTGACTGACATTCCCATTTTTATACCACCGACAATAAGTGAATGAGCCATATTGTTACCGTCACCGATATAACAAAGTTTATGTCCTTTAATTGAACCTTTAAATTCACGGATTGTCATAAGGTCTGCAAGAACCTGACACGGATGACAATAATCAGTTAGACCATTAATGATAGGGATTGAACCGTATTCGGCAAGAGTTTCAACATCACTCTGTTTATATGTTCTAATCATTATTCCGTCAAGATATCCGGAAAGAACTCTTGCAGTATCTTCAACCGGTTCACCTCTGCCGAGCTGGATATCGTTGGAGCTGAGGAAAAGAGCAGAGCCGCCGAGGTCATACATACCGACTTCAAATGAAACTCTTGTTCGTGTTGATGATTTAGTGAAAATCATTCCGAGAGTCTTACCCTTAAGATGGTGATGCTCGATTCCGTTTCTTTTTTCGTATTTGAGCTGATCGGCAAGATTAAGTATTTCATTAATCTCATCAGGGCTCAAATCCATAAGCTTAAGTAAGTGCTTCATATATTCCTCCAAGTAAATAAAATACAAAATATACACATTTTCTGAATAATTATACACTCAATCATTCGTTAAGTCAATGATAAACAGCATATATATGCATCAAGAACCCGAAAATTTTTAGTGCAAAGTGACAATATTTATCCTTATCTTATATACTATAACATATATTTAAAACATTTTAAAGTATATTTTCAAATTTTTTCAAAAAAATCCACCCTCAAATATGAGGGCGGATGAATATTATCCGAAGGATTTGATTAAATCATCAATTTTCACATAAATAAGTCCAACGAATTCAACAACTTTATAAAGCATTCTTTTAATAATATTACCGATATTATTGTCTTTGCGTTCCGATGTTGTTCTTTCGATTGTGATGCTGTCAAGAAGCTCGCTGTTATCGCCCCTTCTTGTTTCAACAATCATCTTGTTGCCTGTAAATTCAAGTGTAGTATAAGTTGTAACGTCATTTTCAAGGAAGCTGTAAGCAAGATGCTCTGCTTCATAATCCATTATAACTTTTTCACATACGGAATTTGAATTCAAATAAACAATTCCTTCGGGGTCGGTATATGTTTTGCCGCTTTCGGCTTTTTGTGCTATTTTGCCAAGCTCCATAAAATGAGAACGTCCCTGGGAATGTGTGTGACCGGTTATTACAAGATCAAGGTCAAAGCTTTCAAAAATAGGAGTAAATATTGTGCTGAGAAGAAGCTCGGTTTCGGTATCGCCGATAGAATCACCCGCACCGTAAATACCATGATGAACAACGCCGATTCTCCATTTTGCATCTTTATTAAGAGAGATCGCCTCTTTGGTCATTGCCATATGGTCGGGAGCATCGCCTGATGTTGAATCGTAGAAAAGATAGAGAACATCGCCGTAACGGAACCAGAAATCTCTGTCAAGCCCCGAAAAATGTTTGCCGTAATATTCATTAGGCATGTTGGTGTAATAATTATATGTCATGCCTTTTTTATCATGATTACCGATGGCAAGTGCCATGGGTAGACTTCTGACAGCTTCAGGCATAAGAAGAGTCTGCCATTCAGCATCTGTCTGACCGGTGGAAGTGTTATCACCGGGGGATACGAGATAGCTGATATCAGGATTCTTTTCAAGTGCTTCTGCCAGAACATTATTCCAATTGAAACCAATGTCAGACTGTGTGTTGCTGTCTGTTCTCGAGTCCTCGGCAATCTGAATGTCACCTACAACAAGCGCTTTATGGTTGACAAATGATTTTGACTCATATTTACAAATTCTACTCCATTCGGTACCTGTGTACCACTGATAATAGTAAGTTGTATTTTCTTCTATGCCGGTTATTTTTACTCTGCAAACAACCTGTGTATCTTTTTCTGCATCAGTTTTTGTGCCATTGAATTCCTTATAATCAGACATATCTGCATTTTCAGAAAATCTGACTGCAGATATTGCGTTTGATTTGTCTGCATGCCAGCAAAGGCTGACTTCAGTTTCATCTGCACCAACACAAAGCATCGGAAGAGTATTGTAAGGATAATTTGAATTATAAAGCATGTCCCATTCTTCCCTTGTCAATTTAGGAGCATTATAATTTGCAAACGCAAGAACATTTGCAGAAAACATAAATGATACTGCAAGAATAATTGCAATGATTTTTTTCATTATAAACTCCTTTTATTTTGCCGGACAATGATTGGTTGCAACAATGTCGATTCCTGTATCAAGAATGTTTCTGATAAGAACATCGCCAAGTTTAACAGGTGCATTTGACGAAGCGTTATTGATAATTTTCATGCATTCCATAATTTTGTCTTTAGGAAGAGCACCTGCCGATTTGCATGGAACAACATTGTAAATTCCGCCGTTAACCTTAACTGTTGTTGCAAGGCTTCTGACGGGATTCGTAACTTCAGTTCTTGCATAAGCATCGCCTCGTTTGCAGGTGTTACCTGTTACGGAAATAATATCACCGTTATCGGCAAGTTCAACAGTAACTCCGCAGCCCATGGGGCAGGCCACGCAAATTAAATTTTTCTGCATAAATCACACCTCCACCGAAATTTCAATTTTTCCGCCTTCAGCAAAATTTTTAAGCATGTCATTCTTAAGAATAACATCCTCCATTTCACCGGGAGCAAGTCGAGGTCTCTTGCGGGATATGATTTCTTCGCCGTTATATTTTACAACAATTTTTGCATTTTTATATACCTGACCGACTCTGAAATAAAGCTTAACATCGCCCTCATTTTTAATATTTACTTTCTGAGGAACAATATAGCGAACACCGCCGACACCTTTTGTTTCAATATATTCCGCTTCCTGAGATTTGCCGAGAACATATTTTGCAGCGCCTTCACCTGCTGTTTGGCTTTCAAGCGTTACATAGTCAACAAGGTCATGAACATGAAGAACATTTCCGCAAGCAAAAACACCTTTGTGTGATGTTTCCCTGTATTCATCAACTATCGCACCGTTTGTAATCGGGTCAAGCTCAATTCCTACTGCTCTTGTAAGCTCGTTTTCAGGAATGAGACCAACAGAAAGAAGTAGAGTATCGCATTCGATATATCTCTCACTGCCTTTAACGGGCTTACGGTTTTCATCAACATCAGCGATTGTAACACCTTCAATTCTGCCGTTTCCGTGAATATCAATAACAGTACAGCTTAAATAAAGAGGAATATTGAAATCATCAAGGCATTGAACAATATTTCTTGTAAGACCGCTTGAATATGGCATGAGCTCACATACACACTTAACTTCCGCACCTTCAAGTGTCATACGGCGTGCCATAATTAGACCGATATCACCCGAGCCGAGAATAACAACTTTTTTTCCGGGCATATATCCGTCAATATTAACATATTTTTGAGCAGTACCTGCACTCATAACACCCGAAGCTCTTGTGCCTGCAATGTTGAGTGCGCCTCTGGGTCTTTCTCTGCAGCCCATGGCAAGAATAACAGCTTTAGCCTGAATCTCAAGCAGACCGTCGGCTTTATTTACAGCATAAACAATATTATTTTCTGTTATTTCAAGAGCCATGGTATCTGTTTTATATTCAATTTCTTTTTTATCAACCAATGAGATAAATCTGTCAGCGTATTCAGGACCTGAAAGCTCTTCGCCAAAATAATGAAGACCGAAGCCGGTATGAATGCACTGCTCAAGAATTCCGCCGAGAGTTTCTGCTCTTTCAAGAATTAGAATGCTGTTAACACCGCACTCTTTGGCTTTAAGCGCTGCTGCCATTCCGGCAGGACCGCCACCGATAACAACTATATCATAATTAAGCATATTTTCCCGCCTCACTTTGTTCTGTCATAAAGAATCTTTGAATTACCGCCGCATTTGGTAATTTCGTTGATTTCAACACCAAGCTCTCTTGCAAGAAGCTCAACAACCTTTGAGCCGCAGAAGCCTCCCTGACATCTGCCCATACCGGCTCTTGTTCTGCGCTTTACGCCGTCAATGTCTCTTGCGCCCGCAGGAGCATGAATCGCATCAAGAATTTCGCCTTCGGTTATTGTTTCGCAGCGGCAGATTATTCTGCCGTAAGCAGGATTCTTTGCGATAAGAGACTTGCGTTCATCATTGGTCATATGTCTGAAGCGGACGGGTTCTTCTCTTTCTGCAATGAAATCATCTTTTTCTTCTGCTTTGATTTCATTGATAATCATATCCTTAACATAAAGTGCAATTGCAGGCGCTGAAGAGAGTCCCGGTGATTCGATTCCTGCAACATTAATAAACTGCTTATTTTTCTCGCTGGGTTCAATAATAAAATCGTTTCTGTCGCAGTGCGCTCTTAAGCCTGCAAATGAAGTTATAACTTCACGGGTCGTGAGGCAGGGGACTGATTTCTTTGCGATTTCAAGAATTTTTGAAAGAGTATCAGCTGTAGTAGTAACGTCACTCTTATCTTCGATATCAAGTGCACTCGGACCGAGAAGGAGGTTTCCGTCAACAGTAGGAGTTACGAGAATACCCTTACCCATTTTTGAGGGACACTGGAAAATAGTGTGATTTGCAAGGTTTCCGATTGATTTATCGCAAAGCATATATTCACCCTTACGGGGTTGTGTATGAATGGAAGTATCACCGATGAGAGCTGCAATTTCATCGCAGTATACACCTGCGGCATTGATAATATAATTTGAAGTTATTTGATTTGTTCCGTCTGAAATAACAAAAGCAGAGCCATCAAAATCTATTTTTTTAACTTCAAAATTTCTGATGAATTCAGCTCCGTTAACAACAGCGTTTTCAGCAGCAGCAATAGTAAGCTCATAAGGACATACAATGCCTGCGGAAGGTGCCCAGAGTGCCGCCTTTGCATCGTTGCTTATGTTGGGTTCGGCTTCTCGGAGTTTTTTTAAATCATAAATTTCAAGACCGGGAACACCGTTTTCTTTTCCTCTTTCAAGAAGTTCATTGAGAGTTTCTGTTTCTTCATCTGAAAATGCAACAACAAGCGATCCGACCGGCTTAAACGGAACGGAGAGAGTTTTGCAAAGCTCGGGCATAAGTGCTGTGCCCTCAACGTTCATTTTTGCTTTGAGTGAACCGGGCTTTGCGTCGAAACCTGCGTGAACAATTGCGCTGTTTGCTTTTGAAGTGCCCATTGCCATATCGTTGCATTTTTCAACGAGAGCAACTTTTATGTTGTAGCGACTTAATTCTCTTGCAATCAGAGAACCGATAACTCCTGCGCCTACAACGGCAACATCGAATTTCATTGATAAAACCTCCATTTTTTAAATGCTTCTGATATTATAGCATATTAATTATTTTAAAACAACTGTTTAAAATTAAAATTCAGATAAAAATTTTGGATTTTAACAGTTATATAATGTTAAGTTTATGTACTTGACAATGAAATTAAATTATGATAAACTTTTATTAAATTTTAAGGATTTTTTGTAACTGACGGATTAAAGCAGAGTACTGCATGGAGCAAAAAATCCGATTTATGCCGACCGTCTGGGCAGTCTTATCCAACGGATGAGACTGCCTTATTTTATTAAACGAAAGGAAGATTCTTATGTTGTCCGATATTGAAATTGCTCAGTCCGTTAAAATGAGACCTATTACAGAAATTGCCGATACAGCAGGTATTGATTTAAAATATCTTGAACAGTACGGCAATTATAAAGCCAAGGTTGATCTTTCGCTTCTTAATGAAAGTGATAAAAAAGACGGCAAGCTTGTTCTTGTTACCGCTATTACTCCCACACCTGCAGGTGAGGGTAAAACTACAACTACAATCGGTCTTGCTGACGGACTTAAGAGAATCGGCAAGAATGTTATGGTTGCATTGCGAGAACCGTCTCTCGGCCCCGTATTCGGTGTTAAGGGCGGTGCTGCAGGCGGC
>CAZJOH010000036.1:0-22200 GCA_964547575.1 uncultured Clostridium sp.
CTTTTCTTGTCATAATTGATTACTCCAACTCTTTTCTAAAACAGATAACACGGTTAGCTTCTTCAAAACCCGTTGCCATATGGAAATTAAAGCTATCGGTGTTATCAAGTTCACAGTCGCTTGCGAATTCTGAACATCCCTTTTCTTTTGCCCATAATTCACATTCGTGCAACAGTTCTTTTGCATATCCCTTATGCTGATATTCGGGAACAACAAATATTCCTTCAAGATAACCGACGGGAGATGAGTGCGTTCCCTCAACATAATCGTGACGAAGCTGACATTGTGCAAAACCTACAGGCGCATTATCAACGTATTTTATAAAACACACAGCATCTTTACCGTTAATTATTTCAGCAAAATCTTCTTCAAGTTCTGCCAATGTATGATTGCTCCATATCTGTATTGCTAACTTTGCTAATATGCCGCAATCTTTACTTGTTGCTTTTTCGATCATATCTCTATAACCTCAATTTCAGTATCATAATACTGTTCTTGAAAATGAATTTCATTTTCAATATCTTCTTTTGAAAATCTAATGCCAACAGGTGCGGCGACAAGCTTGTCTTCAACATCGTTGTGTCTGTGAGCGATTGCTATAATTTCACATTCGTATTCAGAAACAGGTTCGTTAACGCCCAACAGATAAACATCAAGTTCTTCACCGTCACCTCCAAGCACACCGGGTATGAAGCCGTAGTTAATGGGATATGTAAGAGAATACGTTTTCTTTTTATGAATATAGCCAATGGGTCTGTCTATGCCTATAACTACTTTCTTACCCAAATAAGATTTAACTTGTTCTTTTCTTTCTTCAAGAGTCATTTTTCATATCCTTTACCATTCAAATTATTCGCCTTACGGTGTATATGTATCAAGGATGTCAATTATATCCTGCTTATGGAAATTACTGCCGAGAATGTCTCCGTTCGCACCGAAACAGATTGCACGGATATTTGTCGGATCTTCCTGATAGGGGTTTTTGATTTCTTTGTTCAAATCCGCAAACAGCATTATTTCCGTGTTTATTTTCTTCTTTGATTTTGTCCGACCTCATTCGGCTTTGAACGGACTTACACCTGCTCGGGTCGCTGGTCTTACGCTTTCAAAAAAGAGTAAACGGTAGTTCCCCTTAGTTGCGTGATGATTTTCTGCGATTTCCGGAGCTGTTCTTTCATTTTAACCTTACACTGCCACATAATCTATTATACAAAAATCTTTCATATAAAGCAATAGCTCCTCAGCCTTTAAACTGGCTGAAGAGCTATTACTTTATTCTTTATTCTTTGCACAGTGCTGTTTATTAAAAAATACGGAATACTGCACAGGCATTATTTCTTTGCTGAAATAATCAGCTCATCCATAGCTTCGAGCAGGGTGCCTGCCGTTTCGGGGCCTACCGAATTTGTTTCTTCATAGTGCTTTCTGCCGTTTTCATCATATGAAATGTTGAAGTAAGGAAACCATTCATGAAGCAGGAAATCGTTTTCGGGAATGATATAGCCTATTTCATCATTGCAAAGTCCGAGCACAAAGGTGTGTTCGCAGTCTGACATTTCTGAAAGTACCTTATAATCTGCTTCAACACCGTTTGCGGCTTCTTCGGCAGAAAGGAAATTGCCGCTTTCAAGCTCGGGACAAAGCTCTCCCGGAATCATATAAACGCCGATTTGCTTGTTGCCGAGTTCCATATACGAAACTTCCGTGATGATCGAAACCTTATTTATGCCGCTTCGAAGCACATCATTGTTGAGCACGCCGATAAAACGTGCGAGCAGAAGCGCTGTATTATCGCATGCAACACTTACGGTCTGTGACTTGATATTGATAACGGGCTCAAGCTCCTTTTCATTGCAGGTTTCCATTACCAGATTAGCAACCTTTTTGCCGTATTCTATTGTGTACGCAAGGCAGTCGAAGTCAATGCTTTTATCGAGAATTTCGTTGATTTTGTCGCCTGTGATAAGTCCGCCGACAGCACCGTTAATGAACATAACGTTTGCACCGCCCGTCTGGCTGTTGATTTCCTGCTCCATGTACGCAGGAAAATCGGCACTTACAACGGTTGTTTTTGCGCCGAGCATTTCAGCATGGCAAGCGTAATTCACAATGTATGAATCATTGCAGCCGTCCGCAGGCTCAAAGCGTATGCTTGTAACTGTTGCATCAAAGTCAATGGGTGTTCTTGTGTCAGCCTGCATACCCTCGGCTTCGGCTGTGCCGAAATAAAGCTTGCCGTTTTCACGTGCTTCATAGGCTGCGATGATTGCCGCAGCGGTTTTTTCTTTGAGGGATTTCATGAACTCCTCATTTTTGCCGTCTGCATAGAAATCATAGCCCCATAATCCTTGAGTGTCAATTGCAGAATGAGTGTGTGTTGCGCAGATGTTGATGGATTTGATATCCGGGATTTTGCCGCTTTCAATTACTTTCTGCCTTATTTCGTTGATATCCTTACGGCTTATGCCGACGCAGTCAATAGCACATATGATAACGCCGCCTCTGCCTGTGTTATCGTCAAGATAAGCGGCTTTTGCATACATATCGTCAAGCACGCCCTGAGCAGGATTATTAACATTGTAGCCTGCAATATAATATGTATCTGCCGTAACATCGGCGGGAGTGAGAACTTCTTTTGCATAGCCGAATGTCCATTCGCTGCCGGATGAATAAGAAAAGTTCTCATCGCCTGCAAGCATATACTTTGAGGATTCTTCTTCCGTTGTGTAGATTGATGCAGGCATAACAATTATTATCAGCGATAAAAGAGCAGAAATAATGCCTCTTACAAGATTCGGAATGCCTAAAAATCTTATAACCGTCATGTAAAATTACCTCCAGGCTTTTATAAGTTTCTCAAATGCCGTTGAAAATGCCGAGGCGGAATATGAACCCGTCGAAACTGTTTCTTCATAGTGCCCCTCTTCATTTGATGCCGAATAATCGTTATCGGGTACAATATAGCCTACCGCATCGTTGCAAAGTCCGAATACAAGCACCTCATCGCTCTCGTCAAAATAAGTGTTGAGTGCTGCATAGGGATATTCGGTGCCGTTGTATGATTCTTCGGCTGAGAAGAATCCGCCGTAAACAAGCTCGGGCAGTATTTCGCCGGGTGCTTCAACAATTTTAATGTTTTTGCCTATCTCAACATAGCCTATTTCGCTTGTCAGATAAATCTTGCCGTCCTCCTTGAAGGCGGAAACATTGCAAAGACCTGCACGCTCTGCAAGCAGGAATATGAAATTGTTGACCTCAAAATCAACCTGAGCATGGGCAACATTGAGAATGGGTTCAACTTTTTTGCCGTTTTCGGCAAGATCATAAAGAATATCGGCAGCGAGAAGGCTGTATTCTTTCATCTTTTCGTAGCTTGTCAAATCCTCAGGAATGCCGTTTTCAACTCCCATATTGTTATGAATTGCACCGCCGATTGCACCCTGAATGAATATGAAATCTGCGTTTTTTGCAGTGTTTACAGCCTGTTCGATGTAATAAGGAAAGTCGCCCGAAATTTCGGTGTTGCTCCAGCCGAGATTAATGGGGTGAGCACCGAAATTGGCAATGTATATTTCCTTTTTGCTGCTGCTGTCCGGAACGAAACGGAAAAGGTGGATTTTTTCGTCAATCGAATAGGGGTCTCTGCCGTCCGAAAACATTTCAGGGTAGGATTTTGATGAATAATAAAGTGTACCTTCGGTGCGCTCGTTATAAGCTGTTCTTATTGCATCGGCAGCCTTTTCGATAACGGAATCAATATAATCCTGATTTCTGCCGCTGTAGGGTATGTTGCCCCAAAGGCCTTGAGTGTCGATGCCGCTGTGGGTGTGGGTTGAGCCGACATCAATGCTTATCAGCTTGCCTTCGCCTGTTATATCGCTGAGCTTTTCACGGATTTCCTTAATATCTGCATTCATAAAGCCGACACCGTCAACCCAGGCGAATGCAGCCGCACCTCTGCCGGAATTATCGTCAAGCACAACTGCTCTTACGCATAAATCATCAACAACACCCGTTGCCTCCTGAGCGGGGAATTTAAGAAAACCGCCGAGGAAATACTTTGTATTATCAATATCATCGGGAGTGAGAACTCTGCGTGCATAGCCTACAGACCAATAATCTGCCGCAGCTTCATCAATAAAGTTTGCGGAGCCTTCAAGGAAATTTTCGCTGATTTCCTCAACAGGTCTGCTTTCATAGCCTGTTTTTGTAAGACTCTGAAAAACCGCAGTGAGAAGCAGGGGAAGTCCTATAAGTACTGCTAAAATTGCTGAAATCAATCTTGTGATAAATGCCATAATATAACCTCCGTTTTTAATTTATTGCCTTGAACAGATTTTTAAGCTCACCTTTTATATCGGTGTCATTTGAAAGACGTGCCGGCATTGCGTTATATTTATCAATCAGAGATAAAATCTCTTCTTTGATTGATTCATCTCTGCTTTGAATATATCTGAAAATCCCGCTTGTCAGATCACAGGCAACATAAAATTTTTCTGACCACTTTGTAAGCTCACGGCAAACGGGCAAATCTTGCATAAGATATTTTTTGCAGGCATACATTTTGCCGATATATTCTTCTGCAAGAGAAAAGGCCTTTTGTTTATCGCCTGATTTGAAGGCGGACTCAATCTTATCGAATGCTTCATACATACGCCTTGAATTTGCATCTTTGAGGCAGGATGTATAAAGGTGATCTGCAAAAACGGTGAATGCTTCTGCGTTTTCTTCGCCGATAACTTGTTTTACTGCATTTTCCCACGATGCCTGCGAATCATAATTTTCACTGTCCCATAGATAATCCGCAAAGGTTATGAGGGGGATTTTTGAGCACTCGGCATATTCCATGCAATTTGAAATTATTCCCTCGGAATATTTATGCAAATCCTTGTCCCGGTTGATAATAGGCGAAATGTGCATCTCATTATACATTGAGCAGTCATTGACGGGATAATTGTCCCAGTAGAGCGGCTTATGATGAGTATTTTCAATGAATCTGAGTGCTTCAAGGCTTGTAAGCTCACGGGAACAGATATCTCTGCCTGTCCAGAAAACCGAAACAAGCGGCGGAATATTCTGACCGAGCTTTGAAATGTAATATTCATTGCCTTTTCCGTGATATAGGGTGGGGCAAACGGTGAGCCTTGCCGAGCAGTCGATTTCTTTAAGTGAGGAATAATATTTATTAATCAGCTCGATATGTGCATTGACAGTTTCGCCGTAAAGCTTTTTGTCCTCTTCAAATTCAAGCTCTTCATCAATATCGTCAAGCAGCAGACCGAAATCTGTGATTCCTATCGAATAAAGCTGCTTTGTTTTTTTGATAAGTGCATCAAATTCTGCTTCGTCTGAATATTTCATTGAAAGTCCGGGAGCGATACACCAATAAAAATTCATGTAATATTTTTTAGAAGCATCAACAAGTTCTTTGAGCCTTGCGAGCTCTTCTTCAGGATACTTTTCACGCCACTTTTCACGGTGATAGCTGTCGTCTTTTGGTGCATAATATACGGTGTTCATGCGTTTTTTTGCCATGAGTTCCATAACGGATTTTCGGCTTTCGTGACTCCACGGAGTGCCGTAAAAGCCTTCAATATAGCCTCTTACGGCAAAGGACGGTGCGCATATATATTCGCCGTTGCAAAGACATTTTTCATCCGATCGCTTTACAATATCGCACAGTGCATAAAAAGCACTTTTTTCTCCCGAGCATTCAATGCTGATTTTTTTGCCGGATACGTTTAAAATATATTTTTCATCGGTGAATCTGTGTGTCTTTTCGCAATAAGTTGTGCGCCTTGAATTGCAATATGTTATATTTACATCATAGTTAATTAAAGTGTTACCGAAAAGCCCGTTAAAAGCGGTA
Source organism: uncultured Clostridium sp. (assembly GCA_964547575.1). GTDB lineage: Bacteria > Bacillota > Clostridia > Oscillospirales > Acutalibacteraceae > CAG-177. Next base: position 5,870 of record CAZJOH010000036.1, read on the forward strand.
ACATCTAACATAAGCATCACCTCTGTTTTTGATTATACACTATTTTGAATAATAATACAACCAATAAAATAGGAAAAGTGTATTGATTTTCACGGTTATAAATGTTAGAATTTTAAAAAATGAAAGGAAGCGGTGGCGTGACTGTAAGACCCTATGAAGCAAAGGATAAAGAAAATGTACGTTTTGTCTGCCTCAACAGCGAGGGACCATGCAAAAGCTCTGCAAGGGGAATAAACTTTACTCTTGCGGTTTATTGCGATTATTATATTGAAAAGGAGCCTGAAAATTGTTTTGTTGCCGCCGATGAAAATGACAAGGCGATAGGCTATGTTATCTGCACAGAAGATTTTGAAGGTTTTAAAAAACGCTTTGAAGATGAATATTATCCGAAAATCAAAAAATGGGAATTCCGCCGCAGAAAATCAGCCCTCAGATCGATAGTTCCGCAGGAAGATTATAAAAACGAATACCCTGCACATCTTCATATCGATGTTCTTCCCGAATATCAGCGCATGGGTCTTGGGCATCAAATGACCGATGTACTTGTTGAGCACCTTAAAAATAAAGGCGTTAAGGGCGTTATGCTAACTGTATGGATTCACAATGAAAAAGGCAGAGGCTTTTATGAAAAATACGGCTTCACTCTGCTTGAAGAGCGAAAGAATGTTGCCGTTTACGGCTTGAAGCTCAATTGAAAAAAGAAATACGGACGACCGGTCGTCCGTATTTCTTTTATTGCATTATGTAATATACTCTGTATTCGCCCGTATGATCGGTGGCATAACGGCTGTTAATCATGCATTGCTTTGAAACTGCAAGCGATGCACGTTCCATTATCTCCGTCATTCCGCATTTTTTTACATCATAAAAGAATTTTTCGATTTGCTCCGTGCGGTCAGGCGCATTCATTTCCATGCGTGCAAGCTGCAAAAATCTGACGGAAAGATATTCCCTCTCAATACGTTTGCGGATTTCATCAGATTCCGCCGCCTGCATGGCTTCATTAAAAAGCATATCAGATTTATCAACAAGCTCATCGGTTATATATTCCGCATCGGGATTCTGGTAAATCGAAAGGGGAGCGGTTGAACATGCTTTTTCCATGAGCAATACGTATTCCTTTATGAATTTTCCTGCATTTTTGCCGTAAACCGCATCAAAAAACAGATTCATTTCTTTATCAATATCCGTTTCTGCATTCCAGAGCAGTCTGCTGATTATATATGCCTTAAGGTCATCAAAAGCAGCACCGCCGCCGTAAGAAAAATTGCCCTGTTCAAGCAGACCCTTTACGCCTGTATGTTCAAGAAATTTTATGTTCTTTGCAAGTGTATGGAAATGCAGGAACGGCTGAAGATAATTTTCAAAGTTAACTGCATAATCCCAAACATAAAGCCTGTCGGCGTGGTTTTTCCAATCGTTCAGAGCGTTCACAAAGATCGCTTCGCAGCCGTCAGGATTCTGATTTGCAAGAATTTCAAAAGGTTTGTCATATCTGCAATCGATTGAGCAAAGTCTTACTATAACGTTATCCCGTGCAATTGCTTTTTTTGGCGCAGGCAGTGAATACTGATAAGCAAAGGTGTGCAGCAGCACTTCGGGATAGTCTGCCTTTACCGCATCGGCAAGCTTATTTACAAAATGAATAATCGGACCTGAAGGGCTGCCCTCTTCTGCTTCGAGAGCGGAACATTTCGGGCAGGTGCAGCGCAGCTTATTATCGTTTTGTGCAACGGAAAAAACGGTGCATTCGGGATTTTCTTTAATCCATCTGCGAAGCGTGCCTTCGGCAATTTTCAGTACCTCGGGATTTGTAAGGCAAAGCTGACTGTCACGCACTCTTTTGCCGTCAACCTCGGAATAGTATTCGGGGTGTTTGTCAAAATAAAGGCTTTCAGGTACCAGGTCGCAGAAAGAATGGTGAAAATTATACCATTTAACCCTGCCGCCTTTCGCTTTTGATATGTCGCAAAGTCCTGAATTCAGGCGGCTTCTGGATGCGAAGCTGCCGTCAAAAGCGTTTCGGAAGTATGCGTCACGAAACTCAAATGCGGGTTCTTCCTTTATTTCCTCAAGCTCTATTTCAAGTATATCCATTGAGTCGATTTGCTCAATATCCTTTGTGAAACAGCGGAAATTGCAGAAGATTTCAAGAAAACGGTATACACCGTACAGCACGCCTCTTGAGGTTTTGCCTGTGATTGTTATATGCTCACCGTCGCCTCTGATGCAGAAGCCCTCGGGGTTGAGGTCGGCTTCAACAGCCGTTTCACCTCTTACATTTTCACCTATGCGGATTTCAGGACCCCTCATCGGACATCTGTCCGAGTAATAGGGGATAGCGGCATTGGTTGCTTTAAGCAGATATTTCTGCAATTCCGAAGCGGCATAACGTACCGTTTCATCGGAATATTGATGATTTACAATGTGAAAATTGCTTTCACCGTTTTCGGCAATTCTGTAAACAGCCATATCATTCTCCTTCAACTGCAAGGCGGATATTCCAGCCGCTTGCTTCAAGCAAATTCTCTGCTTTTTCTTCGGTACATTTAAGAATTTCAACAACGATACCTATCATTCTTTTGCGGAGCTTTTTGTTGGTGGGTTTGAGATTTATCATGAGATTTTCATAAACGCAGCCGCACTTTACCATAGCTGTTGTTGAAATCATATTCAGAATTATTTTTTGAGCGGTGCCTGCTTTCATTCTTGTTGAACCCGTGATGACCTCGGGACCGGTATCGGCACAGATATCTATATCTGCAACTTTGCCCAATTCCGTATCCGGATTATTGGTAACGGAAACTGTTTTTGCACCGATGCTTTTTGCATAATTTACAGCCGAAATAACATATGCAGCCGAACCGGAAGCTGAAATTCCGATTAATATATCTTTGCTGCCGAAATTACGGATTTTAAGGTCATTAACCGACATTTCAGCATTGTCCTCTGCGTTTTCTGCAGCTTTGAACATGCAGCTGTCTCCGCCGGCGATTATTCCGTTAAAAAGATCGTAAGGCACGCCGAAGGTGGGAGGACACTCTGCGGCATCGCACACGCCGAGCCTGCCCGATGTGCCGCTTCCGATATAGAAAACTCTGCCACCGTTTTTAATTGCATCCGCCGTGAAATCACACGCCTTTTCAATTTCAGGCAAAGCCTTATCTATGGCGGATATGACATTGTTGTTTTCGTCGTTGATAATTTTTAAAATATCATAGGCAGGCATATCGCCGATGCCGTATGTACGGGGATTTCTCATTTCAGTTTTCAGCATATTTTCACCCTTGAATAATTGATTTTGCAAGCTTTATTGCACCGTTTACCGGCGGCTCATCTGAAAAAATCAGATTGATGTTATCGTTTAATTCTTTAATCAAAAACGGTTCTAAAATGTCCTTGTATTTGCACAGACCACCGCAAAGCACAACTTTATTTTCTGCGAATTCAAGCCCCGTTCGGATTAAACGCACAATTTCACGGGCGTTTCTGACGATGATTGTTTCAGCTTCTTTATCACCGCTTTTAGAGGCTTCAAAAACAGCAGATGCAAATGATGCAACATAAGATGCACCGCCTGTATAAATATCGGGAATTGCATCGATAAGAGGCTTATTTAACTGCTCTTCAATAATCGATAAAATAAGCTGACTGCCTCCTCTGCCGTCAATATGACTGAGTGCGGAATTCAATGCATCGGAGCCGAAGTGAAAACCGCTTCCGCCCTTGTCAATCAGGTATCCCCAGCCTCCGATGCGGCGGTATGAGCCGTCCTTCCGGCAAAAGGCAACAATACCCGTTCCGATAATAACGACAATGCCGTCCTCATCGTCCAAGGCGATTTTTAATGCGTTTTCGGTGTCGCTTCCGTTATCAAATGCTCCGAAGCCGAAATCTGAGAGAAAATCACCGATAATTTTTTTGTTATTGCCCGTAATTCCTCCTGCAAGACCTGCAAAAAGCGATATTTCAGAAAAATTTATACCTTCACAAAGCTGTGTTATGCCGGTTTTAAGAATCTCTTTTGTGTTTTCTATTCCGATATTGACGGGGTTTGACGGACCAAGCACAAGCCTTTTGATATTGTTTCTGTATAGATTGGTCAGCAGAAATTCGGTTTTTGTTCCGCCGCCGTCAATGCCGAGCATATATTTTATTTCAATGCTTGGGGATGTTGTATTGCTTTTTTTCATTTTAACCCCTCCGATGATTCTATTATAAATACAGAGTGCATAGAATTCAACCCAAAATTTGCAAAAAACACAAGCCACCCTGACGGATGGCTTGTGTTTTTTGGTTGCGGAGACAGGACTTGAACCTGCGACCTCCGGGTTATGAGCCCGACGAGCTACCAACTGCTCTACTCCGCGATATCTGTTTGCTAAGTGCTTTATAATTATACACGCTTTGCAGAAAAAGTCAATAGTTTTTGCAAAAAAATTATAAAATATATGCCGGAAAATTTTCGGCTGCAATTATACGGCTTTTTAAGCTTGTTCCTCAACTGTATTATATTGCACTTTGCATAAAAATATTACTTGATTTTTGTAATTAATTGAAATCATTTTTTCATTAATTGACATTGCTTAAAATCATATGTTATTATTTACTAAATACTTTGCTCTGTATGGTACGGGAAATCTTACGGGCATTCAGAAGTTTGCATATGACTTATTGCCATGATTATATACGGTATCGGACTGTGCGGTCGGGAACTGCCGCTATGCAACATAACGCCCAATACCGACAAGGCAAAGTGCATATTGATTGCAGCGCAGAAATTTAAGGTCTGTAACAAAGAAATAGTAGTTGATTGAAGATATGGAGAATAAAAATGATTGATTTTAAAGTTTTGTCAGTTTTTGCAGATACAGAGAGTGCGAAAAAAGCATCGGAGCTGTTTTCGGAAGAGATAAAAATCAGAACTAATGCCGTTCCCGATAAATGCACGGAAGAGGAAGCGAACTTCAGATTTCTGACAAATTCCGATATTCCTAAAGACGGGTTTGACATTACGGTTGATGATGCGGCTGTTACGGTTAGTGCAAGCGGAATAAGAGGCTTTATTTACGGCTTTGGAATGTTCCTGCGCAAGCTTGTTTCCGTCTGTGGTGTTCCTTCTCTTGCGGAGGATATTACAGGTGTTTACCGTGCGGATAAGTTGATTAGAGGGCATCAGGTCGGTTACAGAACAACGCCTAACACCTATGATGCATGGACATATGACGATTACCGCAGATACTATCTCGATATGATGTTTTTCGGTACCAATACGGTTGAACATATCCCTTATGAAAAAGGTGTTTCCAGGCGAAACAGACTTATGAAATATGACGAGGAGGAATTCCTTGTCAAAGCAACCGAAATGGCTGATGAATTTGACCTTGATGTTTCCTTGTGGCATCCGAATAATGACGGTGAAACCGTTACCGAGGCTGCCGAAAGACGAGGCAGATTATATGAAACAATTCCCAGACTCGATGTTGTTTTTCCGCCGGGAGGCGACCCCGGTGAATATTATCCCGATGAATTTATTTTGAGATGTAAAGAAATATCAAAGGCTCTAAAAAAATCGCACCCGAATGCGCAGATGTGGCCCTCTGCCCAGCAGCCTCATTCGATTCCTACATGGGGCGAGGAATTTATTGAAGAAATGGAAAAGCTGCCCGATGAGATTGACGGCGTTATCCACGGACCTAATCACGCTTTTGACCTTGAAACGCTTCGCCGCAGACTGCCTTCAAAATATCCCATAAGACTTTATCCCGATATTACTCATAATGTGAGATGTGAATACCCCGTGCATTTTGACAGGGATGACTGGCATTTTGCGTTGACTACCGGTTTAAGCCGTGAATGCACAAATCCCAGACCCCGTGAATACCGTCAGATTCACCGCCTGACACGCAGATATGTTATCGGTTCCGTCAGCTATTCCGAGGGTATAACTGACGATGTTAACAAAGCTGTATGGGCTGATATGGATTATAATCCTGACTGCGATTTAAGAACAACTCTGCTTGATTACAGCAGACTGTTTTTCTATGGTGCGGATGCAGAGAAAATTGCCGACGGCATTCTTTCTCTCGAGCTTAACTGGCAATGCGACCCTGCGGAAAATCCGACTATAGACAGAACGCTTGAAACCTTCGAATCGCTTGCAGAGGAATATCCGTTCCTCAATAAAAACTGGAGATTTTTGCAGCTTCTCATGCGTGCAAAGTGCGATTGGGTGCTTCGCCGCAGAAGAATTTTTGAGCTGAATCTTATCAAGCTTGCCGAAAATGAAATAATGAACGGCAGACTTGATAATGCAAGAAAAATCCTTGAAACGGATTTCGATGCCGGATATAAAAAGCAGCGTGAGGATATAACCGCTCTTGCAAAAACTCTTTTCGAGCTTATCGGACTTCAGAGTGATGTTGAAAATTACTGTGCCGATAACTGGGAGAGGGGTGCAATCCTCGAAACCATGGATTTGCCCGTAACGGACAGAAAATGGCTTCTCGGCAGGCTCGATTATGCGACAGAAACCGATAATCCCGAAATAACAATGAAAGCCGTTATAAACCGCAACAAAGTTCGCAGCGATGAATATTATTTTTCCGTTGCACTCAACGGACTTGAAGAATGCGGCGTAACTCAGACGGGCGAAATTTATATGAATTTTCAGGGTGACAGACCCGATGTCAATAACGGCTCAATGCCGACCGCCATGTTCAAGGTTTATGATAACCTTACATTTAAGTGCAAGGTCGGCGGACTTGATTTTGACGGCGACTATAAGCTGAAAATCAGCTTTGTCAGCAAGAAAAACGATGCACTCAAGGGTCATAAGATCACCGCAAACGGAACCGTTATCTATGAGGGTACACAATTTGGCGGCAAGAGAGATGAAGAGTATGACCGCCTTATGCTTGCACCCGGTTTTGAAACCGCAGAATACATAATTCCCCGTGAGGTTATTCATAACGGCTGCATTGACCTTGAATTTGCTGAGCCGATTATGGGCGTTATGTTCTGCGAATTCCGGATTACTCACGATTAAATCTTGAAAAACTTGATTATTATGTTATAATAAACCATAAAGAAAGGATGATTTATCATGTGGTTAGTAATTAAAACAGTAATTTCACTTATTGTATCTCTGCTCCTTACGGTATTCCCGAGCAGTGAAATACTCAAGAGCATGGATATTCTTGAGCTTGCAACGCAGAGAGAGGACTGCCTTCTCAATGCCTCGATAGTTTCCGATGTTCATATCGACGTTGATTGGCCTATCGGCGAATGGGTATGGGCAAACGGTCTTAACGACCTTGAACGTTCGGTCGATACAATTGACGCTCTTATTGTTTCGGGTGACCTTACAAACTACGGCGACGGACCTTCAATTGAAAGCTTCTTCAGAATTATGGCGGATAGTGATTGCGCAGAGCATTGGGTAACCGCAATGGGCAACCATGATGTAGGCCACGTTGAGGATACAACTCAGGAGGGCGCAAGACAGAGATTTGTTGACCTTTATAACGAACTCAATCCCTCGGGTTATCAGATTGAAAAGGCATATTATAAAATGGATATCAACGGCTACCGTTTTGTAGTTCTTGTTGATGACGGTGAGGATACATGGGATCATCCCGATATGGCAGAGGAGCAGTATCAGTTCCTTGATGATTCTCTTGCAGAAGCAGCAGACAGAGGACTTCCTATGTTTGTTATCTGCCATGTTCCCGTTGAAGGCGTTAACGGTCAGGATAAAATCTGGGAGGATGGCGGTCTCGGTGATTGCAGCGACAGAGTTCAGTCCATTCTTGAAAAATACGAAAATGTATTTTTCATCAGCGGTCATGTTCACACAGGCATCAACGGACCTCTTGTAGAAGAAGTTTTCGGCTTCTCCTGCGTTGAAACAATCAACGGCGTTAACTATATCAATCTTCCCACTTATATGATAGTTAACCGTTACGGTGTGCCTTGGGGCGGCATGGGCTTCCAAATGGAAGTTTATGAAGATGAGGTTCTCTTCAGAGCAAGAAACTTCGGCTCATCAAAGTGGTATCCCGTGTATGACCATTCGGTAGAGCTTGTATAATATGAGTGAGATTCCGATAATAAAAAAGGATTACGACAGCGGTGTTCGTATTACTTCATTTATCGGTGAAGTGAGAAAAATTACGCAATTAAATCAGCAAATATCCGATGTTCATTTCATTCCCGTGATTAAAGGGTATGAAGTTACATATAACAATAACGGAGTTCCCGAAAAGCTTTTTGTTAACGCAAAAAGTTTGTTGTATGGCGGTTTGATAATCAAAAGATATGTTAACGGTAAACATAAAAAAACATACCGTGCAAAGGATAGTTTTAAAGAAACGGTAATTAAAATATTTGCATAATATACACAAGAAGCCCGCCGATTTTTCGGCGGGCTTTATTTGTTTGTAACATGATAGCATGAATCTTGCTGTTACGATAAATTTACCTTGTTTGGGCTCCTTTGGCAAAGGAGCTGTCCGTAGGACTGAGGATTGATTATCTTTTACTTCTCTCAAGAAATTCCTTATAAAGCTTTTCTTTATATTCATCGGTATACTCATAGCACCAGAGGTTGAAAATTCCGTTGAAATCCTCAAAGGTTTCGTCAGGATGAACAACAGTCTGTCCGTAAATATAGGGCAGGGGAATTTCAACCGTGCCGTTTGATGCGATGTGATATTCCTTTGAAATTTCCATTGCAACTCTGTTTGATTCCTGCCTCGGAAGCTCTTCGTAAAACTTGATTTCCGTTATCGGGAACAAAACGCATTCCGCATCAGCCAGACGGTAAAATTCGGGTGATGTGCCCGAATGACCGTGGTGTGACATCTGAACAACATCGCACTTAAGATAATCGCCGTATCTGCCGACAAGAACCTTGTCGCTTTCGGCAGAGCAGTCACCGGGGAATAAAACCTTGCTTCCGTTTACAAACATCATGATTGCGGTTGAGGAATTGTTGAAATCCCTGAACGAATTGGGATAAACATCCTCATGGGTGCAAAGGGTAACAAATTCAAGATTACGCACAAAGAAATGCTGACCTGTATGAAGATTTATTTTCTTCAGGTCCGGATTTTCGTTCATAACTCTTTCAAAACGCAACGCCATTCCGAGGTTGCACTCACCCCAGTATTTGTAATCTCTGTGATATGCATCGGGGAAATTATAGTAGACGGTTTCAATATCAATTTCGTTTTTGTGATATTCAACAATGTCAAGAAATTTTGCAATATGGTCCTCGTGTGCATGGGATAAAAACCAGCCTGCAACAACGGGTTTTTTGCCACCGTTTATTTTGGTGAGAAATTCAATTATTCTGATGTCATCATTTACCGAATACATATGGGCGCTGTCTATAACAAAGAAGCTGCCGTCACAGCAACGAACTATGTAGCACATTCCGCAGTCGATGAGTGCATGGTCAACCTCAAACTGCCAGAGAGTTGTTTTGCTTGTTGAAGCGCAGATTTCGGGCTTCGTGTTGTAGCATTCCTTTGAAGGGTCTGCGATAATACGCAGTTTTTTCTCGCTCTCGCAGAAGTAAATATGCAGCATTATGCCTTTACGGTATGTTTTATGGTGATTTCCGTTAATATCAAAACTGTCAAAGAATGTAAAGCCGCAATTTTCAGCCTTTATGCATTCGGCTTCATAGTCCTCTTTGGTGCAGTTTTCGTAAATCAGAAGGTAAGTACCTCTTGCGCAATAGTATTCAATAGGATTGTCCCTTTCGGGCAGGGGAATGCCGTTGAAAATTTCATTCATTTATAAAACTCCCTTCAAAATAAACTATACTACGAAATTGATTTTAAAACAATAGATTTGGAGAAAACTTTACAAGAAAATTTATAATTATTTCATTGAAACATATATATTGATATGATAAAATTTTATTGTAACAACGGATGCGAAGGAGTTGATGAAATGAAAAAAACCGTTGCTCTGATATTGTGTATTGCGATTCTTGTTCCGTGCTTTACAATCGGTGCTTCTGCATCAGAAAAGAACGATGACCCGATTATTCTTATTTCCGGTTTTCTCTGTTCGCAGCTTTATTATGAATACGGAACGGAAAATGAAGAAAAGCTCTGGATTCCCGATTTGGATAAGATTACGGGCAGAATAGAAGATGATCTGCCGAGATTTCTCAAAACTCTCGCAGGTGCTTTCGTAGGCAGAACCGAAGAGTTCGGCGAAACAATAGGCGAGGGTGCAAGCGCTGTATTCGAAAAGCTGCGTTTTAATCCCGACGGCACATCGGTTTATAACGTTTCTCATTATCCAAACAATCCCGCAGCTTCAAATATCGAATTTATGCTTAATAACGGCTGTGAAGAATATATGTATGAGGTGAATTTCAGTAAATATCTTGCAGAGCTTTATGACCCCTCGGAAATCTTTATGTTCCAGTATGATTCACGCCTTGATGCAATAACATTAGCCTCACAGCTCAATGATTTTGTTGAGGATATAAAGGATTATACAAATTCCGATAAGGTGCGTATTTTCTCTCTCAGCTTCGGCGGACTTATTTCTTCAACATATCTTTATCTCTACGGAGATTCATCGGTCAGTAAATATATAACGAGTGTTCCTGCAATCGGCGGAACAGATATCCCCGACAAGCTTCTGCGAGGCGAAGTCGATTTTCCGATAAGTGATATTGCTCTGTTTTTTGAAACGATTCTTGCGGGTGAGAGCGATGTTGCAAGATGGTTTGAAAACGCTGAGTTTGAAAGCATAAACGATATAACAGAAAGTGCAAGCGACGGTATAATGAGCGCTCTCAAATACTGGGGCAGTATATGGTCGCTTTGTTCCGTTGAATTATATGATGAACTCAAGGCAGATTTTCTTGACCCCGCTGAGAGCAAGGAGCTTATTGAAAAGGCTGATAAAATTCATTATGAAATTATGCCTTCCATTCCTCAGACCTTAAGAAATGCGCAGACGAACGGTGTTGATGTTGCAATTCTCTGCTCAACGGGCAGCGAGCTTGCGCTCGGCGGCAAGCTTAACGGCGATGTTATTCTGCCTGCATATGCTGTAAGCGGTGCAACCTGCGCACCACTCGGAATGAGATTTGCGGACGGTTATACGGGCGTCAAAACAACCTGCACAAATCCCGTGCACAACCATGTTTCTCCATCTATGGAGGTCGATGCATCAAGTGCGTATCTTCCCGAAAACACATGGTTTGTTGACGGACAGTATCACGGTCAGTATTACTATGAGGAATATACCCGTTCGCTTGTAACAAAGCTTTTGCTTACCGATGAAATAACCGATGTTTATTCTGATCCCGATTATCCGCAGTTTGAATATTCAAAGCATGCTTCAAGAAGTATTCATGTTAAATTCAATGAAAGCGGCACGGGATATCTTTCATCGCAGGATTCAAAGCTGATTGTTGAGAATCTCTCAACCGAGCATGGCATAAAAATATTCGCAGTTAATATAAACGGCGTGGACTTAACCTTCGATATTGCTGATACAAGTACTGTTGAGGCAGGTGAAACTGTGGAGATTCCGTTCAGCGGCGAAATTCCGAAGGTCGGAGCTGTGCCTGCAGAAATAACCGTCAGCTATATGGAAATCGGCAGTTTTAATCTGTTCTGCGTTACCGATTTTGATATTATGATTGATAACGGCAAGGCAAACGGTGCAACGGGGTTTGAAGAAAAGGGCTTCAAAAGCCGCCTTGAAAATGATTCTCCGGCATGGCTCTACAGCCTGCTTTCAAAGCCGCTTTTCAGGCAGACATTTGAATTCGTTTATAATACCGTATCGGTTTTATTTGACTGATTTATGTACGATTTGTAAAATCCTTGCACATATATCTCAAAACTATTGTGTTTTAAAAGAAAAAGTGGTAAAATAAATGCAAGCTCACATATATTGAGTAAATACTATGGAGGAGGAGAATTTATGGAATACGCAATGCTGATTTTCTGGATTGTTCTGCTCGTAGTGCTCGTTATCGTTGAGGCGGTAACCGCCCAGCTCGTAACAATATGGTTTGCCGCAGGTGCGGCAGCCGCATTGATTGCAGAGCTTTGCGGTTTGCAGCAATGGCTGCAATGGATAATCTTTATTGCCGTTTCCGTTGTTGCTCTGATTGCAACCCGTCCTCTCGTGCGAAAAGCCACGAAAAAAACAATTCAGCCCACCAATGCCGATCGATGTATCGGGCAGACTGCCGTTGTTACCGAGGATATCGATAACATCGAGGGAAAAGGTCAGGTTCATGTTAACGGTGTAACCTGGACTGCACGTTCTTCAGACGGTTCGGTATTTAGAAAAGATGAGCGTGTAACCGTTGAGAGAATTGAAGGAGTAAAGCTCATTGTAAAGGCACAGAATTAAATCAAAATAAATATGAATTCAGGAGGAAATAACTATGGAGTTTTTAGGCGGATTTATCTTAATTTTACTTGCACTTTTAATTATCTTAATCGTTGTTTTAAACATTAAAATTGTTCCGCAGTCCAAAGCGTATGTTATCGAAAGACTCGGAACATACAGCGCAACCTGGCAGACGGGTCTTCATATTAAGATTCCCTTTATTGAGAGAATCGCAAAGCAGGTTTCTCTTAAAGAGCAGATTGTTGATTTCCCGCCCCAGCCCGTTATCACGAAGGATAACGTAACAATGCAGATTGATACGGTCGTTTTCTTTCAGATTACCGACCCCAAGCTGTTTACCTACGGTGTTGAAAGACCTCTTTCTGCTATCGAAAATCTTACCGCAACAACTCTTCGTAACATCATCGGTGAAATGGAGCTTGACCATACCCTTACTTCAAGAGATATAATTAATGCGAAAATCAGAGGTATCCTTGATGAAGCAACAGACCCGTGGGGCATCAAGGTGAACAGAGTTGAGCTTAAAAATATCCTTCCTCCCAAGGAAATTCAGGATGCAATGGAAAAGCAGATGAAGGCAGAGCGTCAGCGCCGTGAAGCTATCCTTACCGCAGAGGGTGAGAAGGCAAGTAAAATCCTTGTTGCCGAAGGTCAGAAGGAAAGTAAGATTCTTGCAGCGGAAGCCGAAAAGCAGAGTGCAATCCTTGCAGCGGAGGCTATCAAGGAGGCTAAAATCAGAGAGGCCGAGGGTGAAGCGGAAGCTATTCTTAAGGTTGAGCAGGCAAGGGCAAAGGCTATTGAGCTTATTAACGAGGCTGCACCCGGTCAGGGTTATCTTACAATAAAGAGCCTTGAAGCTTTTGAGGCGGCAGCAGACGGTCAGGCAACAAAGCTTATTATCCCCAGCGATATTCAGGGACTTGCAGGACTTGCCGCAAGCGCTAAAGAGATAATTAAATAAAAACGATGTAACGGTTTGCATGATTTTTGTGCAAACCGTTATTTTTGAACGCATTATGTTACAATTGTCACATTGATATTTCTTTTTTTATATGTTAAAATTATAATACACATGAAGAAAGGGGAATGTTATGGGCAAAAAAATTATTGTTGCGGGTCTGGGTCATGGCGGTATTGCAGCTGCAGCACTTCTTTCAAGAGCAGGCTTTGATGTTACTGTTTATGAACAGAAAAAAGAGGGAACTCTCGGCTATGACTGGACCGATATTTTTGCACCCGATGCTCTCGGCATTGCAGGAATGCCGATGCCTCCCAAAGATAAGTTTGAATATAAAGAGGATATGACATTTTACGGTCCTTCAATGACAAAGGGTCTGCATCAGCATGTTCCCGAGGATAAGCTTGAAATCAAGATGGAGCGCAGGGATATCTATGAGCATTTCATAAATCATGCCCTTGAATGCGGGGTTAAAATTGAATATGAATGCAAGGTCCTCGGTCCCGTTATTCTCGGCAACAGAGTTGTGGGCATCAAAACCGAAAAAGGCGATATTTACGGTGACCTTATAATTGACTCCTGCGGTATGAATTCTCCCGTGCGTATGAATCTTCCTGAGGAATTCGGGATTGAAAAAGAGGTTGCAAGAAAAGAAAAGATAACAATATACCGTGCATTCTTCAACAAAGCAAGTGATGAGGCGGTTGAAGCGAAGTTCAAGGTTATGCTTTTTGCAGGCGGTGAGCTCGGAGTTAACTGGATTGCTTCCGAAAATGACCATACCGACCTTCTTATGGGTCGTTTCAATGATTTTACCATGGAAGATGTTGAGCGTTTCTCCGATTATCTTCGTGAAACCAATCCCAGACTCGGCAAAGAAATTCTCCGAGGCGGTCAGTTTGTTGAAATTCCCGTTCGTCAGCCTCTTTCGATTATGGTTGCCGACGGATATGCAGCTATAGGTGACTGTGCTTTTATGACCGTTCCTCTTATTGGCTCGGGTATTGCCAACAGTCTTAAGGCGGCAAGAATTCTTGCCAATGCCGTTATTGCGGATAAAAAACAGTCCTTTACCGCAGCTACTCTCTGGAAATATCAGCAGGGTTATTATAAAGAACTCGGTGCAGGGCTTGCACCTCTTGCATGCGGCAAGCTTCTGCTTCTCAGCCTTACTCCCGAAGAGGTTGATTATGTATTTGAAAAGGGCATACTGAACGAAAATCTGATGACAATCGGTGCTGATTTTACGGGACTCGGCAGTATGAATATTGATCCGAGAGCGTTGATTAATCAAGCAAGGCAGGTATGCAATGACCCTGAACTTCTCAAAAAAATTATTGCCTGCGGTGTCAGTATGGGTAAAGCTATTGCGGCGTGTGCGATGATGCCTAAAAAATGGAACATCAAGAGAGTTCACTCATGGGCAAAGGTTTACGAATTCGTTTATAAATAAGATATGCACCCTTTCTCTTGACAAAAGTATCAGTGTATGGTAACATATACATAGATACTCGAGGCATAAGAGAAAGGGTGATTTATTGAAAAAGTTATTATGTATTATCGCTGCTGCAGCAATACTTGTTTTCGGATTTTTCTTTGTTCGTGATAATATTGGAGTTTCTCAAGAAAAGCTTGAAGCAGATGCACGTGAGTCCCAGCAAATTAATGAAAACTGGCTTGTTTCAAAGTCTGTTTCCGATGAAATTGCCGTTATGCTTTTTTATCCCGAAACTCTTGATGACCATGTGTTTTCGGTTTATTCCAAAAGCGATGATTTGAGCTTCGGTTATTTCTTTAAAGCAGGCGGTGGAATTTATACGGATGACTGTGTTGCCGAATTTTGCTTTAACAATACTTTTGCTTACTGCTCAATGAATAAAATCGAAATATCAGAAATAGAGGTATTTTATCACGAAAGAAGCGAGATAATAAAAATTGACAGCGAAAAACCTTTTGCCTTTGCTCTTCCTGACGGTGCGATAACTGCCCGTTTCTATGATTTACACGGCAACGAAGCTGAAATAATCAGGTCATAAACAAAGCCGCCGAGATTCTTCTGAACCTCGGCGGTATTTTCATATTCAGATTACACGGAAGGTTTTAACCTCAAAGGGCTTAAGATTAAATTCAAAGCTGTTGCCATCGCAGGGGATTTCTGCCTTATCCTCTTCAATCATGTTGCATTCGTAAACCTTTTCAACATCAAAGCCGAGCTTGATTGAGCAAGCACCTCTCTGCTGTTCTTCTTCAACAACACGAATAATATAACCTCTGCCGTCCTGAGCCTTCTTAACGGCATCAATTGCAGCATTTTCGGAAAGCTCGGAGATGAAGCACATTTCGCCGTCAATTACACCCTTGTTCTCTTCTGCGTTGTAAACCGCAACGGGAGGAACGTTGAATGCAATCGCCTGCTGAACGGTATCATATCTCCAGTCATCCTTATGGGGATGGAAGGCATACTTGAATGTGTTGATGCCGTGGTCGCCTGTTCTGTCGGGGCAGGTGGGAGCACGCATAAGAGTAATTCTCATGTGGCTGTTGTGAATATCATAGCCGTACTTGCAGTCATTAATGATACTGCAGCCGTAGCCGCCTTCGGAAAGGTCAGCCCACTTGTGAGCGGCAACCTCAAATCTTGTAAGGTCATAGAGTGTGTTCCAATGTGTAGGTCTCTTTGTTGCACCGTGAGCAATATCGTAAGTTGCATCGGTATCAATAACAGCAACATCAAAGCCTGCCTTGAGAACCTTATCGCTCTCGTGCCAGTCAACGGTTGTATCAAATACAACGCTTTCACCGTTCTGATAAAGGATTATATCCTGAGTGATTGTTGATTTGTTGAAGGTGTAGGTTGCACGCAGAATACCTCTTACGGCGTTGCTTTCAATAACCTCAACCTTATCTGCCTTGAGCTCCCACATCTTCTTCTGATAGTTGAGCTCAAGGTTCCATGCGGTTTCGTGAA